>NZ_JBVHWK010000002.1:142678-421127 GCF_055569445.1 Streptomyces sp. NPDC029122 | reverse complement strand
CACTCCCGCGGCCCCCCCTCTTCCCCCCCCCCCCCTTCCCCCCCGCCCCCCTCCCCCCCCCCCCCCCCCCCCCCCCCCCCCCCCCCCCCCCCCCCCCCCCCACCCCGCCGCCCACGATCACCGCGACCGCGCCGACGCCGAGCGCCCAGCGCGCGGCCGCGCCCCGGGTGACGGCCGCGCCCAGCCCCTGGCGCGGGGACTTCGCCGGCTGCTGCGCGGGCTGCGCCGGCTCGGCGGCACGCGTGGGCTGCTCGGGCTGTTCGGGCTGCGGGAAGGACTCAGACATGGCGGGACTCCTCAGGCACAACCGGGCACCGCACCCGGCTCGGCACCGAGCATGCCGAGGCGATGCTGAAGCCCACCTGAAGCCGCCTGAAGACCCCTTCAGCAAAGCCCGGACCCCGCCTGAGACCCTGGGCGGCATGCGCGTACTGGTGGTGGAGGACGAACGACGACTGGCCCTGGCCCTCCAGCGGGGGCTCCAGTCGGAGGGCTTCTCGGTGGACGTGGCCCACGACGGGCCGCAGGGCCTGTGGATGGCCTGCGAGCACGACTACGACCTGATCGTGCTGGACATCATGCTGCCCGGCCTCAACGGCTACCGGGTCTGCGCCCGGTTGCGCGCGGCCGGCAACGAGTCCGGGATCCTGATGCTCACGGCGAAGGACGGGGAGTACGACGAGGCCGAGGCCCTGGACACCGGCGCCGACGACTTCCTCTCCAAGCCCTTCTCCTACCTCGTCCTCGTCGCCCGCCTCCGCGCGCTGGCCCGGCGCACGGGCCGCCGGGGCCCGCGGTCCATGGAGTTCGGCGACCTGCTGGTGGACCCCGCGCGCCACCTGTGCTCCCGGGGCGGGACGGAGATACGGCTGACCGCCCGGGAGTTCGCCGTGCTGGAGTACCTGGCCCGGCACGCCGGCGAGGTGGTGCCCAAGCGGGAGATCCTGGAACAGGTGTGGGACAGCGCCTTCGACGGCGATCCGAACGTGGTCGAGGTGCACGTCAGCGCGGTGCGCCGGAAGATCGACGCGCCGTTCGGCCGGTCCTCTCTGGAGACCGTGCGCGGCGCCGGGTACCGGCTGGCGGCGGACGGTGGCTGAGCCCCGCCCGGAGGCGCGGCCGGGGACGCGCCCGAAGCCCCGCGCACCCCGCCCGTTCGGCCCGGTACGCGAACCCGTACGCCGCCTGCTGCGCCGGATCGGGCCCACCACCGTCCGCGGGCGCGCCACCGCCGGCGCCGTCCTCGTCGTGGCGGCGGCCCTCGCCCTGGCCTCGTTCGCGCTGATCGGGCTGCTGGAGGCCAACCTGCTGCGCAACGCCGAGCGCGACGCCGAGCGGCAGGCCGTGACCATCGCGCGGCTCGCGGCCACCGGCGGCCTCGACCGGATGCGCGCACCCCTGCCCGGCGCCGACTTCGTCCAGGTGGTCAACGCGCGCGGCCGGGTGCTGCGGGCCACCCCGAACCTGGCCGGCGCGCCCGCGCTGGGCCCCGGCGGGCCGGCGCGCCCCGGCACCGCCTTCCACACCTGGCGGGTCCGGCCGCTCGGCGGCGAACACCGGCTGCGGGTCGTGCAGGTCACCACGGACACCCCGCAGGGCCTGATCACGGTGTACGTGGGCACCTCGCTGCGTGATGTGGACGCGGCGGACGACACCACCGCCGCCGCCCTCGCGGTCGGCGGGCCGCTGCTCCTCGCCACGGTGGCCCTGGTCACCTGGCGGGTGACCGGCCGCGCCCTGCGGCCCGTCGAGGCGATCCGCGCGGAGGTCGCCGAGATCACCGACCGGCACCTGCACCGCCGGGTCCCGGTGCCGCCCACCCGTGACGAGGTGGCCCGGCTGGCGGAGACGATGAACGCCACGCTGGACCGGCTGGAGTCCTCCGGGAACCGCCAGCGCCAGTTCATCGCCGACGCCTCGCACGAACTGCGCAGCCCGCTCACCGTGCTGCGCACCCAGCTGGAAGTGGCCCTGGCCGTCCGGGACCCGGAGCTGTGGCCGGAGCTCATCGGCGGGGCGCTCGAGGACACCGAGCGGCTCCAGCACCTGGCCTCCGACCTGCTGCTGCTGGCCCGGATCGACGCGGCCCGGCCCGTCGCGGCGGTCCCGCTGGACCTGGGTGCCGTGGTGCGCTCCGCCGTGGAGTCACGGATGGGCGACCGGGTCCCCGTACGCATGGAGCTGGAGGGCGGTGTGACGGTGGAGGGCAGCGAGATGTGGCTGACCCGGGTGGTGACCAACCTGCTCGACAACGCCCAGCGGTTCGCCGGCCGGCGGGTGGAGATCGTCCTGACCACCACCGGCGGCTCCGGGGCGCGGACCGCCGTACTGGAGGTCATCGACGACGGTCCCGGCATCCCGCCCGGCGACCGGGAGCGGGTCTTCGAGCGGTTCACCCGGCTGGACGACGCCCGCAGCCGCGACCACGGCGGCGCCGGGCTGGGCCTCGCCATCGCCCGCGACCTGACCGCCCATCACGGGGGCACCCTCACCGCCGAACCCTCGGCCCGCGGTGCCCGCCTGCGAGCGGTCCTGCCGACGGCGCCGGAGTGGCTCCCGGCGCGCCGCCCGTGCCGGAACGGCGACTCCTCGGACGTGTAGCGGAGCGCGGTCGTCCCTTTCTGACGGGAACTTGACGCCGCCCGGCCGGGTCCGTACGCACCGCTGACGTACGGGCCGCCCCGGCGGGAGTTCAATGGAAGCCGGACGGCGGGCGACTCGGGAGGGGCCGGCGGTGGGGCGACGGGTAGTGGCGGGTGTGAGCGGCGGTCCGGGGAGTGCGACGACCCTGCACCGGGCCGCGGACGAGGCCCGGTTGCGCGGGGCGGAGCTGTGGGCGGTGCTGGCCTGGCAGACCCCGCGCGGGGCTCCGGGCAGCCCGGGCGCCTGCGCCTGCGACTCCTACCCGGAGTACCGGGCCGCGGCGGCCGGGCGGCTGCGCGACGCCCTGGTGGCCGCTTTCGGGGCGGGCGGTCCGGGCGTCCCCCTGACCGCGCAGATCGTACGGGGCACCCCGCGAGCCGTCCTGGCCGACGCCGCCCGGGACGCCGACGACCTGCTGGTGGTCGGCGCCGGCCGCCGCGGACGGCTGCTGCGGGCCCTGCGGCCCTCGGTGGCCCGCCACTGCCTGGCGCACGCGCCGTGCCCCGTACTCGCCGTGCCGCCGAACCCGCTGGAGGCCCAGCTGCAGAGGGTGCGCCGCCGCAACGCGTGGCACCTCCCGCTGGACGCGCGAAAGCTGGCCGGGTGAACCCTCCCGCGGCGTCCCGGCCGGGCGCGGTCCGGGGGGGCACGCCCCCGGCCACGGCGCGGTCGGCGATTGTCCGGTTCGGGCCCGTACATCACGCGGGGGGCGAGCTACGATCACGGCGTGGTCACAGCCCGGTCCTCCCGTACGCAGCGGGTCCGCACCTCAGCGGGCCTGGCGCACCTGCTCGGGCTGGCCCTGCTGCTGATCGGTCTGCTCTGCGCACACGGCACCGGCTCCCAGGGCGCCGCCCACGCCACCGCCCCGACGTCCCCCACCCGCGCGTCCGCCACACCGGTTCCGGCCGTGCCGGCGGCGCCGCCCGGCACCACGGCCCCGGTCTCGGCGGCCCCCGCCGACCGCCACGACCCCTCCCACCCGGTCCACGGCTGCACCCCCCTGCCTCCCCGGGCCGGCTCCCCGGCCGACGCGACCGCCGCTCCCCCGCCGGCGGCCGTCGCCCGGGCGGCCCTCGCGGCCCACCGGGACGGGGCCGGCCACGGCGGCACGGCCCGCCACCCGGCCGCAGCCGCGCCCCCGGCGCACTCGAGAGCCTCCGCCGTCCTCCAGGTGTAGGCCCGGGATCCGTCCGGGCCCGTCCCGCGATCCCCACCGCCCCCGCGCCCTCCGGGCCGAGGGGTGCCCGCCGCACGGAGGAACTCTGTTGACCCGTCCCCCCGCACACCCCTTTTTTCCCGTTTCATCCTGGTTCGGCACGCTGGTGGTCGTCACCCTCGGCGCGCTGCTGTCCGCGGCCCTCGTCTGCTCCTCGCAGGGGCACGCCGACGTCTCGTACCGCTCGTCGGCCGCTGGAGCCGCGCTGCAGCCGGGACTGACACCTCCCGCAGAACCCCTGGGCCACGCGCACCCGCATCCGGGGCACGGCACGAGCTGCGCCTCCTCCGGCCCGGCCACCTCGGTGCAGGCCCCGAGCCCGCTGCCCGCAGGGCCCGCGCGGCCCTCGGCGGGTGCGGGCGCCGCTCCGGCGGCCGCCCGGGCCGTACCCGCGAGCACCACCGGACCGGCGTCCGTCCGCTCGGGACGCTCCACTCTGACCATCGTCTGTCGATGGCGGCTCTAGTCCGCTCCCGTAAGCCCGTTCGCAACGGCTGACGTATGCCCAACGGGCGGACCCTGCCCTGCCCCGGCTCGGCATTCCCACGAGCGCGACCACCCGAAGCACCATCAAACGAGAGCGGAACAATGCATTCTTCGGCCACCGACGTCACTCCTCCCGCCCGCACCGGACTCTCCGGGCTGGTCGGCAACACCCCCCTGCTGCGCGTCTCGGAGCCCCTGGCCCCGGCGGGGCGCGGCTTCTGGGCGAAGCTCGAGGGCTTCAACCCCGGCGGCATCAAGGACCGCCCCGGCCTGCACATGGTCGAACGGGCCCGCGCGCGGGGCGAACTGAAGCCGGGCGCCCGGATCATCGAGTCCACCAGCGGCACCCTCGGCCTCGGCCTCGCCCTGGCGGGCATGGTCCACGGGCACCCCGTCACCCTGGTCACCGACCCCGGCCTGGAACCGTCGATGATCCGCCTGCTGACGGCGTACGGGGCACAGGTCGACGTCGTCTCCGAGCCGCACCCCGCCGGCGGCTGGCAGCAGGCCCGCCGCGACCGCGTCACCCAGCTGCTGGGGGTGCATCCCGGTTCCTGGTGCCCGGACCAGTACAACAACCCGGACAACACCACCGCGTACACCCCGCTGGCCCTCGAACTGGCCACCGAGCTCCACCACATCGACGTCCTGGTGTGCAGCGTCGGCACCGGCGGGCACTCGGCGGGCGTCTCCCGGGTGCTGCGCCAGCTCTACCCCGACCTGAAGCTCGTGGGCGTGGACACCGTCGGCTCCACCATCTTCGGCCAACCCGCGCGGACCCGCCTGATGCGCGGTCTCGGATCGAGCATCTACCCGCGCAACGTCGCGTACGAGCAGTTCTCCGAGGTGCACTGGGTCGCACCGGGCGAGGCCGTGTGGACCTGCCGCCAGCTCGCCGCGTCCCACTACGCCGCCGGCGGCTGGAGCGTCGGCGCGGTCGCCCTCGTCGCCGGCTGGCTGGCCCGGACCCTGCCCGGGGACACCCGGATCGCCGCGGTCTTCCCCGACGGCCCGCAGCGCTACCTCGGCACCGTGTACGACGACGACTACTGCGCCGCCCACGGGCTGATGGACTCGCCTCCCGCCGCCGAACCCGAGACGATCGGCCGTCTGGACGAGAAGGAGGTCACCCGCTGGACCCGCTGCACGAACGTGGTGGACCCGCTGACCCTGCGCGCGCCGGAGGTCGCGGCGTGATGAAGGGCACCCTCGCGCAGGTCCGCACGTACGAGCGCAGCGTCCAGCTGCTGATGGTGAACCAGTTCACCATCAACCTCGGCTTCTACATGCTCATGCCCTACCTCGCCACGCACCTGGCCGGTCCGCTGGGGCTGGCCGGCTGGACCGTCGGGCTGATCCTCGGGGTGCGCAACTTCAGCCAGCAGGGCATGTTCCTGATCGGCGGCACCCTCGCCGACCGCCTCGGCTACAAGCCGATGATCATCACCGGGCTCGCGCTGCGCATCGCCGGCTTCGCGACGCTCGGGCTGGTCGACTCCGTGCCGGCGCTCATCGCCGCCTCGGCGGCCACCGGCCTGGCCGGGGCCCTGTTCAACCCGGCCACCCGCGCCTATCTGGCGGCCGACGCGGGCGAGCGCCGGGTGGAGGCCTTCGCCCTGTTCAACGTCTTCTACCAGGCCGGCATCCTGCTGGGCCCGCTGGTGGGCATGGTGCTGACGGGCGTCGACTTCCGCGTCACCTGCCTGGTGGCGGCGGGGATCTTCGCGGTGCTGAGCGCCGTGCAGATCCGCGCCCTGCCGGCCCGCCGCGGCAACGACGCCGCCGAGCGCGCCGAAAGCCCCCGGGAGGGAGTGCTGGCCCAGTGGCGGGGGATCCTCGCAAACCGCCCGTTCCTGCTGTTCTCCGTGGCGATGATCGGCTCGTACGTGATGACCTTCCAGGTCTACATGGCGCTGCCGCTGGAGGTCCGGCGGGTCGGCGGTGAGGGGGGCTTCGGGACGGCCTCGGTGGCGGTGCTCTTCGCGGTGTCCGGACTGAGCACGATCCTCTTCCAGACCCGGGTCACGGCCTGGTGCAAGGCCCGTCTGGAGCCGGGCCGGGCGCTGGCCGCGGGCCTGCTGACCATGGGGGTGGCCTTCCTGCCCCTGCTGGCGGCCACGGCACTGCCCGTACCTGAGTCGCAGTGGGGGACACGGCTGCTGGCGGCGGTGCCGCCGGTGCTGTCGGCGCTGCTGCTGGCCGCCGGGACGATGATCGCGTACCCCTTCGAGATGGACACCATCGTCCGCCTCTGCGGCGACCGCCTGGTCGCCACGCACTACGGCCTGTACAACACGGTCTGCGGTGTGGGCATCGCCGTCGGCAACCTGCTCACCGGGGCGGCGCTGGACGCGGCCCGCTCGGCCGGGATGTCGGCGCTCCCCTGGCTGGCCCTGTTCGTCCTGGGCCTCGGCTGCACGGCCGCCCTGTACGGACTCGACCGCACGGGCCGACTCGCCGCGCCGGCCCGGCAGGCGCAGCCGGAGACCGTGGCGGCCTGACCTCCGGCCCGGCCGGCGAGCGGGCCGGGTGCCGCCCGCCGACCGGTGCCGGGGTCAGGAGATGCCGTACCACTGGCTGCCCCAGCCGGTGTTGATGGTGCTGGTGGACTGCTCGGCGAGGTTCACGGTGGGCGGCAGGGAGCTCTGGCCGGTCAGGATGGTGCTGTAGCGCAGGTTCGGGGGCGTGAGGCCCGCGTTGACCGAGATGCCGGCTCCCGTGGACTTCAGGGTGAGGGCGTTGGTGGCCCAGTTGCCGTTGAGGAGGAGGGCGATGAAGTAGGTCCCGGGGGCGGCGGCGAACGGCTTGGCCAGGGCGAGCGGTTTGGCGACGGGGTCGGTCATCAGCTGCGGGGAGATGTCGGGAGTGGCCGCGCGCAGGGTGCCGGTGGCGTCGTACACGCCGAGGTAGCAGTCGGACAGCCGGGCCCCCTGGTCGAGGCCGGCCAGCCCCAGCCAGATGTTCGACCAGGTGATCTCCTGGCGCAGAACGACCCGGACCAGGGTGACCCGTCCGCCGACGCCGGCCGCCGACTGCGCGGTGACGTGCCCCGCGTCGTTGGGGTCGCCGGTCCACGCCAGCAGGTTCTGGTCCTGCGGCCGCGGTCCCTCGTACCCGGCCCCCGTGCCGCCCGGTGCGGGGGTGCCGGCGTGGCCGCCGGGGAACTGGCCGCCGCCCGCGGGCTGTTGTCCGGTGAGGTGCAGCCGGCCAGGACGAACAGCGCGGCGAGCGCGGCGGCGAGCGGACGCGCGGCGGTGGTGCGGGTGGACATGCTTCCCCCAGGTGGTGCGGATGGACCGGGGGCCATGGTCACATGCCGGGGAGGGGCCGGGTCCGTCGGCTGACGGTCCCGGCCCCTCGGGGCGGCGGCCGGGGCTCGGCCGGAGCCCCGTCAGTGCCTGCTCAGACGCGGTCGGCCGCGATCAGGACGTACTGGAAGGAGCCGTCCTTGTAGGAGTTGATGAACGCCTCCTCGATGCCGGTGACCAGGGAGGAGGTGGCCCGCAGCTCCCAGTAGGGCAGGGTGTCGGGGGTCAGGTCGATGACCGCCTGCGGGACGAGGCGGTTGTCGGCCATGGCCCGCAGGTACTCCCGGCGGGAGTGGATGTTGCACTCGAAGTGGGCGTTGATCTGGGAGACCCACTTGGAGGGCTGGCCGTAACGGGGGTTCCAGCAGCCGGTGATGGTCACGTAGCGGCCGCCGACCTCGAGGACCCGGGCGTGCTCGGCGAAGAGGTCGTGCAGGTCGACGTACATGCTCGACTCGTTGTTCCACGAGGCCGCGGCCTGCCCGGTCTCGAAGGGGGTGCCCAGCATGTTGCAGACCCGGGCGCGGACGTGGTCCTCGATGCCGAGTTCGCGGGCGCGCTGGTTGGCGAAGTCGGCCTGCTTGGCCGACAGGGTGACGCCCTCCACCGTGCACCCGAAGCGCTGGTGGGCCATGACCATCGAGCCGCCGCGGCCGCAGCCGGCGTCCACGAGGGTGTCGTCGCGCCCGATGGGGCCGAGGTGGTCCAGGAGCAGTTCGGCCTGGGCCGACTCCAGCCGGTGCAGCTCGGCGATCAGCTTCTTCTCGTATTCGCTGTCGGCCGGGTCGCCGAGGGCGGCGTGGTCGATGTCGCCGATGCCGTAGTGGTGGTGGTAAAGGCCGTCGACGTCGCCCAGGCGCAGGTTCACGGGCCTGGCCTCGTTGTTCCAGTAGCGGGCGATGTCCCCCTGGTAGGGCGTGCTCGGCGCGGGAATGAGCACGGAGCCGGCGGAAGAGGTGGCAGTGGTGGTGAGATCGGTGCTAGTCACGGATAAGTCCATCCTTACCAGAAATCGGGCAGGCTATAGCGATAGGTGTTGCTCATGTGCCAGTAGTGGTTGCCGTCGACCCATACGGCCACTCCCCGCAGGAAGCGCAGCACGGTCGGTACGGGGCAGGCGGCGGCCAGTCGTGCGGCCTCGGCCTCGAAGGTGTGCATCAGGTCGTTGTGGACCTCGACGGCCTTCAGGTAGGCGTCCTTGTCGGAAAGCCCCTCGCGCTCGGCGATCACCACGGGAAGGTTCAGGTGTTTGCCGGGGGAGTTGAGTTCCTTGGTGTACGAGTACAGGTCGTTGGCGATGGTCGTGGCGTTCCCCGCGAGCGCGATGACCCGCTGCATGGCGGGCTGGGCGTGGAGCTCCGGCGGGAGTTCGTAGCCGCCGACGGTGTCGGTGATGGTGGGGCAGGGCCGGAAGTTGTTGAACTGGCGCATCGCCAGGTACTCGGACACCTCCGGGACGTACTCCGTCTCGGCCCAGGCGGCTTCGGCGAGGTACCCCATGTGCAGCCGGGCCATGTCGTGCCGGAACCGGTCGGCCTGGGAGGGGGTGGCCGCCCGGACGAAGTACTCCATGGCCGAGCGGTAGGAGCGCCGCGGGGCGTCCGAGAGGAGCGACTTCTCCCACGCCGGCGCGTACTCCCGCGTCGTGTGGACGGGATCGAGGGCGGTGTGCGCCAGCAGGAGCCTTCCGCCGAGACCGACGGGCGAGCCGCCGTGGTCCTCGCAGTAGACGTCGTCCACGACGTTCTCGGCGACCATCAGCCGCGTGGCGATCATCAGGTGGTCGACGGTCGGTGCGTCCGGGTGGCAGGCGACCATGTAGCGGCCCACGGAGAAGCCGTCGAACTGGTCCTCCCATTCCGGGGGGTACGCCTGGACCTCGTCCACCGCCCAGCGCTTGATGCGGCGGCTGACCTCCTCGACCCGCACCGGGTCCGGCTCGGGCACGGGGTGGTAGTAGAGGCCCGGGATGGGCCGGCCCTCGGCCGGGGTCGCGGCCGCCGCCGGTGTCCCGGTCCCGGCCAGGTGCAGGGCGGCCGTACCGAGGCCGCTGGGCCCGCGCAGGATCCGCTCCAGGGCGGCGGGGCCCGCCCGCCCCACCGCCGCGGCGTCCTCCGCGGGTGCGGGCACCGCCCCGGGGGCGGGGGCGGTGCCGAAGGGCAGGACGGGTGCGGTCGGCAGGGCGGGGCGGGCGGCGACGGGGGCTTCGGCGGCCGGTGCCGCCACGACGGCGGTCTCGGCGGCCGCCGCCTCGGCGACGGGGGCGTGGTCCGGGACGCGGCCCCGGCCGAGGGCGTTGGTGAGGACGTGCGCCCCGAAGTGCGCCGCGGCGGAGGGCAGGCTCGACTGCAGAGGGGAAGGCCCGGGCTCGGGCATCCGTGACTCCTTGGTGAGGTGGGTGAGGTGGCCCGGATCCCGGGCGCGCGCGGCCCGCCCGGGAGGATGCCGGGCCGTTGCGGCCGGGGGCCTAGTCGCGCTTGCGGGCGATCTGTACGTTCTCCAGGACGCCGAGGGCGTCGGGCACCAGGATGGCGGCGGAGTAGTAGGTGGTGACCAGGTAGGAGATGATCGCCTGCTCGTTGATGCCCATGAAGCGCACCGACAGGCCCGGCTCGTACTCCTCGGGCAGACCGGTCTGGCGCAGGCCGATGACGCCCTGGTTGTCCTCGCCGGTGCGCATCGCGAGGATGGAGCTGGTGTTCTCCTTGCTGATGGGGATCTTGTTGCAGGGCAGGATCGGCACTCCGCGCCACGCCGGGACCTGCTGACCGCCGACGTCGACGTGGTCCGGGTAGAGCCCGCGCGCGTTGAACTCGCGTCCGATCGCCGCGATGGTCCTGGGGTGGGCGAAGAGGAACTTGGTCCCGCGGCGGCGGCAGAGCAGCTCGTCGAGGTCGTCCGGGGTGGGCGGGCCGGAGTGGGTCTGGATCCGCTGCTTGAAGTCGGCGTTGTGGAGCAGGCCGAATTCCCGGTTGTTGATGAGCTCGTGCTCCTGGCGCTCGCGCAGCGCCTCGATGGTGAGCCTGAGCTGTTCCTCGGTCTGGTTGTGCGGGCCGTTGTAGAGGTCGGCGACCCTCGTGTGGACCCGCAGGACGGTCTGCGCGACGGAGAGCTCGTATTCGCGGGGGTTGAGCTCGTAGTCGACGAAGGCGCCGGGCAGCTCGTACTCGCCGGTGTGGCCGGCCGACATCGCGATCTCGGCCTCGCCGTGACGGTTCTGCCGCTGCTGCGGGAGCGAGCTGAACCGCTGGAGGTGGGCCTGGAGGCTCGGCGCCGAGGACGCCAGGGCCGCGAAGTCCTCGCGGGAGAGGCTGAGCAGGGTGCCCGGGGTCTCGGCGGTGGCGGTGTAGTCCCAGTCGGCGTCGTCGTCGAGCAGGGCGTTCTCGCCGAAGCTGTCGCCGTCGGCGAGCGTGGCGACGGCCACTTCGTCGCCGTACTTGCCGAGGGAGGTCTGGCTGACGCGGCCGTGCGCGATCATGTGGATCCGGTCGGCCGGGGCACCGCGCTCGACGAGCACCTCACCGGCCCGGAAGTCGCGCTGGACGCACCGGCCGGCGATCGCGGTCAGCACCTCCAGGTCGTCGAAACCGCGCAGCAGGGCCAGTTCCCCGAGCTCCCGGGGGATCACCCGCACCGAGGCACCGTCCTGGACGAACTCGATGCGTCCGTCGCCGACGGTGTAGGTCAGCCGGCGGTTGACGCGGTAGGTGCCGCCCTTGGTCTCCACCCAGGGCAGGCTCCGCAGCAGCCACCGGGAGGTGATCTCCTGCATCTGCGGGGCGGACTTGGTCGTGGAGGCAAGGTTGCGGGCGGCCGCGGTGCTCAGGCTGGACTGCTGCGGCGGATCCAGCTGCGCTTCCGGGCTGGTGTCAACGGTCATGGGGCGAGCTCTCCTTCGTAAGCACGGCGATGGGCACAGGCGCACGTCACCGGTGAAAAGGAAAAAAAGGGGGGCGAATATCCGGGAATCCGTCCAGATCTCGGGGAACAGTAACCAGCGGCCGACCCGGATGACCTTGGAATGCCGAGGGCATTACCTCAATGCAGTGATCTTGGGTGACTGGAGGTTTGATCCGGCGGCCGGCGGGAGCCGGACCCTCCGGTGCCGCGCACCCCTTCCCCACCGGCACGAAAAAAGGGCCCCTCCCGCCGGCTTCCGCCGGCGGGAGGGGCCCAGGAGGGCGACCGTCAGGTGCGGTACGCGAAGTAGCGCGCGTCCGGGTAGGACGCGATGATGCTCGCGAGCGACTTCCGGTACGTGTTCGTGGAGTGGTACGTGAGGTACGGCATCCCGGCACGGCTGCGGTAGGTGACGATCATGGAGTGGTCCTTGGACCCGTCCTTGTTGAAGTCCACCTGCATGACGTCGCCGATGTCCATCTGGTACACGTTCGCCAGGTTCGTGGCCCGCTGGTTGGAGAGCGTGAACCAGGCCCACTCGTTCACGCCGATCCAGGAGACGGACTGGCGGGTGCCGTCGTACCACCAGTTGCGGTAGTCCGAGGAGGAGCCCGGAACGGGCTTCCAGCCGCCGGCCTTCAGCGACTGGCTGACGAAGTTGGTGCAGTCACCGCCGGCGCCGTTGAACTTGCGGTACGCCGGGTTGTAGTTGCTCCAGTACTTCTCCGCGTACTTCGCCATGGCGTTGTAGTCGTACGCGCCGCCGGTGGTCTTCTTCGGATTCGGCGTGGCCGGGTACTTCGTGGACGCGGGCGTGCCGTCCGGGTACTGGTTGCCGTCGTCCTTGACGACGGCGACCCCGGCCGCCACGGGCTCGTTGACCGCGACGGGGGCGTTCGCGCTGTCCTGGGACTTGATCGAGGTCAGCTCCCAGGAGCCGCCCTTCTTGCCCGTCAGGGTCAGCTCGTAGCGCGTCTTGAAGTCGGTGGTGTCCGGTTCGTCCCCGCGCACCTTCTTGTAGGTGAGCGTGGTCTGCTCGGTGACCTGCACGGTCGCCTTGCCGCCGGTGAGGGTGGCTCGGTCCACCACGACGCTGGTGTCGGCGGCCGTGTAGGCCTCACCGAGCTCCGCGAGGCGGGTCTTGCGGGACTTCAGCGACGCGATGGCCGCGTGCTCGTCCTTCTTCAGCCTGTCCGACAGCCGGGCCTTCTTCTTGGAGGAAGGCGCGGCGTCACGGTGCCGCACGTGACCGTCGACCAGGGCCTGCGTGCGCTGCGAGAGCACGTCGTCGGCAATGCGGGCGAAAGCGTCCGCGGTGGCGCGGTCGGCTTCCTCCGTCGTGCCCGCGCTCGCGGAGTAGGCGAACAGGCTGCCGGACGCCATGGCCACGGTCAGAGCGCCGATGGCGGCCAGCCTGAACCTCTTAGGTATCACTGTGCATCCCCTTGTCACCCGGTCCGCACGGACCGGGCGACGGAATCTTCGCACAACTGGGCGACGCCGTGGCCGTGTTCCGTTTCGTCCCGTCTCGCCCGGCAATGATCACGCCAGGCGCCGGTCCGCGCGCTTCCACTTCCGGGCGGGGCGGCGTCCCGGCGATCCGTCCGCCTTCACCCCACCTCCCCTCCGGCTTCACAGGAGGTGCATCTAGGGTGTAGGAGGAAGCACGGCACAGGGGGCATTCGGAGTGGGCGGGCAGGACATGTCCTCAAGAGGGCGATCACGGGGCAGGCGGGCGGCCCCGAAGGACGGCGGAGCGGCCGCCTCGGGCCGCCGCAGGAAGGCCGGGAGCCGCCGGGCGCGGCCCGGCTCCGGCCCGGCCCGCCGTCTCCCGGCGGTGCTCGCGCCGGTCCTCGCCGCGGCGCGCCCCGGGCTGCGCCGTCTGCGGCCGGCGTACCCGAGGCCGGGGCGCGGCGGCTGGCGCCGGTGGGCCCCCTCGGGCCGTCAATGGGCCGGCGCCCTCCTGTACCTGTTCGTCGGCATGGCGGGTTTCGTCGGAATCGCCTACGCAACCACGGACATACCCGACGACCTCAACTCTTTCGCCACACAACAGGACAATGTCTACTACTGGTCCGACGGTTCCACCATGGCCCGCACGGGCTGGGTCCAACGGCAGGAGATGCCTCTGGACAAGGTGCCCCAGAAGGTCCAGGGAGCCGTCCTCGCGGCCGAGAACGCCAGCTTCTACTCCGACCCCGGGGTCTCCCCGTCCGGCGTGCTGCGCGCGATGCGCGCCGCGGTGACCGGCGGTGAGACCCAGGGCGGATCCACCATCACGCAGCAGTACGTGAAGAACGCGTACCTGAACCAGGACCGCACCCTGTCCCGGAAGTTCACCGAGCTGCTGCTCGCCGTGAAGCTGGACAGCCGCGCGGGCAAGAAGCAGATCCTGGAGGACTACCTCAACACCAGCTGGTTCGGCCGCGGCACCTACGGCATCCAGCGCGCGTCCCAGGCGTACTACGGCAAGGACGTCTCGCAGCTCAACGCCAGCGAAGGCGCCTTCCTGGCCTCCCTCCTCAAGGGCGCCGGCCTCTTCGACCCCTCCCTCGGCAAGGAGAACCACGCGCGGGCCGTCGAGCGCTGGAGCTGGATCCTGGACCGCATGGTCAAGACCGGCCACCTCTCCCCCGCCGAGCGCGCCACGTACACGAAGTTCCCGGAGCCCTCCGCCGCTTCCCTCGTCGGCATGCCCGGGGCCCAGAACGGCTACCTGGTGGAGATGGCCAAGGCGTACGCGATCAAGGCCGGCCACCTCAAGGAGTCCGACTTCGACCTCGGCGGCTACCAGATCTACACGACCTTCGACAAGAACCGCATGGCGGCCCTGACCGCCGCGGTCCAGCAGGCCCAGAAGGACATCGACCCCGAGCGGCGTCCCGACACCGACAAGTACGCGAAGATCGGCGCGGCCAGCGTGGCCCGCGACGGCCGGCTGCTCGCCGTGTACGGCGGCCCCGACTACCTGAAGCAGGGCTTCAACGAGGCGAACGCGACGACGATCCCGGCCGGCACGGTGTTCACGCCCCTCGTCTACGCCGCCGCGCTCGAGGACGGGGTGCTGCGCACGCGCGGCCAGGCCCGTACCCCGGTCTCCCCCTCCAGCGTGTACGACGGCAACGACCAGGCGACGGTGCACACGCCCGAGGGTCCGTACTGGGACCGCAGCGGCAAGGTGGTCAAGGGGCACAACGAGGGCGACCGCAGCTGGGGGCAGATCACCCTCCAGCAGGCGGTGGCCCATTCCGTCAACACCCCCATGCTCCAGCTCGGCCTCGACGTCGGGCTCGACCGGGTGGAGTCGTACGCCGAGCGCTCGGGGCTGCTCGCCTCGAGCCTCGGGCCGCGGATCCCCTCCTTCGCCCTCGGGGAGAACTCCACGCCCAGCGCGATCCGGATGGCCGGCGCCTACCAGACCTTCGCGGCGGACGGAATGCACACCGACCCCTACTCGGTGCGGTCGGCCACCCGCGCCGGCGCCGCCGTGCCGCTGGACCCGCCGAAGGCGGCCAGGGCGATGTCGCAGAAGACCGCGCGCACGGTGACGGAGGCCCTGCGGGCGGCCGTCAGCGAGGGCTCGGCCAAGGCCGCCGCCAAGGCCCAGCCGGGTGCGGCGGGCAAGACCGGCACGACCGCGGCGAACACGGCGGGCTGGTTCGTGGGTACCACCGCGCAGGAGACCACGGCCGTGGTGGTCTACCGGATGTCGCTGCTGGACCTGATCCCGCTGCCGCTGACGGGACTGGCCGGCGACGCCCCCACGACGCCCGGCAGCGCACGGGCGGTCGGCCTGTGGGCCGACTACGCGAAGGCCGTGAAGTAGGCGGCGCCGGGAGCGGCCGTACGACGGGCCCGGCACGCGCCGCGTGTCCCGGCCGCGCCGTGTGCGCCGGCCCGGGTCACTTGATGAGCGTCTTCCAGTCCGGCGCCTGAGCGGGGTCGAGCATCCGCAGCTGGGCCAGGACCTTCGGGTCCTGGACGTCCATCCAGTCCGCCACCTCCCGGAAGGACGCGCAGCGCACGTCCTGGCGGTTGCAGACGTCCTTCATCACGTCCTCGACGGCCTTCATGTAGATGCCGCCGTTCCAGTCCTCGAAGTGGTTGCCGATGAACATCGGCGCCCGGCTGCCGTTGTAGACGCGGTTGAAGCCGTTCATGTAGGAGCCGCGTACCTGCGCCTGCCAGCCGGCGAACTTCGCCGGGTCGCCCTGGGTGCTGTCGCCCGACTGGTTGTAGAGGAAGTTGAAGTCCATGGAGAGGACCTGCACCTCCTTGCCCTGCAAGGGGACGAGCTGGAGCGGGAAGTTCCAGATGCCGTCCATCTTGGACGGCCACATCTGGAAGTCGCCCGAAGAGCTCGCGTCGTAGCGCCAGCCGTACTGCTTGATCGCGGTCACGAGGTTCTTCTGGCCCTCGAGGCAGGGCGCGCGGCCGCCGACGACCTCCCGGTCGGGGTCGAACGGGAGGGGTGCCTCACCGGTGAAGCCGGTGTTGGTCTTCCACCCCTTCATGAAGGCGTACGTCTGGTCGATCTCGCTCTTCCACTCCTCGGGGCTCCAGTCCCCGCCGCCCTTGGGGCCGCAGAAGTGCCCGTTGAAGTGGGACCCGATCTCGTGGCCGTCGGTCCAGGCGCCGCGCAGCTGCTGGATCGTGGACCGCACGTGCGGGACGGTCGGGTACGAGATGGCGGCCGCGCCCTGGCCGTGCTGCGGCGGGCGGTAGAGCGACTTCTTGCTCTCCGGCAGCAGGTAGATGCCCGTGAGGAAGAAGGTCATGTGGGCCTTGTTCTGCTTGGCCACCTGACGGAAGTGCGAGAAGAGGTGGTCGTCGCCCTCCAGCGCGCCGTCCCAGGAGAAGACCACGAACTGCGGCGGCTTCTCGCCCGGCTTCAGCTTCTCGGGCTTGAGCTGTCCCGGCTGCGGCCCGGTGTAGGAGGTGGAGCCGTCGCCCAGCACCTCGACCTTGCCGTCCCAGTCGGGCTTCGGGCCCTTGCCGAAGCCGGGCCCGCCGGTCACCGCGCCCGCCCCCGCCGGGGCCGCCAGTCTGGCGTCGTGCTCGGCGTCGGAGGATCCCGGGAGGCCGACCGCGAACGCGACGCCCGCCCCGCCCGCGACGAGTACGGCCCCGGCTATGCCCAGGCGCTTGCGGTTGCGCGTCTTGCGGCGGGCCTTGCGGGCCGTACGGGACTTCGCCCGGGCACCGGCGTCGGTCTCGGCCATCGCGGTCGTACCCCCCTGAATCTCCGCAGCCGGGCCGCGCGTGGATGCTTCATACGAATATAGAACTTCTCGGCACGGCTCTAGTACCACACCCCCCGTACCGACCGGTTTCACAGCCGGTCCACAGGGGGCGGGCAGGCGCGGGAGGAGCCGCGGGGGGAGCCGCCCGTTCCGGCGGTCACCCGGTTGCCCCTTCCGGTGGGCATCCGGGCCGCCGGGGTTTTGACTGGGAGCCCGGAAGACCCTTGGAGGCGTGGTGGCGGCGGTCGTGTGGATGCGTGGTGCGGCGGGCGGTGTGGTGCTGGCGGCGGTGGCGCTCGGCGCCGCCGGCTGTTCGGACGGCGGCGTGCCGTCCGGTGCGGTGTCGAGCGCCGCCGAGGCGGTGAAATCGGCCGGCGAGGCCGTCTCGTCGGCAGCCGCCGAGGCGGCGAGGGCCGCCGAGTCCGCCGCCGCCGTGGCCAAGGACAAGCTCGCCGAGGTCAAGGACGGGGTCGACGCGAAGGACCAGGTGTCCCTGGGGACGGTGACGAAGGACGCCGACGGCCGTACGTCGGTCCCCGTGACCGTACGCAACACCGACGAGGGGCAGAAGTCCTTCGCGGTGCAGGTCGAGTTCGAGGACGAGAGCGGCAAGGTCCTCGACACCGTGGTGGTCACGGTCGCGGACGTCGCGGGCGGGGGCACGGGCCGGGGCACGGCGCGCAGCACGCACGAGCTGTCCGGCACGGTGAAGGCCCGGACCGGCACGGCCCTGCGCCACTGACACCGCCCGGCGGGCGGGCGGCAGCGGGGTCGGACGCGCCCTGGCCGCACTGCGCGACCCGCCACCGGCCCGGCAGGCCCGCGGCCTGACGGGCCCGCGTCACCGTTCCTGCGGCGGCTTCCCCTCCGCCGCGGACACCTCGACGAACTCGACCTGGCCCTTGCCGTTGAGGCGCAGGATCGGGACGGCCTTGTTGCGCGGATTGCCGTTGTTCTGGAAGGAGATGAATCCGCTCGCGCCGGCCACCTGCTGGGTGCCGTCCATCTGGTGGAACATCCGGGCCACCGCGTCGCCCGCGACCTGTCCCTGCCAGCGGGCGGCCATCTGGATGCCGTGGGCCGCGGCGAGGACCGCGTCGTGTCCCATCAGGGCCCCGCCGTCCTCGCGCGGGTCGTGCGGGAACCACTGGTGCAGCAGTCCGCCCGGCTGGAAGTTCTTCGCCGACGGCGCGGACACCGCCTGGGGCGCGGAGCGGTACATGTCGGGGTGGGAGAGGCCTGTGTAGAGCACCTGGATGCCGGTCTCGGCGGCGTGGGCGAGCTGCTCGGCGCTCAGGTTGGTCGTGTCGTCCCCGGCGAACACCGTGAACTGCTGATCGGTGCAGCTGCGGTTGGAGAGCGCGTCGAGGAAGTGGGTGAGGTGCCGGCCGCGGCCCGCGAAGTACACGAGCTGGGGCCGCTGCTGGCACAACTGGCCGGGCATGTAGCGCAGTTCGTTCTGCCAGGCGCTGCTGACGGAGGAGTCGTAGGTCATGCGCTCGGAGACGAGTCGGTGCTTGTCGCCGTCGTGGAAGGCCTTGGTGAAGGCGGTGCCCAGGGTCGAGGCGTAGAGGTTTCCCTCCGCCACGTCCTGGAGGACGACGGCGGTGGCGACCCCGTGCCGTTTGAGGTAGCCGGCGGCCGCGTACGCCTCGTCCTCGTTGGTGGGGGCGATCCGCACGAAGCCGTTGATGTCCTGGATGTTCGTCGCGGTCAGGGTGGCACCGACCATGGCGATGCCGTGTTCGGAGAGGCGCTTTATGGCCGCGAGGTTCTCGTTGGTGCTGGGACCGAGGCCGGTCACCGCGACGAGCCGGTCCGGGGAGTCCTTGCGGGCGATCAGCTCGTCGACGGTGTGCTTCCACTGCGCGGACCTGCTGCCCGGGTTGGCTATCAGCAGGCGGATCTTGGGGGTGGCGGCGAGGTCGCCCCGGTTGTGCCGGTACTGGGCGAGGTAGGCGCCCTGGAGTTCGTGGCGGACGCCCTCGGCGGAGTTGCTGTCCTCGGCCGTGGTGGTGAAGGAGGTGAAGTAGGCGACGCTGACGTACGGTTCCTCGTCGGCGAGGACCCTGCGGTTCTCCTCCTCGATCTTCTCGCTGACGGCGTCGAGGTGCGGGGCGAAGACGTAGGAGCCGTCGGTCACTCCGACGCACTCGTCCTGCGCGCCGCGCTCGACGACCCCGTCACCGCATCGTGCCTGGCGGTCCTGGAGCCAGCCGAGGCCCAGCCAGAGCCCGGCGGCCAGCGCGACGACGGCCGCGGTGGCGAGGGCGACGCGGCGCACGACGTGGAGGGGCCATTCGAGTCTGGGCACGTGCTCAGCCCTCCCAGCCGGCCGTCTGGGGATCGCGCCAGTGGCGGTACCGTTCCGACTCGTTGAAGAGGGCCACGATGTCGTTCCTCCGCAGTTGGGACAGCTGGGTGTAGCCGTCGGCGATCATGTCGTTGAGCCGCATGGCGGGGTCGGCGAGCGGATCGCTCCACACCCAGCGGGTGGTCACCAGCGTGTGGATCACGGACTCGGTGTCCATCACCCGCCCGGGCCGGCGCGGGACGAGTCCCGCGAGGAGTTCCAGGGGTCCGCTGTCGGCGGGCAGGCGGTTCGGCGCGGCGGTGATCGCGTCGAACTCGGAGATCCACTGGGCGGCCGGTACGGCGGTGAAGCGCCGCGCCAGGTGGGCGGTGACCTCCTCGGTCCGACCGCGGGCGAGCTGGTGGTACATCTCCTGCACCGGCTTGCCCTCGCCGTGGTAGTACTCCGCGAGGAGTTCGTGCACGGCGTCCCACCCGTCGGGGCGTGCGGCCAGCCGCCACAGCAGCAGCCGGCGCAGCCACGGGTGGAGTACGGGGACGACGGAGACGGGCCCGCTCAGCAGCCAGCGGGAGCGGATGTCGCCGAAGAGGGAGTCGTCGGGGCTGAGCAGCCGAGTGGCGACGGAGAAGTCCCGGGCGGCGGCGCATTCGGCGAGGGCGGTGCGCTGGGTCCTGTCGAAGTCGCGCAGGAGGTGGCCGAGGGCCGTGTCGGCCAGGGTGGCGGAGTCCTCCCCGGTGCGCAGCGGCCGGTCCGGCAGCGTGCGCAGCCAGCGGTCCTGCCCGGGCCCCGGGTCCCTGGGGGGCCCGGCCTGGCGCAGTACGTCGAGTACCTGGTGGACGGCGCGGGGCAGTCCTCCGGTGAGGCGGTGCACGAAGGGGGTGAGGCGGGTCAGCTGGGCCAGGTCGCTGTGCCCTCCGAGCTGGAGCTCGATCCGGATCCGCACTTCGTCCAGGTTGAGGTCGCGCAGCCGTAACGGGTACCACCAGGAGTCCTCGCTGTCGCGGGTCGGCCGGTGGGCGTTCCAGTCGGCGAGGGAGGCCCGGTCGGGTCCGCGCAGCTGCCAGGGCCAGGACTCCCCGGTGGCCGGACCCCAGCGGGGCAGCCAGCGGTTGGAGCTGGCGACGACGGTCAGCGGGTCGCTCGTGCGGCCGGCGACGACCGTCTCGTCGTGGCGGGAGCGCAGCAGCAGGTCGAGGAAGCGGCGGCCGTACTCGGTGTGGGAGTTGTCGAGGAGCAGCAGGTAGGAGCGGGGCATGAAATTGCGGGCGGTGTTGCGTCTGAGGTCTTCCAGGAAGGCGGAGAAGAGGATGAGGTCGAGCCGTTCCTGTTCGTTCTCGTCGCCCTCGTGCCGCCAGAGGTTGAGCTCCACGAGGGCTTCCATGGGGTCCGCGCTGCGGGTCATGGGGTGGCGTCCGTACCAGTGGGCGCCGGCGGTGAGCCGGTTGCCCAGTCTGCCGCCGAACAGTCCGGGCACGGTGCGGCGGCCGCGCCGCAGGGCGTCCTGGAAGAGGGCGAGTGCGGCGGTGGAGGCGCCTTCGGGCATGCCGACCGCGCCCATGCCGACTTCGAAGAAGGCGGCCAGGTAGTCGCCGTGCCTGGCCTCGTTCTCCTCCTGGAACCGGTCGAGCCGGCGCTGCACCGCGCGCCGTCCCTCGGGAAGGCTGCGCATGCTCAACTCCTGGTCGGAGGCGAGCAGGCCGAGGCTGAGCAGCGGGAAGTGGGAGCGGCCGTAGCGGGGCAGTTTGCGTTCGAGCTGGCGGGCCAGGAGGCCGAGGGCGTAGCGCGGCAGCAGGGACTGGGCCCCGCCGAAGTTGACGAAGGCGAAGGGGTAGTCGGGCCCGAAGTGCTCCATGAGCGCGCTGTGCGCCTCGCTGGCTCCGCTGCCGGCGGGGCCGAGGAGCACGGTCAGGGGCCGCTCGGCCGTCGGGCTCTCCTTAAGGCACGCGTCGACCAGGGACAGGATGCCGCTGCGGCCCCGCAGGCCCATGCCGGTACCCGGCTCCATCACTCGTGATCCCCCCAGGACGACGCTTCCGAGAAGTAGAGACTGCCATCCGGAGCGGGAGTCAGACAGGGGTTTCCGCTCCTGGATCGTTTCGGTCTCCGCGCGGGCCCGCGTCGCCCTTCAGCCGTCCGTGCCGGAGCGGGGTTCCGCCATGCCCCGGTGTACCTGTGCTTTCAGGCTGTCCGGCAGGACGCGGTTGGCCAGGCCCTGGGCCTTGGTCTTCCAGGAGCCGGCGACGACCTTGTCCTTGCCGGCCATCATCGCCTCGAAACCCTGCGCGGCCACCTGGGCCGGGTCGTCCTTACGCGCCCGGCCGACCCTCGTGTCCAGCATGCCGGCCCGTTCGAAGAACTCCGTGTCGGTCGGGCCGGGCATCAGCGCGGTGACGGTGACCCCGGTGTCCTTCAGCTCGTTCTGGAGCGCCTGGGCGAACGACTGCAGGAACGACTTGCCGGCGTTGTACACGGCGTGGAACGAACCCGGCACGGTGGACGCGATCGACGACGTGATCAGTACGCGCCCCTCCCCGTCCTCCACCATGCCCGGCAGCAGCAGTTTCGCGAGGTGGACGGTGGACGTGATGTTCAGTTCGATGATCTTCAGTTCGTCCGCCAGGCCGGTCCGCAGGAAGGGTCCGCCCTGCCCGACTCCCGCGTTCATCGCGACGGCCGCCACGGGCCGGCGCGTGGCCGTGACGGCGCGGTGGAGCTCCTCGACGCCGTCCCGGGTGCCGAGGTCGGTCCGGACGGCCTCCACGCGGGTGCCGTGGCCGGTCAGAGCGGCGGCGGCCGAGGCGAGGGCGTCGTCCTCCGCGGCGATGATCAGGTCGAAGCCGTGTTCGGCGAATTGCCTGGCCAGTTCGAAACCGATGCCGCTCGACGCACCGGTGACGACTGCCAGGGGGTTGGTCGTCTCCATGGCCGGCGCCTACCCGCACCCGGGCGTCCCATCGCCCCTTCAGGCCCGGCCCGTCCGCAAGAGGTCCAGGACCGCCCGCTCCACTGCGCCGTGGGTGGCGGGCCGGCCGAAGAGGCCGTCCTCGCCCAGCTCGTCCAGGGAGGCGGCGACGGTCTCGCCCTCCTCGTAGAGCTCGATGACACGGGGGTCGATGTAGGAGGCCCGGCATACGGCGGGCGTGTTCCCCAGGTATTCGCTCACCTCGCGCACGGCCCGCGCGACGACCTTCCCGCGCCGGGCGCGGGAGGCGTCCGAGGTGGCCTCGGAGACCGCCAGGGCGACCGCGGCCAGGACGGTGGCGTACCAGGTCCGGAAGTCCTTCGCGGTCACGTCCTCCCGTGCCCGTTCCCGCAGGTAGGCGTTGAGGTCCTCGGCGTGGACCTCGTGCCACGCGCCCCGTTCCCAGTACGCGAACAGCCGCGGGCCGGGGTCCTTGCGGCGGAGCAGTGCCCGGACCACCGCGTGGGCCTGGGCGTCGACCAGCGTGCGGTCGACCGTCCGGCCCGATTTGGCGGGGAAGTGGAGGCGGATCTCGCCGCCGCGGCAGACGGCGTGCTCGCGCAGCAGGGTGGTGAGGCCGTAGCTGCCGTTCTCCCGGGCGTAGCGTTCGCCGCCGATCCGCAGGAAGCCCAGGTCGAGCAGGCGGGTCATGCAGGCCAGGACCCGCACGCGGGGCAGTCCCCGTCCCGCGAGGTCCCGCGTCACCTCTTCCCGGAGCCGTGGCAGTGCCCGGGCCACGCGCTGGACGTGCTCGTGCTTGGCGGCGTCCTGCTGCTCACGGAAGCGCGGGTGGTAGAGGTACTGGCGCCGGCCCGCCGCGTCCGTGCCCACGGCCTGGATGTGCCCGCTGGACCAGGGGCAGATCCAGACTTCCCGCCAGGCCGGGGGGATCACGAGCGCGCGGGCCCGCTCCGCGTCCGCCTCGGGCAGGGGCCGGCCGTGGGTGTCCAGGTACCGGAATCCGCGCCCGTGGCGTACCCGTCGCCATCCGGGCGCGTGGGGATCACTGGTCCGCAGCCTCACGACAGCCGTCGGTCCGCGTCGCACCGGGTGCGCGGGGTCCGCGCCCGTCCCGAGCCGTCATCGGGCGGCGGCGGGAAGCGGTGCCCGCCGGCATCGGGGCTCTTCATGCCCGCCGCCTACCCGGGCGGGCGCGGCGGCATGCGGGGCGCGCGGGCCGGGGCCGGGTCCGGGTCCGGTGCGGAGGGCCCCGTGCGGGCCGGGTCTGCCCGGGGTCCCGGTGACCCGGCCGGTGCGGACGGCCGCGCGGGCGGGGACTGGCCGAGATGCCGGCGACCCCGCCGGTACGCACGGCCCACAGGGCCGGGACTGACCCGGATGCCGGTAACCGCCCGACCCACAGGGCCGGGACGACCCGCATGCGGTAACCCGGCCGGCACGCACGGCCCGCAGGGCGCTGGGCGTCCGTCGCACGGCGGGCGGTGCCGACGGCGCCGGCTCAGCCCGGCGTGCGGCGCCGGGTGCGGTCGGCCGCGCGCTGGTCGGGGGCAGCTACGGCGAGGGGCCGGCTCACGGGGGTGCGGTACCGGGGCCCGCCGCGGTCCATGCCCGACAGGACCCGGACCGGAACTCCGTAACCGGCAGGTCCCGGACCGGTAGGCCGCCCCTGCCAGGACCCGGCCGAAGGCCGTGCCTGCCGGGACCCGGAACGGAACGCCGTACCCGGCCGTGCCCGGACCGGAAGCTCACCCCTGCCGGAACCCGGACCGGAACGCCCTACCCGGCCGTGCCCGGACCGGAAGGCCGCCCCCCGGCAGGACCCGGCCCGGAGGCCGTCAGGCCGCCGCGCCCACCGCCACCGGGGCGGCCGGGCGGGACACGGCGGTGTCCGCCATCACCACGGGCGGCGTCGGGCGTCGGGGCCGGCGGCCCTTGAGCAGGTATCCGCAGGCGACGGCACCCGCCACGATCAGGCCGCCCGCGACCAGGGTGACCCGGACCCCCGCCAGCTCCATCAGCAGGCCGAGCGTGGGCGGCGCCGCGAGGCTCCACACCGTCCGGATGCTGGACCACGCACCCAGGACACGGCCCCGCATCCGGGCCGGGGGGTCGGTCTGCAGGACGGTGGACTGCGCCGTGTCGGCCACCGACTCCGCGACGGCCATCGGCAGGACGATCACCATCAGCGCGGCGAGGGACGGGGACACGCCCGCGAGGGCCTGGAGGAGTCCTCCGGCAGCCGTCAGCACGCCCACCATCCGAACCCCTGGGTTGCGCAGCCTGGCTCCCAGTACGGCACCGAGCAGGCCGCCCACGGCCAGGACGGTGGAGACCTTGCTGAAGGAGCCGGCGTTGCCGGCGAGGGGCCCGGCGACGAGCACGACCAGGGTCAGCGAGTAGTTCCGGCCGAAGAGCGCGCTCACCGCGTTCATGGCGGCGAGCGCCACGAGACGGGGACGGCTCATGAAGTAGGCCAGACCCTGGCGGGCGCTCAGCGTCTCGGCCGCGGGGGCCACCGACGGCGGGACGGCGGCCGGGGCGGCGGGCGGGACGGCGGGCCGCACCGGTTTGAGGAAGGGGATGACACCGGCCACGAACAGGAACGACAGGCCGTTCGCCACGTAGGCCGAGGCCGTGCCCATGACGCCGACGGCGAGGCCCGCGAGGGCGGCGCCCATGAGCCTTCCGGCACTGTGGACGAGCGAGCCCACACCGATGGCCGAGGGCACGTCCCGCGTGTGCACGAGGTCATTGCCCAGGAGCGAGCAGGCCGGTCCGTCGACGGTGGCGATGAGCCCGGTGACGGCGGCCAGGCCCATCAGGACCGGCAGGTTCAGCAGGTCCAGCCCGACGAGGACGGCGGTCACCAGGGCCACGGCTCCGAGCACGGCCTGGCTCACGGCCGCGGTCAGCTTGCGGGGCCAGCGGTCCACCGCGGCGCCGCCGAGCAGGCCGAAGAGCAGACCGGGAGCGGCCTGCACCGAGATGGACAGTCCGGTGGCGGCGGCGGATCCGGTGATCTGGAGGACCAGCAGGTTCTGGACGGTCAGCTGCATCCAGGTGCCGGCGTTGGACACCAGGCTGGCCGCCGCCCACCACCGCATGCTGCGGTAGCGCAGGCAGCGCCACGGCGAGCGGTCGGCGGGGGCGTCGGGCCGGGCGGACGGCGACTCCGCGGCGGAGGACGTGACGGGAGAAGGGGAGGAGGGCAGGGCGGAGGATGTGGCAGACACAGGGGCGGCACTCGGGAACGGCCGCGGGGTGCGGCTGGCGACAGGGATCGGCGGGCGGTGTTCCGCCCCGGCGGCGCACGGCCCTGAGGCTGCGGTGCGGCGGACGGCGACGAGCGCGCCGCAACCATGGTGGCAGACCTTGCCGGCCCGTCCCGGTCTCCGGGGGGCCGGCGGACGGCCGGCTGCCCCAGGTCCCCGGGTCTCGGGGCGAGTTGGGCGCGGGGTGGGGTTGCTCACACGGCTCACACGGCTCATACGGCGCATACGGCGCACCCGGCGCGGCCGCGACTTCCCGTCACCGGCCGCGCCGGGGGGAGGGGGCCGGCGGTGATCAGTGCCTCCGCCGCCGGCAGGGCCCGTACGCGACGCCGCGCCGGCCGCTGGGGACGCGCAGGGCGGGCACCGCGTCCTCCGGTCCGGCGGGCCCTCACCCGTCCGGACGTACGCGGCCGGGCACGGCTGTCCGCCGTCTCCGCGACACTTCGGCGCGGTCCGGCCCGTCCGCCCCGAAGGTCACTGCCACAGTGTGGCCGTGCCGTCCTCGGCGGGCCGCCCGGCCCGTCCACCCGTACGGCGGCGCGGAAGGAGAGTGGCACGTGACCGCAGCACAGGCAGATCTGGGCGGCAAGCTGGCGCTGGTGACGGGAGGGGCGCGCGGGCTGGGCGCGGCCATCTCGCGGCGGCTGGCCGCGGCGGGAGCCACCGTCCTGGTGGCGGACGTGCGCAAGGACCTCGCGCAGGAGTTGTGCGCGGACCTGCTGGTGGCCGGCGGCCAGGCGCGGTTCGTGGAGCTGGACGTGTGTGACCCCCAAGCGGTCGCGGCCGTGTTCCGGGACATCGAGGAGGACGGCCGGGCGGTCGACATCCTGGTCAACAACGCCGCGGTGGACGTGTCCAAGGCCGTCGAGCAGCTGTCGGCGGAGGAGGTCACGCGCGTGGTCACGACCAACCTGCTGGGGCCGATGTACCTCTGTCTGGAGTCCTACCGGCGCATGGTGGCCCGGGGCGGCGGCCACATCGTGAACATCCTGTCGACCGCGGCCAACCGGACGTGGACCGAGGCCGGTCCGTACGCCGCCAGCAAGACGGGCCTGCGGGCCTTCACCCACACGCTCTTCAAGGAGGCGCAGCGGGACTGCGCGGGCATCGGGATCACCGGCGTCATCGCGGGCGGCATGGAGACCGGCTTCATCCTGGAGCGTTTCCCGGACGCCGACGTGTCGATGCTGCAGAGCCCGGACATCGTGGCCGACACGGTCATGTACGCGCTGTCGGTGCCCGTCGGGAGCGTGGTGCCCGAGCTCGTCGTGGTGCCGCGGTGCGAGCCGTCCTGGCCCTGATCCGGAGCGGGGGGGTCACGCGGCGTCATCACTCCAATGCGGCGTGAACGTGCCGACGGCCGGGTCCGCGTGCACGCTGGGATCCTCTGGCGGCCCTGCGGGGCCGGCCGACGCGTACGGGGCCGCTGCCGCCCCACCGAGACCTCCGCGTCGCGCGGCTCCCTGTTCCCATAGGAGATGACCATGGGTAGTCCCCCGGCCCGACGCTGGTCGCACGCCGTCGTCACGGGCGGCGCCGGTTTCGTCGGATCCCACCTCTGCTCCGCCCTCGTGGACTCCGGCACCGCGGTGACCTGCGTCGACGACTTCAGCACCGGCCGCCGGGCGAACGTGGAGCACCTCATCGGGCGCGCGGACTTCGTCCTGCGCGAAGCGAACGTGTCCGAGGGGTTCACGGTGGACCGTGCGCCCGACCTCGTCCTGCACCTGGCCTCCCCGGCGTCTCCCGCCGACTACCTCCGGCTGCCGCTGCACACCCTGGACGCCGGCAGCCTCGGTGTCCGCAACGCGCTGGAGCTGGCGCACCGCAGCGAGGCGCGCTTCGTGCTGGCCTCGACGTCCGAGGTGTACGGCGACCCCCTGGAACACCCGCAGAACGAGCGCTACTGGGGCAATGTGAACCCGGTCGGCCCGCGCAGCGTCTACGACGAGGCGAAACGGTTCGGCGAGGCACTGGCCACGGCGCACGCGACGGCCCTGGGCACGGACGTGGCCATCGTCCGGCTGTTCAACACCTACGGCCCCCGGATGCGGGGGTACGACGGGCGCGCCGTCCCGACGTTCATCCGGCAGGCGCTCACCGGCGCGCCGCTCACCGTCACCGGTGACGGTCTCCAGACGCGCTCGCTGTGCTACGTCGACGACACCGTGGCCGGGATCCTCGCGATGGCGGCGCACGGCATGCGGGGACCGGTGAACATCGGCAACCCGGTCGAGATCACCATGCTCGAGCTGGCCCGTTACATCCGGCACCTGACCGGCTCCCCCTCGGAGATCGCCTTCATCGAGCGGCCCACCGACGATCCCGCCGTGCGCTGCCCGGACATCACGCTGGCGCGCGACAAACTGCAATGGGAGCCGGCGGTGGCGGCCGAGGAAGGCCTGCGCCGCACGATCGAATGGTTCCGCGCCCATCTCGACGACTGACCGGCGGACGCTCCCGGTACCGCACGCCCTGTCCGGGCGGGCGGTGTCCGGCGCCCCGTCCCGGTGCCCCGATCCCGCCGGCCGAAAGGCTCGTACCGCCATGCGTGTGCTCGGCATCAACGCACTCTTCCACGACCCCTCCGCCGCCCTCGTCATCGACGGCACGACCGTGGCCGCCGCCGAGGAGGAACGTTTCTCCCGTCGCAAGCACGGCAAGCGGCCCGTGCCCTTCTCCGCCTGGGAACTGCCCGAACGGGCAGCGGCCTGGTGCCTGCGGTACGCCGGGCTGCGCCCCCAGGACCTCGACGTGGTCGCCTACGCCTACGACCCGGAACTGGCCCTGCCGGCCGCGGACATGGGACTGCACGACCCCTGGGACCACCTGCGGCAGACCTACGCGCGCGAGGCGCCCGGGTTCCTGGCGACGGCCCTTCCGGGCCTCGACCCGGGCATCGTCCGCTTCGTACCGCACCACATGTCCCACGCCGCCTCCGGCGCCTTCGCCGCCGACGGGGCCGAACGCAGCTCCGTCCTGGTCCTGGACGGACGCGGGGAGCGCGGCTCCCACCTGGCGGCGACCCGCAGGGGCAACCGGCTGGAACCGCTGCGCGCGCAGGAACTGCCGCACTCGCTGGGGCTGGTGTACGAGGAACTGACCGACCACCTCGGCTTCCTGCGGTCCAGCGACGAGTTCAAGGTGATGGCCCTGGCGTCGCACGGCCGGCCCCGGATGCTGCCCGAGCTGCGCCGCCACGTCTTCCCCACCGGCGACGGCGGGTTCCACGCCTCGGACGTCCCCTGGCACGAGCTGTGCCCGCCGCGCGGCCCGGACGAACCGTGGACGCAGGAGCACGCCGATACGGCGGCCAGCGCCCAGGCGGTCCTGGAGGAGACCCTGCTCGACCTGACCCGGTGGCTGCACGGCCGCACGCACGACCAGGTGCTCACCCTTGCGGGCGGGGTCGCGCTGAACTGCGTCGCCAACGCCCGGATCGCACGCGAAGGCCCCTTCTCCCGGGTCTGGGTCCAGCCCGCCGCGGGCGACGCCGGTACGGCGCTGGGGGCGGCCCTGCTGGTGGCCGCCACGGAGGGTGACGCCGTGGAGCCCATGGCGGGCGCCGACCTGGGCCGCGACTGGTCGGACGCGGAGCTCGGCGGATGGCTGAAGACGGCGGGCGTGCCCTTCGAGCGGCCGGCGGACATCGCGGCGACGGTGGCCGAGGCGCTGGCGGACAACGCCATCGTGGCCTGGTTCCAGGGGCGTTCGGAGTTCGGGCCGCGGGCCCTGGGGCACCGGTCCCTGCTCGCGCACCCCGGCCACGCCGGGAACCTCGAACGGCTGAACGACGTCAAGGGGCGCGAGCAGTTCCGTCCGGTGGCGCCCATGGTCCTGGAGGACCGCGCCGCGGAGATCTTCGACGGGCCGCTGCCCAGCCCGTACATGCTGTTCGTCCACGACGTCGCCCCGGAGTGGCGCGAGCGCGTCCCGGCGGTCGTCCACGTCGACGGCACGGCGCGCATCCAGACGGTCAGCTCCGCGCGCGAACCGCTGGTGGCCCGGATGCTGACCGAGTTCGAGCGGCGCACCGGACTGCCCGTGGTCGTCAACACCAGCCTCAACACGGCCGGGCGGCCGATGGTGGACGATCCCCGGGACGCCCTGGAGTGCTTCGGTTCCTCACCGGTCGACCTGCTCGCCATCGGACCGTACGCCGTCCGGCGCGGCGGTCTCTTCGCGGCGGGAGAGGGCGCGTGAGCGCGGCGACGGGGTACGCGTCGGTCCCGCCCTACGCGGTGGTCGTGCCCACGGTGGGACGGCCGAGCCTCCGCGTCTGCCTGGAGGCCCTGGACGCGGCGACGGCGGACGGACCGCGGCCCGACCGGGTGGTGATCGTGCACGACCGGCCGGCACCCGACGGAACCGTGCCGCCCGTCGACGTGCCCGAACGGCTGCGCGAGGTCACTGTCGTGGTGCCGGGGGCGGGGCGCGGGCCGGCCGCGGCCCGCAACGCCGGGATGCGGGAGGCCGGCCCGGCACCCTGGATCGTCTTCCTGGACGACGACGTGGTCCCCGGGCCGGCATGGGGTCGCGAGCTGGCCCGCGATCTGACATCGGCCTCCCGCGACACGGCCGCGGTCACCGCCCGCATCGACGTACCGCTGCCCGTCCGCCGGCGCCCCACGGACTGGGAGCGCAATACGGCCGGGCTGGCGACCGCGCGCTGGATCACCGCCGACATGGCCTTCCGGCGTACGGCCCTTGAGGCGTCCGGCGGCTTCGACGAACGCTTCCGGCGCGCCTTCCGGGAGGACGCCGACCTGGCCCTGCGCCTGCTGGACGGCGGCTGGACGCTGGCCTCGGGCACCCGGCGGACCACCCACCCGGTACGGCCCGCCGACCGGTGGATCTCCGTGCGCCTCCAGGAGGGCAACGCCGACGACGTACTGATGAGCAGGCTGCACGGGCGCGACTGGTGGCACCGCGCCGGGGCGCCGCGGGGCCGGCTCCCGCGCCACCTCGCGGTGAGCACGGCGGCCGGCCTGACCGTGGGCTGCGCGCTGTCCGGCAGGGGCCGCGCCGCCACCGTCTGCGGCGCGGCCTGGCTGGCCGGGACCGCGGAATTCGCGGCCGCGAGGATCGCCCCCGGGCCCCGTACCCGGTCCGAGGTCCTCACCATGGCCGTGACGAGCCTCCTCATCCCGCCCGTCGCCGCCTGGCACTGGCTGCGCGGCCACGTCGCGCACCGGGCCGTCCCGCGCGGGGCGCCCGCGCGCGGACCGGCGGCCGCCGCGGTGCCGGTCGCGGTGGGACCCGGGTCCGGGGAGGCGTCGCGCGCGCAGGTGGGGTCGTGACCGGCGGCGGCACGCGGGGCGCCGCCGGCGGCCCGTGGCTGTGGGACGGTCCCGCCCCCGCGCCGCCCGGCGGCGGCCCGGGTACGGCGGCCGCGCGCGGGCGGGGCGCGAGCGCGGAGTCGACGCTCCCCGACGCGGTCCTCTTCGACCGCGACGGGACGCTCGTCGTGGACGTGCCCTACAACGGCGACCCCGCCCGGGTGACCCCCATGCCGTCGGCCCGTGCCGCCGTGTCGGCCCTGCGGCGGCTGGGCGTCCCGCTGGGCGTGGTCAGCAACCAGTCGGGCGTGGCCCGCGGGCTGCTGACCCGGCAGCAGGTGCAGGCGGTCCGGCGCCGCGTCGACGCGCTGTTCGGCCCGTTCGCGCTGTGGGCGGTGTGCCCGCACGGACCCGATTCCGGCTGTGGCTGCCGCAAGCCCGCTCCGGGCCTGGTCACCGCCGCCTGCGAGCGGCTGGGCGCGTCGCCCGGGCGCACCGTGGTGATCGGCGACATCGGCTCCGACCTGGAAGCGGCCCGTTCGGCCGGGGCCCGCGCCGTGCTCGTCCCCACCCCCGCCACCCGTCCCGAGGAGGTCGCGGGGGCCGACGCCTGCGCGGCCGACCTGATGGCCGCGGTCCGCCTGGCCCTCGGCTCCGAACCCGTCGGGCCCTTCGCCACCCGCGGCCGGTCCTCGGGGCGGGCGCGGTGAGCGCCCCGCGCACCCTGGTGGTGCGGCTGGACAGCGCCGGCGACGTCCTGCTCAGCGGTCCAGCCGTACGGGCCGTGGCCGCCGGCTCCTCGTACACCGCGCTGCTGTGCGGCTCGTCCGGAATCGCGGCCGCCCGGCTGCTGCCGGGCGTGGACCGGATCCTGGTGCACGATGCCGCCTGGGTCGGGCTGCGGCCCGCCCGGACCTCCCGCGAAGAGTGCGACATGCTGGTGGACGCGCTGGCGGCGGAGCACTTCGACCGCGCCGTCATCCTGGTCTCCTACCACCAGAGCCCCCTGCCCGCCGCTCTGCTGCTCGCCATGGCGGGCGTGCCGTCCGTGGCGGCCGACTGCGAGGACTACCCCGGGTCCCTGCTCACGCTGCGCCACCACCGGCTGCCCGGACGGCACGAGACCGAGGCCGCCCTCGACCTGGTACGGGACTTCGGCTTCGCCCTGCCGGCCGGTGACGACGGGGCGCTCCGGGTCGGCGCGCCGCCCGACACGACCCGGCTGACCGGTCCGGAACCGTACGTGGTGCTGCATCCGGGAGCCGCCGTCGCGGCCCGTTCGTGGAGCCCCGACCGTGCGGCCCGCGCCTGTGCCGCCCTGCACGCCGCCGGGCACCGGGTGGTGATCACGGGCAGCGCCGCCGAGAAGGAGCTGACGTCCCGGGTCGCCGGCCACCACGCGCTGGACCTGGGCGGGGTGACGACGGACCTGCACGAGCTGGCGGGCGTCCTCGCCGGGGCCCGCGCGGTGGTCACCGGGAACACCGGCCCGGCCCACCTCGCGGCCGCCGTCGGCACACCGGTCGCGTGCCTGTTCGCGCCGGTGGTGCCCGCCGAGCGCTGGCGCCCGTACCGCGTGCCGCACGTCCTGCTCGGCGATCAGCACGCCGCCTGCGCCGGGAGCAGGGCCCGTGACTGTCCCGTCGCGGGCCACCCCTGCCTCGACTCGGTGACCGACGCCGACGTGCTCGCGGCCCTGGAGTCCCTGATCGCACCGGACCCGGCGGCCGGGCGGGCCGGGGGCGGACGGCCGCACCCTGCGGAACCCCGGGAGACCGAGCGAGGAGCGAACGTATGAACATCCTGCTGTGGCACGTGCACGGTTCCTGGACCACGGCGTTCGTCCAGGGCCCCCACTCCTACCTGGTCCCCGTCACGGCGGACCGCGGCCCGGACGGCCTCGGCCGGGCCCGGACCTTCGAGTGGCCGGAGTCGGTGCGCGAGGTCGCCGTGGACGAACTGCGGCGGACACCGGTCGACCTCGTCGTACTGCAACGGCCGCACGAGTGGGAACTCGCCGAGCGCTGGCTGGGCAGACGGCCCGGCCGCGACGTGCCGGCGGTCTACCTGGAGCACAACGCGCCGGCGGGGGCGGTGCCGGACACCCGCCACCCGTTCGCCGACCGCCCCGACCTGACGCTGGTCCACGTGACGCACTTCAACCGCCTGTTCTGGGACAACGGCGGTACCCGCACCGTGGTCATCGAGCACGGCATCGTCGACCCCGGCCACCTGTACACCGGGCGGCTCCCCCGGGCGGCGGTGGTCGTCAACGACCCCGTCCGCCGCGGCCGGTTCACCGGTACCGATCTGCTTCCGGGGCTGGCCGAAGCGGCGCCGCTCGACGTCTTCGGCATGCGCACGGAGGGGCTGGCCGCGCACCTGGGCCTGCCCGCCGACCGCTGCCGCGCCCAGGACCTGCCGCAGCGCGACCTGCACGCCGCGATGGCGGAACGCCGCCTCTACCTGCACCCGGTGCGGTGGACCTCGCTCGGCCTGTCGCTCCTGGAGGCCATGCACCTGGGCATGCCCGTCGTGACCCTCGCCACCACCGAGGCGGTGGAAGCCGTACCCGCCGGGGCGGGTGTCCTCTCGACCCGGCCCGAGGAACTGGCCCGGGCGGCACGCCACTACGTCAACGAGCCGGAAGCGGCCGCCGAGGACGGCGCCCGGGCCCGGCAGGCGGCCCTCGAACGGTACGGGCTCAAACGCTTCCTGGACGACTGGGAACGCCTGTTCTCGGAGGTGCGGTCATGAGGGTGTCCAGCCGCTCCCGGGGACCCCGCCCGCTGTCGATCGCCCTGGTCTCCGAGCACGCCAGCCCCCTCGCGGCCCTCGGAGGCGTGGACGCGGGCGGCCAGAACGTGCACGTCGCCGCCCTCGCCGGCGCACTGGCGGACCGCGGCCACCACGTCACCGTGTACACCCGGCGGGACGGCCATGACCTGCCGGAGCGGACCCGCATGCGCCCGGGCGTGGAGGTCCACCACGTACCGGCCGGCCCCGCGGAGCCGATCCCCAAGGACGAACTCCTCCCCCACATGCGGGATTTCGGCTACCACCTCGTCAACGAGTGGCAGGCGGGGGCACCGGACATCGTGCACGCCCACTTCTGGATGTCGGGCGTGGCGTCGCTGCTCGCGGCGCAGGAACACCGCCTGCCCCTCCTGCACACCTACCACGCCCTGGGCAGCGTCAAGAAGCGCCACCAGGGAAGCTCCGACACCAGTCCGGCCGCCCGGATCGCCCTGGAGAAGGAGGTCGGGCTGCGGTGCGACCGGGTCATCGCCACCTGCCGGGACGAGGTCTCCGAGCTCGCCCTCATGGGGGTGGGCCCGGACAAGGCCGACATCGTGCCCTGCGGGGTCGATCCGAAGCGCTTCCGCCCGCCGGCTCCCGGCGCGGAGCAGCGCTCCGGACCCCGGTACCGGCTGCTGCAGCTGGGCCGGCTGGTCCCCCGCAAGGGAGCGGCCCTGTCCATCGCCGCGCTGGCACACCTGCCGGGGGCCGAGCTGCTCATCGCCGGCGGGCCGCCCTCCGACGCGCTCGACCGCGACCCGGAGGTCCGCCGGCTCCGGGGCATCGCCCGGGGCGCCGGCGTGGCCGACCGGGTGCGCTTCCTGGGCGCGGTGTCCGGCGACCGGGTCCCCGGCCTGATCGGCACCTGCGACGTGGTGCTGTGCCCGGCCGACTACGAACCGTTCGGGATCGTGCCGCTCGAGGCGATGGCGTGCGGCCGCCCCGTGGTCGCCAGCGCCGTCGGCGGCCAGTTGGACACCGTGGCCGACGGCGAGACGGGTCTGCTGGTCCCGCCCGGTGACGTCGCCGCGCTGGCCTCGGCCGTGGCCGTGCTGCTGGACGACCCGGCGAGGCGTCTGGCGTACGGGAAGGCCGGCCGCCGCAGGGTGCTGGACCGGTACGGGTGGGACCGGGTGGCGGCCGCCACGGAAGCCGTCTACCGGTCCGTCCTCACCGCCCGGTTCAGCGTCGCGGAGCCGGTGTGAAACGTCCGCCGCCCCCGCCGAACGACTCCCCCGTTCCGAAGTCAGAAGGAGGTGCGGCCCGGCCGGCCCACCGCGGCGGCCGGGTCAACGCCATGAATCCGAACCTTTCCCACGGAACCCCGGAAGCGCACCGGCACTGCCGGGCACTGCAGGAGGCGCTCGACGCCCTGCGCCGCGACGGCCTCGACCGGATCGCCCAGTGGGGCACCCACCTGGCGGCCGTCCTGGGCGCCGGGGGCAGGCTGCTCGCCGCGGGCAACGGCGGCAGCGCGGCGCAGGCCCAGCACCTCACGGCCGAACTCGTCGGCCGGTACCGGCAGGAACGCCCCGCGTACTCCGCGATCGCCCTGCACGCCGAGACGTCCAGCGTCACCGCCATCGGGAACGACTACGGCTTCGATCAGGTCTTCGCCCGCCAGGTCGCGGCGCACGGCAGGGACGGTGACGTCCTGGTCCTGCTGTCCACCTCGGGCCGCAGTACGAACCTGCTGTCCGCCGCGATGACGGCCCGCGCGAGCGGCGTACGCGTGTGGGCCCTGACCGGGCCTGCTCCGAACCCGCTCGCCGAGGCAGCCGACGACGCCCTGTGCATCGCCGCGGATTCGACGGCCACGGTGCAGGAGGCCCACCTGGTGGCGGTCCACCTGCTCTGCGAGTCCTTCGACGCGGCCGCCGCCCCGAGGCCCTCCCGCAGGCTGAAGATCGCCGTGAAGCCCTCCGTGGCGGCCGCCGAGGGGGCCTCGTGAGCGAGCGCCACCAGCCCGTGGTCGTCGTCGGCGACGTCCTCCTCGACCGCGACATCGACGGGGTCGCCGGCCGTCTCGCCCCGGACGCCCCCGCACCGGTCGTCGACGTCACCTCCGACCGTTCCCGTCCCGGCGGGGCCGGGCTCGCCGCACTGCTCGCGGCCCGCACCGGCCGGGAGGTCACCCTGATCACCGCCCTCGGTGACGACGCGGCCAGCCGGGAGGTCCGGGACGCCCTGAGCGGCCGGCTGCGGCTGGTGGAGCTGCCCCTGCACGGAACGCTGCCGGTGAAGGCACGGGTGATGGCCGGCGGCAGGCCCCTCGTCCGGGTCGACCGGGGAGGCGGGACGGTGGGCCCGCCCCCCGAGGCGGCCCGGGAGGCACTGGCGGCGGCCCGCGCCGTGCTGGTCGCGGACTACGGGCGCGGCACCGTCGAGGCGATGCGTCCGCTGCTGTCCGGGGTCGTGCGTCAGGTACCGGTGGTGTGGGACCCGCACCCGCGCGGGGGCCCGCCCGTGCCGGGCACCCGGCTCGTCACCCCGAACGCGGCCGAGGCCGCGGCCCTCGTCCCGGACGACGGGGACTCGTGGGGTGCCCACGCGCGGCGCGGATCCGCGCTGGCGCGGCGCTGGGGGGCGGCCGGGGTCGCCATCACCCTGGGCGACCGCGGCGCGCTGCTCGTCCGCGCCCACGCGGCGGCCCCCCTGCTCGTTCCGTCCCCCTACCGGGCGAAGGGCGACCCCTGCGGCGCCGGGGACTGCTTCGCCGCGCTGACCGCCTGCGCGCTGGCGGACGGAGCCCTGCCGGAGGAGGCGGTGACGCGCGGGACGGCCGGGGCCGCCGCCTTCATCACGGCGGGCGGGGTCTCCTCGCACACCCTGTGGCAGGATCCTGGAGCGGGCCCCGGCCGCACCGACGACAGCGGCGGTGACACGGACGCCTTCGCCCTCGCCGACGCCGTACGGGCGCGGGGAGGAACCGTCGTGGCGACGGGCGGTTGCTTCGACCTGCTGCACGCGGGGCACGTGGGGCTGCTGGACAGCGCCCGGAGCATCGGCGACTGCCTCATCGTGTGCGTGAACTCGGACGCGTCCCTGACGCGGCTGAAGGGGCCGGGCCGTCCGCTCACTCCCCTGGAGGACCGGCTGCGGGTCCTGCTCGCCCTGGGCAGCGTAGACGCGGTCGTCCCCTTCGACGAGGACACCCCGGAAGCCCTGCTGCGCTCGCTGCGCCCGGACGTCTGGGTGAAGGGCGGCGACTACTCGTGCGAAGACCTGCCGGAAGCGGGCGTGCTCGCGACCTGGGGCGGCCAGGCCGTCGTACTGCCGTATCTCGACGGCCGTTCCACCACCGGCCTCGCCCGGCGCGCCGCCCTCGCGTCCGCGGCGGTCCGTCCGCCGGCCGGCTGATGGGCGGGCAGGGATCCGGCTCCCGCCGGCCGGCCGTCCTGGTCCTGCGCGCGCTGGGCCTGGGCGATCTGCTCGCCGCCGTACCGGCGCTCCGCGCGCTGCGGCGGGCCTGGCCCGCCCACGAACTGGTGCTGGCCGCTCCCGAACGCCTGCGCACCGCCGCACTGTCCACGGGAGCGGTGGACCGCCTCCTGCCCACCAGCGCCCCGGGCCGTGAGGTCCCGACGACGCTGCCCTGGCGGGGACCGCCGCCCGAGGTCGCGGTGGACCTGCACGGGAACGGACCCCCGAGCCGCCTGCCGCTGCGGGCCCTGCGGCCCGGACTGCTCCTCGCCTTCCGGCATCCCGAACAGCCCGAGCCGCCCGGACCGCCCTGGGACGACCGGGAGCACGAACGGTCCCGCTGGTGCCGCCTGCTGGCCTGGTACGGACTCGACGCCGATCCGGACGACCTGCGCATCACCGCACCCGGACGCCCCTCCCCCGCGCCGGGCGCCGTGCTGCTGCACCCGGGCGCCGACGCGGGTGCCCGGCGCTGGCCCGCCCGGCGGTTCGCCGAGGTGGGCCGCCGGCTGGCCCGGGCCGGGGCCGAGGTGCTGGTGACGGCGGGTCACGGCGAGGGGCGGCTGGCGCACGAGGTGGCCCGGCAGGCCGGACTGCCTCCGGAGGCGGTGATCGGCGGTGCCGGGGACGTCCCCTTCACCGACCTCGCCGCGCTCGTCGCACAGGCACGCTGCCTCGTGGCCGGGGACACCGGCCTCGCCCATCTCGCCTCGGCACTGGGCACCCCGTCCGTCGTGCTCTTCGGACCGGTCTCGCCCCGGTTGTGGGGGCCACCGGCGCAGGGCCCGCACCGCGCTCTGTGGCGGCTCGACCCGGGCGAGGACCCCTTCCGCCCGGGCGACCCGCACGGCTCGGAACCGGACGTCCGGCTGCTGCGCATCACGGTGGACGAGGTACTGGCGGCGGTCGCGGCGCTGCCGGAACGCCCACGGGATCCGTGACGGGCGCCTCCCGCCGGGGCTCGCGCCTCAGCGCAGCTGACGGCGTACCAGCTCGTGGAAGAGGCCCGCCGGATCGGCGAGCAGGTCCGCGGGCCGTCCCTGCTGGACGATCCGCCCGTCCGCCATGGCGATCACCCGGTCGGCGTCCATGACCGTGGACAGCCGGTGGGCGATCACGACGCGGGTGGCGCGCAGGGTGCGGGTGGATTCGATGACCACGCGCTGCGCTTCGTTGTCCAGGGCGCTGGTGGCCTCGTCCAGGAACAGGACCCGCGGCTTGCGGATGAGGGCCTGGGCGATCATCAGCCGCTGCCGCTGGCCGCCCGAGAAGGTGCCGCCGCCCTCGGAGACCATGGTGTGCATGCCCATCGGCATGGCCTTGATGTCCTCGGCCAGACCCGCCATGGCGGCGGCCTCCCAGGCCTCTTCGAGGGAGTACGCCCCGGCGCCGCGGATGCAGTCGAGGACCGAGCCGCTGAAGGGCTGGGCGTTCTGCAGGACCACCCCGCATTGACGGCGGACGGCCGCCTGGTCCAGGGCCGCCAGATCCTGGCCGTCGTAGAGCACGCTGCCCCCGGAGGGCTTGTCGAAGCCGATGAGGAGGCGCAGCAGGGTCGATTTGCCGCAGCCGCTCGCGCCGACGACGGCGACGAACTCGCCGGGTTCCACACGGAGACTGACGTCGTCGAGTACCAGGGGGCCGTCGTCGGTGTACCGGTACGACAGCTGCCGGGCCTCCACGGCGCCGCTCAGCACGCCCGGCGCGGTGCTGGTTCCGCGGACCTCGGGGGTCTCCCGCAGCACCGGCTTGACCTGCTCGTACATCGGCAGCACGGCGGCGGCCGACAGGAGCGCGCCGGTCAGCTGGGTGACCGAGGACAGCAGCATCGTCACGGCGGTGCTGAAGGTGAGGAACTCGCCGGCCGACATGGTGCCGCGGGCCGGGCCTGCGAGCAGCACGAACATCACCAGGGTGCACAGCGGCAGGTGGACCGCGCCCAGCACCGTGATGAGGTTCTGGATCCGGCCGGCGCGCTGCTGGAGTTCGCGGGTACGGGCGAACTCCCGGGCCCAGGCGGCGTAGGCGAAGCTCTCGGCGGCGGCGACGCGCAGTTTGGGCAGTCCGCGCAGGGTCTGGAAGGCTTGGTTGTTGAGCTTGTTGCCGAGCGTGACCAGCCGGCGCTGGTAGCGCAGCTGCCACAGGCCCAGGCCCAGCAGTACCGCCGCGATGACGAGCAGCATGGTGATCGCCGCCAGCGCCAGCGGCACGCTGTAGACGAACAGCAGGACGAGGTTGACGGTGCCGACGGTGCCCGCCTGTACGCAGACCGGGCCGATGCCGGAGAGTACGCGGCGGATGGCGCTGATGCCCATGGCCGCACTGGCCAGTTCGCCCGTGGAGCGGCCCGCGAAGAACGTCGTCGGCAGCCGCAGCAGCCGGTCCCACACCGCGGGCTGGAGCGTGGCCTCGATCCGTCCCTCCATGCGCAGCAGGGCGGTGTTCTGCAGCAGCATGAAGGCGGCCGAGACGACGGCGGCCGCGATGAGCGCGAGGGTCGTCTGCACGATGAGGCCCGTCTCGGCCTCGGGGACGTACTGGCCGAGCACCTTTCCGGTGGCGATGGGGACCAGCGCGCCGAGGAGCACCGCGACCAGCCCGCCCAGCAGGAGGCCGCGCAGTTCGCCGCGGGTGCCGTGGAGGCTGAAGCGCAGCAGGGCCGGCAGGCCGGGCTTCCCCTCGGGCAGCGGCCGGTAGAACATGACGGCCCGAGGTTCGTAGGAGCCGGCGGTGGTCGCGCTGATGCGCTCGCGGCGGCCGGAGGCGGTGACCGCCTCGTACCGGCCGCGCCGCCACAGCAGGGCGACCGGTGTGCCGTCCTTCGCGCGCCGGCCCACCAGGGGACCGCTGTTCTCCCGCCACCACCGCCCGCCCAGCCGGACGGGGCGGGTGCGGATCCGGGCGGCCAGCACAATGCCTTCGACGGGGTCCGTGTGCTCGGCGACGGTGGCCGTGCCGCCCGGTGGGGACAGGGTGATGCGGGCCTCGGCGGCGACCAGCCGGCACACGCCGAGGGTCTCGTCGTCGCCCGCCCCCCGGCCGGGCGTCCGGCCGGAGCCGCCGATGGAGGACAGCAGCGCCCGGTCCGCCTGGACGCGGGCCGCCCGGCCGGCTTCGATGCCGGCCGCGGTGCGGCCCTCGTGGGCGCGCTCGAGCTCTTCGATCCAGTCGTCCAGGGCGTGGAGCAGCCGGTACTGCTGGTCGACCATGCCCTGCCACATCGCCCCGTCGAGGAGGAGGGTGCCGACGGGCTCCGCCTCGTACGCGGCGCCGTACTGCACGCTGCCCGGGGTGATCCGCATCCACAGGACCTCGTCGTCGGCCCCCGCGTACCCGGTGGTGGCGCCGCCGTCGAGCGGTGCCTCGTAGAGCACGCGCAGGCCGCGGCCGACGCCGAGAGCGAAGGCGTTCTCCAGGGGGCTGAGCCGGCCGCCGGCTTCGGCGTACCCGTACGGCCCCTGGTCGGGGCTCCCGTATCCGTACCCGTGCCACTCGTCGCCGTACGGCGGGCGGTACAGCTCCCGCAGCTCGATGCGGCGCAGCCGGCAGCCGTGCGGGGTGCGGCCGACCAGGGTGTGCCCGGTGCCCTCGGCGGGGCCCATCAGCAGCGCGCCCGCCTCCAGCCGGCCCAGGTGGTGCCAGGGCCCGGCCTGTGCGGTGTCGACGGCGAACAGGTCCAGCGCGCCGTGCACGACGAGCCACAGCACGAGCGGGCCCTCCAGGAAGAGGCTGCGCAGGCCGGGGCGGTCGACCGGCGTGCCCAGGCCGCCCAGTGCCGTGACGACCGGGTCGGCTTCCGGTCCGGTGCTGCCGCCCGGGGCCGTGCCCGGCTGTGCGGCCGGGGCCGCGGGGTGGTGGTGGGTCGTCACCTCAGTGCTCCTTGACCAGTTCGGCGTACGGGCCCCGCGCGGCGAGGAGGTCCTCGTGCCGCCCGCGTTCCACGACCGTGCCCGCGTCGAGCACGAGGATCTCGTCGCTGTCGCGCACCGTGCTCAGCCGGTGGGCGATGACCACGCAGGCGCAGCCCCGGCGCCGCAGGTTGTCGATGATGACCTGTTCGGTGGCCGCGTCCAGGGCGCTGGTCACCTCGTCGAGGACCAGGACGCTGGGGCGGCGGACCAGCGCCCGGGCGATCTCCAGGCGCTGGCGCTGGCCGCCGGAGAAGTTGCGGCCGTCCTGCTCGACGCGGCTGTGGATGCCGCCGGGGCGGCGGGCGACCACCTCGTGCACGGCGGCGTCCTGGAGGGCGGCGACGACGGCCTCGTCCGGGATGGAGGGGTCCCACAGGGTGACGTTGTCGCGGACGGTGCCCTCGAAGAGGAAGACGTCCTGGTCGACGAAGGAGACGGAGGCGGCCAGCGCGCCGCGGGGGATGTCGGCCAGCCGCATGCCGTCGATCCGGATGGTGCCCGACCAGGGGGTGTAGAGGCCGGATATCAGCCGGGACACGGTGGACTTGCCGCTGCCGGACCCGCCGACGAGGGCGATCTGCTGTCCCGGGCCGACCCTCAGCGAGAAGTCCTTGAGCAGGGGGGCGTCCAGGGCGCTGTAGCCGAAGGTGACGTCGTTCAGTTCGACGTGGCCCGTGAGCCGGCGCGTGCTGGCGGCGGGCTCCCGCCGCGAGTGGACCGGGTCGACGGGGAAGTTCTCGACGTCCTTGAGGCGGGCGACGTCGGCCGCGAAGTCCTGGACGCGTCCGGCGACCCCGTTCAGGCGGGTGATCGGCGCGGTGAAGCTGGTCACCAGTGCCTGGAAGGCGACGAGCAGTCCGACGGAGAGGTGCCCCTCGACCGCCCGCAGGCCTCCGAGCATCAGGATGAGCGCGCTGTTGAGCGCGGCCAGCGTGGGTGCGACGACCGCCAGCCAGGCGCTGGGCACGCCGAGCCGCTGCTGCACTTCGAGGGTGAGCGCGTGCTGTCCGGCCCAGCGGCGGAAGAAGCCGTCCTCGCCGCCGGTGGCCTTCATCGTCTCGATGAGCTGGAGACCGCTGTAGGAGGTGTTCGTCAGGCGGGCGCTCTCGGCGCGCAGCTTCTGGGTGCCGGTGGACCTCAGGTGGATCACGATCCGCATGGCCGCGACGTTGAGCAGCGCCACGGCCACGCCGAGGACGGTGAGTTGCGGGTCGTACGTCCACAGCAGTACCGCGTAGAGCACGACCACCACGGCGTCCACGCCCGCGGCGGCGAGGTCGCGGGCGAGGGTCTCGGCGACCGCGTCGTTGGACTGGAGGCGCTGGACGAGGTCGGCCGGGCTGCGCTGGGAGTAGAAGGCGACGGGGAGCCTGAGCAGGTGCCGCAGGAAGCGGGCGCTGCCCAGGGTGGAGGAGATGACGCGTCCGCGCAGCAGGTTGGCCTGTTGCAGCGCGGTGAGCGTCGCGGTGAGCACGAGGGCGACCGCCATCGACGCGAACAGCACGCCCAGCAGGGAGGTCTGGTCGCCGATGAGGAACATGTCGATGTACGTGCGGCTCAGCGCCGGTACGGCCGAGCCGACGACGACGAGCAGGAGGCTGGCGATCACGGCGGCCGCCATGGTGCCGGACGTGCCGCGCAGGCGGGCCGGCATGGCGCCCAGGACGCCGGGCTTGCGGCCGGCGCGGCGGAATCCGTCACCGGGCTCGAAGGTGAGCACGACGCCGGTGAAGCTGCTGTCGAACTCGTCCAGGGGTACGAAGCGGCGGCCCTTGCCGGGGTCGTTGACGTAGACGCCCCTGCGGCCGAGGCGGCGGCCCATGCCGTCGTAGACGACGTAGTGGTTGAACTCCCAGAAGAGGACGGCCGGGGCGGGCACCTCGGCCAGCGCGGCCAGATCCATCTGCATGCCCTTGGCCCGCAGGCCGTATCCCCGGGCGGCCTTGAGGAGGTTGCCGGCGCGGGAGCCGTCACGGGAGACACCGCAGGAGATCCGCAGCTCTTCCAGCGGGACGAAGCGTCCGTAGTGTCCCAGCACCATGGCCAGGGCGGCGGCGCCGCACTCCACCGCCTCCATCTGGAGCACGGTCGGGGTGCGTACGGCGCGGGGCGTCCTGCCCCCGGGGGTGCGCGCGGGTCGGCGGCGTCCCGTGTTCCCGGCCGCCGGTCCCGGGCGGCGACGGCGCGGGGCGCTCACGGCAGGAGCCAGTCGACGGGGCGCTGCGCGGCGAGGTGGACGGAGCCGGTGACCGGCGTCGCGGAGTCGACGGTGTACGGGGGTCCGTCCGTGGAGGACCACGCGTAGCCCGACCTGGTGGTGGTGGAGCGCTCCAGGTGTACGAGTACCGCGACCGGGTCGCCCAGCCGGTAGAACTGTTCGGCGAGTCTTCTGTCGCCGAGGAAGCCCCTGAGCTGGGTCTCGGTCTGGGGGACGCGGCCGACCGCCTTGACGCGGCCGCGCAGCACGCCGAACCGCTGCCGGGGGGCGGACTGGACGCTCAGGTCGACCGCGGCGCCGACCGGGATGGCCGGGCCGCTGCCGGCGGGCACGTACACCACGGCCACCAGCGGGTCTTCGGGCCCGCGCACCCGTTCCAGGGTGGCCACATCCGCACCGGTCGTGACGACCGAGCCCGTCCTGGCCGCCATCGTCCTCACCCGGCCGCCGGCCACGGCGCGCACGGGCCGGTCGCCCTGGTCCGTGCGGACGGTGAGCAGTGGCGCTCCGGGTGACACGATCCGGCCCTCCTCGGCGAGGACTTCGGTCACCTGGCCCGACACGGGGCTCTGCAGCGTGTAGCTGCCCTCGGCATGGGTGAGGATGCCGGGTGCGCTCTGCTTCGCGGACACGGTGCCGGTGAGGGCCCAGAAGCTCGCGGCGGCCATGACGGCGACCGTGACGGCCAGTACGAGGCGCCCCTGCGGGCGCGCGAAGCGTACGGGCAGGTCGAGTTCTTCGGGCGATTGCAGCTTGGAAAGCGCCTTTTGGCGGAACTGCACGAACTATTCCTTCAACCGCATTCGAATGAAGTGGGATTACGGGCAGCCGTGAACCCCGGAGCCGTGGGGGGCACTCCGGGGTCCGCGGACATATTCCGATCAGAGACCGGCGATACCGGTGTGCACCGAAACGCCCGTGATACCCGAGACCAGACCGGGGGCGGCGCCGACGAGGCCCTGTGCGGCCTGGACGGTCTGGAGGGAGCCCACGGCGCCCAGGACGGTGTGGACGTCGCCGGTCACGGCGCCGGCCAGGCCACCGTTGACGCTGACGACGCCACCGGAGACGGCGTCCAGCTCGGCGTCGTCCATCTCACGGGTCTCAATGTCGTTACGCATGCGTGCGCACCTTTCATTCATCGAAATGTTCCACGGCCACGGCGGTTCAACGGCCGGAAATGCCGGCCGCTGTTCTTTCGAACCGCCGCGGTGCGCAGATAAAAGCACGCCACCGGGTGAGCGGCCTAATTGAGTTGACGCCCCCTCACGCCCCGGCCTTCACTCCCGCCCATCGGCGTGCAGCTATGTTCACCCAATGACCACAGCCTCTCCGTGAGATCGAGTAACAGATACGGACGGCCCTCCCCGCCCCGGGGAGATATATGGGCATACCACCAGCAAGCGCATCGCGCGGTCCGGCGGTCCGGACAGCGACGGAAGGGGCCCGTCCGGATTCGCGCACACCATGTGGAGATTTTCGGAAGACGACATTCCGATCCGCGACGCGCAGTGCGTCCGCTCAGCGGCCGGCCGCCGCCTCCGCCCGCCGCCAGGCGGCCTCGCGCAGCAGCCGCAGGCCGTTGAGGCCGACGATGACCGTGGACCCCTCGTGGCCGAGGACGCCGAGCGGGAGGGGCAGGTGACCGACGAGGTCCCAGATCACCAGGGCGGAGATGAACACCGAGGCGATCACCAGGTTCTGCGTCACCAGGCGCCGGGCCGCACGGGACAGGGCGACCACCGTGGGGACCGCGGCGAGTTCGTCCCGGGCGATGACGACGTCCGCCGCCTCCAGGGCGAGGTCGGAGCCGACCCTGCCCATGGCGATCCCGGTGTGGGCGGCGGCGAGCGCGGGGGCGTCGTTGACACCGTCACCGATCACCAGAACCCTGCGGCCGGCTTCCTCCTGCCGCTTCACGGCGGCGACCTTGTCCTCGGGCAGCAGCCCGGCGCGTACGTCGGTGATGCCCACCTCCCCGGCGACGCGGGCGGCGGCGCGGGGGTTGTCCCCGGTCAGCAGCGTCGGGGCGGCGCCGGTGAGGGCGGCCAGGGCGGCGACGGTGGCGGCGGCGTCCGGGCGCAGCCGGTCGGTGATGCCGAGGAGCCCTACCGGCGTCCCGTCCCGCTGGACCAGTACCGCGGTACGACCGCCGTCCTCCAGGCTGCCGGCCACCGCCAGGGCGTCCGCCGCCACTCCGTGTCCGCGGGCATCGGCCAGCCGGAGGGGGGCGCCGACCGCGACCGCGCGCCCGCCGACCGTGGCCCGTACGCCGACACCGGGAGCGGAGGTGAAGTCCTCGGCGGGCGGCAGGCTCAGGCCCCGCCGGCGGGCGGCTTCGACGACGGCACGGGCGAGGGGGTGCTCGCTGGGGTGCTCGGCCGCTGCCGCGAGCGCGAGCAGACCGTCCTCGTCGAGACCGCTGCCGGGCAGCGGGCGGACGTCGGTGACCTGCGGGGTGCCTTCGGTCAGGGTGCCCGTCTTGTCCAGCGCCACCGCGTCGGCCTCACCCAGTCGCTCCATCACCACGGCCGACTTCACCAGGACGCCGTGCCGTCCGGCGTTGGCGATCGCCGAGAGCAGCGGCGGCATGGTCGCCAGCACCACCGCGCACGGAGAAGCCACGATCATGAAGGTCATCGCCCGCAGCAGCGCGCCGGTCAGGTCGTCGCCGAAGGCGAGCGGTACGGCGAACACCGCGAGGGTGGCGAGCACGATGCCGATCGAGTACCGCTGCTCGACCTTCTCGATGAACAGCTGCGTCGGGGCCTTGGTTTCCGAGGCCTCCTCGACCATCGCGACGATGCGGGCGATCACGGAGTCGGAGGCCTCCCGCTCCACCCTCACCCGGAGCGCGCCCGTCCCGTTCAGGGTGCCGGCGAAGACCTCGTCACCCGCCCCCTTCGGCACGGGCAGTGACTCCCCGGTGATGGTGGCCTGGTCGACCTCGCCGGCCCCGGACAGGACCCGGCCGTCGGCGCCGACCCGCTCACCGGGGCGGATCAGGATGGTGTCGCCGACCGCCAGATCCTCGGCGGTGACCGTCTCCGTCCCGCCCGCGTCGAGCAGCCGGGTCACGGTGGCCGGGGCGAGGTCGAGCAGGCCGCGCACCGAGTCCGCGGTGCGGGCGGTGGCCAGGGCCTCCAGGGCGCCGGAGGTGGCGAAGATGACGATCAGCAGCGCGCCGTCCATCACCTGTCCGATCGCCGCGGCCCCGATCGCGGCGACGATCATCAGCAGGTCCACGTCCAGGGTCTTCTCCCGCAGTGCCCGCACGCCGGCCCAGGCCGGCTCCCAGCCGCCCGTCACATACGCGAGCGCGTAGAGCGGCCCCCAGAGCCAGGGGGGAGCCCCGGTCAGCTGGAGCGGGAGCGCGAGCAGGAACGCGGCGGTCGCCGTCGCGGCCCAGCGGGCCTCGGCCAGCGCGAGGACCCGGGTACGGCGGGGCCGGGGCACGCCCGGGCGGCTCGCGGACGAGGGGGAGGAGGAGCGCTCGGTGAGCGTGGAAGGCAAGGAAGGCATGGCGAAGAGACCCTTCACGGGCACGGGAGGGGCGACACCGCCAGGATACAGGAACGAATGAACATCTCTTCATGTATCGCCGGTAGGATGGTGCCCATGGGCCACGGAGTCGATTCGAAGAGCACGGTCAGCACCCGCGAGCGGCTGGACGCCGTGGGCGCCTCCGATGTCGCCGCGACGCTCCAGGCCCTGGCCACGCCCTCGCGGCTGCACATCCTCGCCCGGCTCCAGGAGGGCCCCTGCCCGGTCGGCGAACTCGCCGAGGCCGTCGGCATGGAGCAGTCGGCCTGCTCCCACCAGCTGCGGCTGCTGCGCAACCTGGGCCTGGTGACGGGTGAGCGCCGGGGCCGCTCCATCGTCTACGAGCTGTACGACGGCCATGTCGCCGAACTGCTCGACCAGGCCCTCTTCCACGTCGAGCACCTGCGTCTGGGCCTGCGCGACGCCCCCGGCGAGGCGTACCCCGGATCAGCCGGTGGGCACGAGCGCTGAGGTCGGGCCGCGCCCGGTCAGGCGGCCCGCCTCCAGGATGTGCACGGTGTCCGTGTAGGCGCCGATCAGGTGGAGTTCGTGGGAGACCATGGCCACGCTCAGCGCGTGCTCGGCACGCAGGCGCGTCAGCAGCTCCATGACGGCGCAGGCCGTGTCGGGGTCGAGGGCGGACGTGATCTCGTCGCACAGCAGGATGTCGGGGCCTGCGGCCAGGGCGCGGGCGATCGAGACCCGCTGGCGCTGACCGCCCGAGAGCTCGGCCGGATAGCGGCCGGCGAACCCGGCGGGCAGTTCCACCTGCTGGAGGAGTTCGGCGACCCGGCCGCGTACGGCCGCCCCGGACAGGCCGCCGTGCATGCGCAGGGGCCGGGACAGTGCCGCACCGACGGTGCGCGCGGGGTTGAGGGCGGCCAGGGGGTTCTGCGGGACCAGTTGGATGCGCCGCTGGTCCTCCCGCGTGCGCTTGCGCGCCAGCGACGCCAGGGGCCGGCCGTCCAGCTCCAGGCTGCCGGTGTCGGCGGGGTGCAGCCCGGCGAGCACCCGCAGCAGCGTGGTCTTGCCGGAGCCGGACGGGCCCACGATGCCGGTGGCGGATCCGGGGGGTGCGGTGAAGTCGACCGCGTCGAGGACGCGGTGGCGGGCGCCGCCGTGCCGGAAGGTGACGCCGACGGCTCGTGCGCTCAGCCCCTGGCCCTCCTTCCGGGCGGCGGCGGGAGGTCCGGCCGAGGAGCGTGGCGGGGTCCGGGGTGCGGGGACGGCCGGGGGCCGGGCGGGCGTCAGGCGGACCGTGTGGTCGGCGCAGGCACCGACGAGTTCGGGGTCGTGGGTGGCCATGACGACGGCCAGCCCCCGGTCGGCGGCGAGGTCGCGGAGCAGCTCGGCGATCTCGTCGCGCAGGGCGGGATCCAGTCCCGCGGTCGGCTCGTCGAGGAGCAGGATGTCGGGGGTCCGGGCCAGCGCGCGGGCGAGGGCGACACGCCGTTGCTGGCCTCCCGAGATGGCGGTGGGCCGGCGGTCGGGGAGGCCGTCGCCGACCGGGAGCCGGCACTCGCGCAGGAGGCCGAGGACGGTGGCGTGGCCGCGGTCGCGGGCCATTTCGGCGACGAGCCGGCGCACGGTCATCCGCGGGTTGAGGGCCGAGCCGGGGTCCTGCCCGACGTAGGCGACGCGCGAGCGGCGCAGTTGCCTCAGTCGGCCGGGGGCGAGGGCGACGGGGTCGTGCCCCAGGACGTCCAGCGTGCCGGCGGTGACGGCGGCGCCGGGCGGGAGGTGGCCGATGAGTGCGCGGAGCAGGGTGGTCTTGCCGGAGCCCGAGCTGCCGGTGAGGGCGGTGACGCGGCCGGCGTGGACGCGTACCGAGGTCGGCCGCAGCAGGACGCTCCCGTCCTTCATCGATACTTCGAGGCCGGTCGCGGCGGCCAGGGGCGGGGTGTCGGGGACGGCCCGGGCCTTGGCCCGAGGTGCTTCCGCCCGGGGTGCGGCGTCGCTCACGAGGTGGTCACCGCCTTGCGTACGGAGTGGGGGGCGAGCGAGGTGGAGGCGAGGTTGACGCTGATGGCGAGCACGGCGATGGCCAGGCTCGGGGCGAGGACTCCCCAGGGGCTGAGGAGGATGCCGGGGGCGTTCTCCCGGACCATCAGGGCCCAGTCGGCGGCGGGTGGCTGGGGGCCGATCTGGAGGAAACCGGCCATGGAGATCACGTAGATGCCCTCGACGAACCGCAGGCCGAACAGGGCGAGGACGGTGGCGCGGAGGTTGGGCAGCAGCTCGCGCACGGCGATGTACGCGAGTCCCTCGCCGCGGGTGACGGCGGCCTCGACGTAACCGGAGTTCGCCAGGGGCGCCGCGGCGCCGGCGACGATGCGCACCGCGTACGGGGTGCCGAGAACGGTGGCGGCGATGACGACCGGGCCGCGGCCGCCCCCGGGCCAGGCCAGGGCGATGAGCATGATGCCGAGGACGGACGGGAGCAGGATGGACACGTCCGCGGTGCGTTCGACGGCTCGGCCGAGCGCCGGGCGCAGCACGGCGGCGCAGCCCAGCAGGGTCGCCAGCAGGGTGACGGTGACGGCCACGATCAGAGCGCTGCCGATGAGTGCGGTGCCGCCGTGCAGCACACGGCTCAGGACGTCGCGGCCCAGCTGGTCCCCGCCGAGGAGGGCGTCCCGGCCGGGGGTCGCGTAGGGGGCGGTGACGGGGGTGTCGACGGTGTGCGGGGCGAGGAAGGGCCCGCAGAGGGCGAGGAGGACGAGGAGCAGTGCGGGCGCGATGCCGCGCACGGCCCGGATCCGGCCGGGTAGGGGCCGCGTCCTCGTGGCGGCGGTGGCGGCGCTCATGCGCGGACTCCCAGGGTGCGGGCGCGGAGCAGGTCCGCGGCCAGCAGGACGAGGCTGATGACGGCACCGGCGCAGATGACGACCCCGGCGATGAGCGGGGTGTCGCGTGCGGCGACGGCGCCGGCCAGGACGGTTCCGATGCCGGGGTAGTTGAAGAGGGTCTCCACCACCACCGCTCCGCCCAGGAGCATGCCGGTGGAGGTGGCGATGCCCGTGGCGATCGCCGGTACCGCGCCCGGGAGGGCGTGGCGCAGCAGGACGTGGCGGGGCGGCAGCCCGTCGAGGACGGCGGCTTCGACATGGGGGGTCGCGGCCTGGTCGGCGAGGGCGCCGCGCACGATGCGGGTGTTCCAGCCGGTCTGGGGGATCACCAGGGCGATGACCGGCATGACCAGCATGGTCCAGGCGGCCGGAGCCCCGTCGGCTCCCGTGACGGTGACGGCGGGCAGCCACCCCGTCCACAGCGACAGGAGCAGCAGGAGCAGGACGGAGATGACGAATTCGGGTACGGCGAAGGAGGCGGTGGCCGTGTGGCCGATGATCCGGTCGGTCAGCCGGCCGGGGCGGGAGGCCGCCCAGCAGCCGAGGGCCAGGGAGAGGACGACGGTCAGGACGAACGCGGTCGCCCCCAGCAGCAGGGTGTTGGGGAGGGGGTCGGCCAGCAGCTCGGTGACCCGCCGGCCCCGCGCCGAGGTGCCGAGGTCGCCGGTGGGCAGGGCGGTCATCCATTCCCGGAAGCGTTCCCACAGCGGCCGGTCGAGTCCGAGCAGGTGCCGTCGCGCCGCCAGGTCGGCGGCGCTCTCGCCCCGCTCGGCGGCGGCGGCGGCCGCGTCGCCCGGCAGCGCTTCGACGGCGGCGAACACGACGGCCAGCAGCACGACGAGCAGCAGGGCCCGCCGGGCCGCCGCCCCGGCCGCCCGGGTGACCAGTGCCGCGGCATGACGCGAGGCGGCGGCCGCCCCGGCGCGTGCGGGGGCGGCCGCCCCCTCGTCCTGGGCCGGGTGGTTCAACGCAGCCACACGCCCTCGAGCTGGACCCGGCCGTATCCGGCGAGCCTGGGCAGACCCCGGACCTTGGCGGCGGCCAGGTCGATGCCGTCGGCCATGCCCCACAGCAGGTAGCCGGACCTTTCGAACTCGATCCGCTGGAGCTCCTTCAGGGCCGCGGCGCGTGCGGTCTCGTCGGCGGTGCCGACGACCTTGAGGTAGGAGGTGTCGAACTCCTTGTCGGCCCAGGCCGCTTCGTTGGTGGCGGCCTCGCTGACCATGGTCTTCGAGGCGAAGAAGACGACCGAGTCGTTGGTGCCCCAGTAGGTGGTGTAGAAGTCGCCGGTCTTCCAGGTCTTGTCCCAGAAGGTGCCGGATTCCTGCTTGACGACCTGGACCTTGACGCCGGCCTCCCTGGCCTGATTGGCGAAGAGGGTCGCGGACTCGGCGAGTCCGGGGATGTCCTCGGTGGTGACGAGGTCGTAGGTCCTGGACAGGTCGAATCCCGCCTCGGTGAGGAGCTTCCTGGCCTTGGCCAGGTCCCGCGCGCGCTGCGGGATGTCCTTGGCGAAGTTCGGGTCCCCGGTGCCCATGATGTCGTTGGAGACGGTGCCGTAGCCGGAGAGGACCTGCTTGACCATGGCGTCGCGGTCGACGATCAGACGCATGGCCTCGCGGACGCGGGGATCGGCGAACGGGCTGCCCGCGGCGGTACGCATGACGATCGGCATGGCCATGTCGTTGGGTCGTCGCAGGACTTGGACGTCCTTGCGCGCCTCGGCGGTACGGGCGGCGACCGCGCCGACGTTGGAGGCGACGTCGATCTGCCCGGCGAGAAGGGCGTTGGCCATCGCCTGGGGGGTCTCGAACATGGTGACCTCGATGGCGTCGAGGTGGACGGTCCCGCCGTACCACGTGTCGTTCCGCACCAGGCGGGCGTTGCCGCCGCGGTACCAGTCCAGCTTGAACGGGCCGGTGCCGGGCGCCTTCTCCAGCGCGCTGTCGGCGGTGTCCTTCTTCAGGACGAAGGTCGTCAGGCGGGTCAGGAGCGGCAGTTCGGCGTTGGCGTGGTCCGAGACGAGGACGACGGTGTCGGTTCCCTCGGCCGTGATGTTCTCCGGCTTGATGCCGGGCAGGCGCGAAGCGCCCGAGGGGGTGTTGCGCAGGCGCCGCAGCGACCAGACGACGTCCTCGGCCGTCACCGGACTGCCGTCGTGGAAGGCGGCACCCTTGGCGATCTTGAATTTCCAGGTCTTCAGGTCTTCCGACGGCTCCCACGAAGCGGCCAGCCGGGGCCGGGTGTTGGGCTTGGCTCCGGGGGTCGTGAGGGTGTCGTAGACCAGCGCGATGACGAGGTAGTCGCTCTCGTTGCTCTGCGAACCGTGCGGGTCGCGGGTGATGGCGCCGGCGCGGCCGAGTGCGCCGACGCGGAGGGTGCCCCCGCTCTTCGGCTTGCCCTCACCTGCCGCGGGGTCGTCCGCGGTGCCGGCGTCCCCGGAGGAGCAGGCGGCGAGGAGGGCCGCCGCACCCAACGCTCCACCCGACCACAGAACTTGACGCCTGTTCATCTTCACGTACGTCCTCGATCCACTGAGCGGACTGGGATGTTCTTAGGTTTGCCTACCCTAATGACAACCATTTCCGCAAGCCGTCGTTCACGATGGGACGCATATCCGAATCCGGGCGAACGTCAACCCGTTAGTAAGGTTTGCCTTACCTTCATCTCCTGCTAGCGTTCGAAGCGTTCGCCGGTTCCGCAGGTTCACGGCTGGCCCGCCAACTGCCGTTGAGACCTTGCCAGTTGACAGCTCCCGCCCGGTCATGGAGAGATGAACCGCGCCAGGGAACCGGGTTCCCCCCTGCCATCCGAACGAAACGGATTCCTTCGCCATGAGCACGGCAGCCGCCCCAGTCCGCCAGCTCAACACCCACACCGCGGGAGAACTCCGCGACGCCGCGGAGAAACTGCTCGCCACGTTCGGTACGTCCGCCACGAGCCCCGCCCTCCTGGCACGGATCCAGGAGGCGGCCGGCGGTTTCGGCGACGCCCTGCGCCACCAGTGCCGCCCCGTCGACACCGCCGACGGCCTGTTCGTCCTGCGCGGCCTCGCCGTCGACGACGGGGCCATCGGCCCGACGCCCGCCGGCTGGGCCACCGCGCACGACAGCGGCGCGGTGTACGACATCGCGCTCCTCCTGCTCGCCACCGTCATGGGCAACCCCATCGCCTGGCAGGGACAGCAGGACGGCCGCTTCGTCCACAACATCGTCCCGTCCCGGGGACACGAGACCGAACAGACGGGCGCCTCCAGCACGGTGCTCCTCAGCCCGCACACCGAGGACGCCTTCCACCCCGGCCGCGCCCACCTGCTGATGCTCGGCTGCATGCGCAACCCCGACGGCATCGCCACCACCGCCGCCAGCATCCGCAGGACCCGCCTCGCGGACACCGACATCGACCTGCTGACCCGGCCGGTCCTGCCGATCCTGCCCGACGACGCCTACCGGGCGGCCCAGGGCTACACCCGCGGGGCCCCGCCCGCCGTACCGGCCCTCTACGCCACCGAGGACGGGATGACCCTGCGCTTCGACCCCGCGTACACCCCCCTGCACGAAGCGGACGCCGCGTACCGGTCCGCGTACGACCGCCTGTCGGAGGAACTGGCCCGCGTCTCGGTCGCCGTCAGCCTCGGCCCCGGCGAGGTCCTCGTCGTGGACAACGACCTCGTCGTCCACGGCCGCGTCCCCTTCCGCGCCCGGTACGACGGCACCGACCGCTGGCTCAAGCGCGCCTCGGTCCGGGTACCCGGACGCCGCACCCGCCCCGCCGCCGAAGCCGGCGAGCACGGATACGGCCAGACCGCCCTCGAAGCACACGCGAGCTGAACTCCCGCCCCGCACCGGAGGAGTGACCCACCATGACGGACACCTCGGCCGCACCCGCCGCCACCCCGGCGGACGGCGACGGCACACACCTGCGCGTCCTGTCGACCACCGACCTGGCCGGGATCGACGTGTCCCTGGCCGACGTGGTCGCCACCGTCGAGGGCGCCTACCGCACCCTGCACGCCGGCCGGTCCGACAATCCGCGGAAGCTGACCGTCAAGCCGCAGGACGGACACTCCGTCTCCTACGCGATGCTGGGCCGGGACGGCTCCCGCGACGTCGTGGCGATCAAAACCTCGTACAAGCACGGTCTGGACAAGGGCCGCGAGGAACAGCACTACTACACCGCGCTGACGCTCTACGACGACACCACCGGGCTCCCCGTGGCCATGATGGACTGCTCCCGCATCGGCTCGCTGCGCACCCCCGCCGTCTCCGCCCTGCTGGCCCGGGAGTGCGCGGCCCCCGGAGCCCGGTCCGCGCTGGTCGTCGGCACCGGGACCCAGGGCCGCCTCGCGCTGCCGTTCCTGCTGACCACGCTGCCGGAACTGGACCGGCTGATGCTGTTCGGCACCCGCCCCGAGGGCATCGGCGCCGTCCGCGAGCACTTGCGCGCCCACTTCCCCGACCGCGACGTGGACATCGTCACCGACCTGCGGGCGGCCGCCTCCGAAGCGGACGTCATCGTCGCGACCGCCGGCGCCCACACCCCCGCCGCGATCGAGGCCGACTGGCTGGGGCCCGGCACGCTGTCCGTCCTCGTCGGACACGGGCTCGCGCCCTCGACCCTGCACCACGCGGACCGGGTCATCGCCACCAGCGAGGCGCAGATGCACGTCACCGGCACCGACATGGCCGACGCCGACGGCAAGTTCCCCGCTGTCGACGCCGAGTTGGCGCCCGTACTGGCCGGGGAGGCCGCGGGTCGCCGGAGCGGCACCGAACGCGTCTTCGCCTACAACAGCGGGCTGGTGGTCACCGACATCGCCCTCGGTCACCGCTTCGCCCAGCTGGCCCTCGCCCAGGGCCTGGGCACCGAGGTGCCGCTGTGGCGGTGAGACCCGGCACCGGCCACTCCCCCGCCCTCCCTCCCCTCCCCGACGCCGCGACGGACGCGGTGCTGGCCAGCGGCCTCCTGCCCGAACTCGCCCACGCCTTCGGCGGCCCCTTCCACTTCCTGCTGCCCGAGGCGTTCGACGCCAACCTGCGTGCCCTGCGGGACGCCCTCGCCTCCGCGGGCGTGGACGGCTTCGTGTACTTCGCGAAGAAGGCCAACAAGGCCGCCGTGTTCGCCGAACGGGCGGCGGCGGGCGGCGCAGGGGTGGACGTGGCCTCCGCCGGCGAGCTGCGCCAAGCCCTCGGGCACGGCGTCCGCGGCGAGCACCTCGTGGTCACCGGCCCGGCCAAGGACCCCGTCCTGCTCCGCCTGGCCGTCCAGCAGGGCGCCCTGATCGCCGTCGACGCCCTGGACGAGCTCGACGCCCTCGTCACCATCGCCCGGACCGGACCGGTGCGTCCGGCCCGCGTGCTGCTGCGCTGCCTTCCCCCGGCCCAGCCGCACAGCCGCTTCGGGATGACCGGTGCCGAACTGGCCGCCGCGACGGACCGCTGCGTCCGGGCCGGTGACGCGGTCCGGATGGAGGGCTTCAGCTTCCACCTGTCGGGCTACGCCCTCCAGCCGCGCGCCGACCTCGCCGGGCACCTCGTCGACCTGTGCCTCAAGGCCCGTGCCCAGGGCCTGGAGGCCGGCCGCGTCAGCATCGGCGGCGGCCTGCCCGTCAGCTACACCGACGCCGACAGCTGGCACACCTTCCTCGCCCGGCACCACAGCCGCCAGTACCACGCGGGCAAGACGTTCCGGACCGGTGACTTCTACCCCTACCACTCGCCGGACTCCGGCCCCGGCGCCCTCGCCGCGCTGCTGGCGGCCCGCCCCGAAGGCCACGGCCGACCGCTCGCCGGCCTCCTCAGGGACGCCGGGGTGGTGCTCCTCCTGGAGCCCGGGCGGGCCCTCCTCGACCGGGCGGGGGCCACCGTCTTCCGGATCCAGGGCGTCAAGGACCGCGAGGGGTACCGGATCCTCACCGTCGACGGCACCAGCCTGAGCCTGTCCGAGCAGTGGTTCAACAGCGAGTACCTGCCCGACCCCCACCTCCTGTCCCAGGACACCACCGGGCCCGCCGGGGTGTACCCGGCGAGCGTCGGGGCGGCCACCTGCCTGGAGTCCGACATGCTCACCTGGCGCAAGGTCGGCTTCACCCGCCGCCCCCGCGCGGGCGACCTGCTCGTCTACCCGAACACGGCCGGGTACCAGATGGACTCCAACGAGTCCCCGTTCCACGACCTCGCCCTGCCGCCCAAGGTCGTCATCGACCGCACCGGCGGCCCCCGCCCCCGCTGGCGCCTCGACCGCCACTCCGCCTGAGCCGGAGACCATCCGACCGCCCTCCCCCTCACAGGAGCTTCCGATGCCCGGAGCACTTCAGCGCCCCGCCGTGGTCTCCCGCGTGTCCGACCTCATCGGCCGCACCCCCCTGCTGGAACTCGCCGCCACGGGAACCGGCAGCCGCCTGCTGCTGAAGCTGGAGATGTTCAACCCGACCGGCACCGCGAAGATCCGTATGGCCCGTGCGATGGTCGACGCGGCCGAGCGGGCCGGCGAGCTGCGTCCCGGGGGCCGCGTCATCGAGTCCACCTCGGGCAACACCGGGCTGGGACTCGCCGTGATCGCCGCCGAACGCGGCTACGCCTTCACCGCCGTCGTCGACGACCACGCCTGCGCGGACAAGCTCCGCACCATGAAGGCCCTGGGCGCCGAACTCGTCCACGTCCCCGACGCCGGCACCGGCGAGCTCGCCACCGCCGCCCGTGAGGAACTCGCCGAGGAACTGGCCCGCGGCCGGGACAACACGGTCTTCACCGAGCAGCACAACAACCCCGCCAACGGCGTCGGCTACTTCCCCGTGGCCCACGAACTGCACGAGGCCCTCGACGGCGGGCTCGACGTCCTGATCGGCTCGGTCGGCACCGGCGGCGCCCTCTGCGGCACCAGCCGGGAGCTGCGCACGCTGATGTCCGGCTTCACGGTCATCGGTGTCGAGCCCAAGGGGTCCGTCGCCTTCGGCGGCCCGGCCCACGACTACTACCAGTCCGGCACCGGCACTCCCGAAGGCGCCGGGATCGGTGCCCTCGTCGACTTCGACCTGATCGACGAAGGGGTCAAGGTCGGCGACGTCGAGGCCTTCGCGACCTGCCGCGCGGTGGCCCGTACCGGTCTGCTCATCGGCGGCTCCGCCGGCGGCGTCGTGTACGAGGCGCTGACCCGTCTGACCGCCCTGCCCCCGGGCTCCACCATGGTCGCCCTCGTCAACGACGGCGGTGAGAAGTACATGGACACCGTCTTCGACGACCAATGGATGCGGGAGCGCGGCCTCCTCGACCCCCAGGCGGAGCGCGAGATCGACGAACTCCTCACCAAACTCCGCAGGAACCGGTGACCCATGCTGACCATCCTCCTCCGTGACAGCCGCGCACTGGCCTCCCTGGCCGTGCCCCTCGTCCTCACCCAGCTCGCGCAGGTCGCGCTGACGACCACCGACACGGTGATGATGGGTTTCCTCGGGACCGAGGAGCTCGCCGCCGGCGGCCTGGCCATCGTCATCTTCAACCAGCTCCGCACCATGGGCGTCGGCCTGGTCACCGCCGTGGGCAACCAGATAGCCGCCGCCGCGGCCAGAGCCGAGCGGGCCGGCGAGGGCGGGGCCGGTGGCGGCGGGGCGGACGGAGGCCGCGCGAACGAGGAGGTCCGGGGCATCGTCCGCGCGAGCCTGGCCGTCGCCACGCTCGCGGGCACGGCCGGCGCCGTCCTCATGGTCCTCATGGGCCAGGCGCTGATCTGGCTCGGCCAGGACGCCGCGGTCGTCGAGCGCACGCGGACGATGCTCCTCGCCCTCGCCCCCGGCCTGCTGCCCTGCCTGTGGTTCCAGGCCGTCCGCCAGTTCACCGTCGGCATGCGCCGCCCGCAGGGCCTGCTCCGGATCACCCTCGCGTCCGTGGCCGTCAACGCGGGCCTGAACTGGGTCCTCGTCCACGGCACATGGGGTCTGCCCCGGCTGGGTCTGACCGGTATCGGCGTCGCCACCTCGACGGTCTACCTCCTGTCGTTCGTCGCCCTGTACCTCTCCGCGAGGAGGGACGGCGAGCTGGCGCCGCTGCTCACGCTGAACGTCTTCAAGGCCGACCCGGCCACCATCAGACGCCTCGTCGCGCTGGGCGTCCCCATCGCCGCCACCTACGGCTCCGAAGCCGGGTTCTTCTCCATCACCGCGCTGATGGCCGGCTCCTTCGGCCCCGACGCCCTCGCCGCGCACACGGCCGTCAACCAGCTCGTCTACATCGTCTTCCAGGTCGCGGTCGGGCTCTCGCACGCCGCCTCGATCAACGTCAGCCGCGAACTGGCGCTGGGCCGCACCGACCACGCCCGGCGCATCAAGAACACCGCGCTCGCCTGCGCCGCCGCCGTCATGGCCGCCGTCGGCGTCCTCTACCTGACGCTCCCCCGCCTGGTCCTGGCCCCCTTCCTCGACTCCGGGCCCGGCTCCGGGCAGGCCCTGACGATCGCCACCCACCTGCTGATCGTCACCGCCTTCCTCCAGTTCTTCGACTGCGCCCAGAACATAGGGGTCGGACTCCTGCGGGGGCTCGACGACACCAAGAGCGGCTTCCGCATCACCGTCATCGGCTACTGGGCCGTCGGACTGCCCGCCTCCTGGCTCCTGGCCTACGTGCTCGGCCTCGACCTCCTCGGCATCTGGCTCGGCCTGCTCACCGGCCTGGCCACCACCGCCGTCCTGCTGCTGCGCCGCTACTCCGCCTCGCTCGCCCTGCGCGGCGACCCGACGGCCATGACGGCCCCCGCGTAGCGCCGGGGAGGGTTCGCCCGGCCGGTGTGACGGGCCGTCCCGGCCGTCGGGGCGATGCGGAGCGGGCGGCTACCGGGAGGGGACCAGCCGGCCGGCGTCGAGGACCGCGGTCCGGTCGGCCAGGGCCTCGGCGGCCGCCCGGTCGTGGGTGATGAACACCAGGCTCAGCCCGTCCCGGTCCCGCAGCCCGGCCAGGTGGGCGAGGATGGCGTCGCGGGTCGCCGCGTCGAGTCCCGAGGTGATCTCGTCGCAGACCAGGACCGCGGGCGCGGCCAGCAGGGCCCGGGCCAGAGCCGCCCGTTGGAGTTCGCCGCCGGAGAGCGCGCCCGGGCGGCGCAGGGTCAGGTCCTCGGCCAGCCCCAGCTCCCCCAGGGTGCGTACGGCGGTCCGGCGGGCGGTGTCCCGGTCGGCGCCGCGCAGCCGGACGGCGGTGCGGCCGACCTGGTCGAGGACCGGCCGGTGTTCGTCGAAGGCCGCCTTGGGGTCCTGGAACACGTACTGCACGGCGGCCAGCTCGGTGCGGGTACGGGCGCGGAGACCGCGCCGCAGGGGGACCCCGTCGAGCTGGACCGCACCGTCGTACGCGGAGTGCAGGCCGGACAGGCAGCGGCCCAGGGTGGTCTTGCCGCTGCCGGACCGGCCGGTCACGGCGAGGCACTCCCCCGGCGCGACCGACAGCGTGACGCCGTGCAGGACGGCGACGGTGCCGTGCGCCGTGCGGTGGCGGGCGGTCAGCTCCCGTACCGCGATCCTGGTGGCGGCGGGCCGGGTGGCGGCCCGTGGCCCGGGGAGCACGGGCCGCGCGGGGGCGGGCAGCACCTCGTGGGCGGGACCCCGGTCCACGACCCGGCCGGCCCGCAGCACGACCACGTCGTCCGCGAGTCGCCGTACGACGTCCGCGTCGTGGCTCAGCAGGACCAGGGCGATGCCCTGTCGGGCGACACCGGCCAGCGCCTCGACGATGCCCTGCTTGGTGGCCGGGTCCTGGCCGGTGGTGGGTTCGTCGGCGACGATCACCTCGGCTCCCAGGAGCAGTGCCTGGGCGATGACGACCCGCTGCTGCTGCCCGCCGGAGAGCTGGTGGGGGTAGCGGCGCAGCACCGTCTCCGGGTCGGGCAGCTGGGCCAGGCGCAGGGCGTGCTCGACGCGGTCCCGGATCTCGCGGCGGGTTCCGCCCCGCAGGGCGGCGATGTCCCGCAGGAGGGCTCCGGCCCGGCGGGCGGGGTTGAGGACGGCGGCGGGGTGCTGGGGCACGTAGCCGACGGAGCCGGGGCCGGGGGTGCTGATCCGGCCGTCGATCCGGGCGCCGCCGGGGAACTCGCCGAGGAGGGCGCGTCCGGTGGTGCTCTTGCCGCTGCCCGAGGGGCCGACGAGGGCGGTGATCCGCCCGGCGCGGGCCGTGAGGCTCACCCCGTCGACCAGCGTGCTGCCGGCCACTTCCACCCGCAGGTCCTTCAGTTCGGCTACCGGGTTCATCCTCGGTCTCCCTTCCCGGCGGCCTTCGGCCCGGTGCGCAGTGCGGCGTCGAAGAGCAGGTTGGTGCCCATCGACACGGCCGCGATGAGCAGCGCGGGCACCACCACGGCCCACGGCTGGAGGAACAGGCCCGTGCGGTTGCGGTCGACCATCACCGCCCAGTCCGCGGCGTCCGGTTCGACGCCGATCCCGAGGAAGGCCGCCGTCGCGACCAGGTACAGGGCCCCGGTCAGCCGGATCCCGGCGTCGGCGGCGAGGGTCCTGCGCATGCCGCGGAGCACGTAGCCGAAGGCCGTGCGCCACCAGGACTCGCCCTGCATCCGCAGGGCCTCGACGGCTGGCCGGGCGCAGACCTCGGCCGCCGTCGCGCGCACCACGCGCGCGGCGTCCGGTACGGCGGCCAGGCCGACGAGGACGGCTAGGCCGGCCGGCCCCGGGGTGAGGGTCGCGGCCACCAGCAGCACCAGCAGGAGCGAGGGGACGGCGATCAGGACGTCGAGGGGCCTCATGAGGGTCTCCTCCAGCCAGGGGCGGCCGGTGAGCGCGGCCGTCAGCCCGAGCGGGACGGCCACCAGGTAGGCGAGTGCGGTGGCGGCGAGCGCCACGAGGACCACGGAGCGGCCGCCGAGCAGGACCTGCCGCCAGACGTCCCGGCCGGAGAAGTCGGTGCCCAGCCAGTGCCCGGCACCGGACTCGAAGGACACCGAGCGCGGGCCGGCCGGTCCGGCGAACAGCGGTCCGAGGGCCGCCAGCAGCAGGGGCACGGCGATGAGTCCCACCGCGAGGGCGTATCCGGACGCGGGGCGCCTCACGCGACCACCTCCGCGCGGGGGGCGAAGCGGCGGGCGACGAGGTCGGCCCCCAGGTTGGCCAGGACGGTGACCACCCCGAAGACGACGGCCATGCCCTGGACGACGGGCACGTCCCGGGCGGCGACGGCGTCGATGAGCACGGTGCCCAGGCCCGGGATGACGAAGAGGGCCTCCACGACGATCACCCCGCTGAGCAGCCAGTCGCAGGTACGGGCCAGTTGCTGGGCGGCCGGGGCGAGGGCGTTGGGCAGGGCGTGCGTCCAGCGGACCCGGGCGCCGCCGACGCCGTAGCGCAGGGCCTGGGCGACGTACGGCGAGGCCATCGCGTCGATCATCCCGGCGCGGACCAGGCGGCTGATGGTGCAGACGGGCCGGGAGACGAGCACCAGGACGGGCAGGACCAGCACGGCCGGCTCGGTGAGCGGGTCGGCGCCGACGGCCGTGGGCGGAAGCCAGCCCAGCCACAGTCCGAACAGCGTGGCCAGCAGCACGCCGAGGGCGAACTCGGGGACGGAGTGCACGGCCAGGGTCAGCGCGCTGAGGGCCCGGTCCAGCGGGCCGCCCTCGCGGCGGGCGCACAGCACGCCGAGCCCCGCGGACAGCGGCAGCAGTACGGCGAGGGTGGCGCAGGCGAGCGTCACCGTGGGCCCGAGGCCGCCGGTCAGGTAGCCGGCGACGGGCCGGCCGCTGACCAGGGACGTGCCGAGGTCGCCCCGGAGGAGTCCGCCGGCCCAGTCCAGGAACCGTTCGGCGGCGGGCCGGTCCAGCTCCAGGGCCGCGCGGATCCGGGCGATGCGCTCGGGGTCGGGCTGGTCGCCGGCCAGGGCGACCGCCGCGTCACCGGGCAGTGCCTCGGTGAGGACGAAGACGAACAGGACGACGGCTGCCGTCTGCCCCGCACCGAGGAGCAGACGGCGGCCGGCCCAGTTCAGGTGCCGGGTCACGCGAGCCAGAGCTTGTCGAAGCGGGCCCAGTCGAGGGTGTTGGCGGGTGCCTTCCCCGAGACGCCGCGCACGGTGGGCGCGGTGGCGACGATCCAGTCGGCGAAGCCCCAGATCAGGAAGCCTCCCTCGTCGTGCAGGCGGCGCTGCATCCGCTCGTACAGGGCGGCCCGCTCCTTCTCGTCGCGGGTGGACTGGGCCTGCTGGTACAGGTCGTCGAAGTCCTTCTGCCGCCACTTGGTCGCGTTGGTGGTGGAGCCGGTGAGCAGCCGCTGCGAGATGTGCGACTCGATCGGCATGGCGCCCGAGCGGTAGGAGGCGAAGGTGCCGTTGTCCAGGATGTCCTTCCAGTAGGTGTCCTTGTTGCCCACCTTGACGTCGACGGTGACCCCGGCCTTGGCGGCTTGCTCCCTGAAGATCCCGGCGGCCTCGACGAAGCCGGTGGCGGCGGGGGCCGTGTCCAGGGTGACCTTCAGGTTCTCGGCGCCCGCCTCCTTGAGCAGGGCGCGTGCCCGGTCGAGGTCCTGGGTGCGCTGCGGCAGGTCCGAGGCGTAGTACTGGTAGCCCTTGCCGAAGAGGTCGTTGCCGGGCTCGCCGGCGCCGGACAGCGCACCGTCGACGAGTTCCTTGCGGTCGGCGATGAGGAAGAACGCCTGGCGGATCCGCTTGTCGTCGAACGGCGGCCGGTCGGTCTTCATGACGAAGCCCTGCATGGAGCTGCCGGGCAGCCGGACGACCTCGATCCTTCCCTTGCCCTCGTGGGTGCGGGCGGTGGCCGGGCTGAGTTCGTGGGCGTACTGGACCTGGCCGCCGAGCAGGGCGCTGGTGCGGGCCGATTCCTCGGTGGCGACGACGAACTCGACCTGGTCGAGGTGGGGTGCGCCCTCCCAGTAGGCGTCGTTGCGCTTGACGACGAGGGACTTGCCGGGGGTGAAGGAGGCGAAGGCGAACGGGCCGGAGCCGACGGGCCTGTCGAAGGAGGTGGTGTCCTCGGGGACGATGTGGGCGCCGAACGCGGCGAGGACGTTGGGGAATTCGGCGTACGGGCGCTTGAGCCTGAACTCGACGGTGTTCGTGTCGAGGGCGCGGCTGGCGGCGAGGTCGATGGGCTCCAGGGAGGCCTTGGCCCGGAAGGTGCCCTTGGGGTCGGCGATCCGCCGGTAGCTGTAGAGGACGTCCTCGGCGGTGACCGGGCGTCCGTCGTGGAAGGACGCCTTGCGCAAGGTGATCTTCCAGGTGTCGAGGGTCTCGTTGGGCTCCCAGCGCTCGGCGAGCCGTGGGACCGGCGCGAGGTCGGCGCCGAAGTCGGCGAGCTTGTCGTAGAGGGCCTTGGCGCGGGCGGCGTCGACGAACAGGTTGGCGGCGTGCGGGTCGAGGGTCTCGTTGGCCCCGCCGCCCGCGAAGGCGGCGCGCAGCGTGCCGCCGCGCTTGGGGCTGCCGGTCCCGGCGGCGTTCCCCTTGTCGGCGGTCCTGCCGGTGTCGGCCGCGCAGCCGGCGGTGAGGGCGAGGGCGAGGGTGGTGGCGGTGGCGGTGGCGGTGGCGAGGAGGAATCCTCGGCGGGCGGGGCCGGTGCGGTGGTGGTTCACGGTGTGCTGTCTCCGTTGCTGTGCTGCGGGTTGGGCCGGGGGGCGAGCCGGGCGACGAGGTGCAGGCGGTCGGAGGTGACGGTGGTGTGCGGTACGTCGCCTTCGCGCCAGGCCGGTTCGGTCCGGGGGCCGGGGCTGTCGTACAGGTCGAGGACCTCGAAGCCGGCGGTGGTGAGGAAGTACCGGAGTTCCTGGGGGAACAGCAGCCGCCAGGCGGAGTGCTGCTCCTGCCGCGCACTCGACGGGGTGCCGTCGTCGGCGGTCCAGGTGCGGCGGCGGCGCAGGAGTTGCGCGCCGTGGTCGATCCACAGGGTGGTGTGCGAGGTGTGGGTGGTGCCGCGCCATGCGAAGGAGGCGGTGCGCGGCCCGTCGAGGAGTTCCGTGTTGCCGAGGAAGAAGGCGCCGTTGCGCATCTCCGCGATGAGCAGTCCGCCCGGGTCGAGGTGGCGGCGGACGGCGGCGAGGCAGGAGGCGAGTTCTTCGTTGGTGTGGCAGTGGAGCAGGGCGCTGTCCAGGCAGAGGACGGCGTCGAAGGTGCGGCCGAGGTCGAAGTCCCGCATGTCGGCGCGGCGGTACTCCGGGCCGGGGTGGCTGCGGCCGGCGTGGGCGAGCATGGCCTCCGCGGTGTCGATCGCGGTGACCTGGCGCCCGGCCCGGTGGTGGAGCCAGGCCGCGTCACGGCCGGTGCCGCAGCCGAGGTCCAGGACCCGGGCTCCCGCGCCGTGCCGGCGCAGGGTGTCCTCGGCCCAGCGTGCGGCGACCCGGTCGGGGTCGGGGAAGCGCTCTTCGTAGAGCTCGGGGTGGTCGGTCAGGAGGTTTCCGGTGCTCATCTGGCCTCGCTCAGGGGACTGGGGTCGCCGTGCGGGGCGGAGGGTGCCGCGCCCGGTGGCGGGCCCGGGGTGTCTGCTTCCGGGGAGTGGGGGTGCGCGGGGCGGGGGTCCGGGGATTCGGCGGCGGCCGGGTCCGCCGCGGCGGCAGGGGGGCTGGGCAGGGCCCCGCGGCGGTGCAGCACGGTGACGGCCGTCGCCGAGGCGAGGCCGAGGGCCGTGCAGCAGGCGTACGGGAGCCAGGCCGGGCCGCCGCGGGTGACGGCGTCCATGGCCCACCCGACGCCCGCGCCGACGCCCGCGGCGGCCACTCCGGAGACCGCGTAGAACAGGCCGTAGAAGGTGCCGGTGAGCTGCCCGCGGCCGAAGGCGGGGATGAGTTCCATGACGAACGGCTGGGCGGTCATCAGTCCGAGGGACAGCAGCAGCGCCCCCGCCAGGACCGGCAGCAGCAGTGCCGGATGCGTCCCCGTGGCCGCCCCCGTCAGCATCGGCGGTACGAAGCCCAGCCCGCTGAGGGTCAGCCCGGCTGCGATCCACCGGCCACGGCCGTCGCCGCGCGCGGTCAGCCCGCGGGTGATGCGCAGTTGCAACAGGAGGTTGGCGAGGGTCCCGACGACGAAGACGAGCCCCACCGATCCCGCCCAGCCGGTGGCCTGCCGCGCGGCGTGCGGCAGCAGCAGGTAGAGCTGGCTCTCCATGCCGTACATGCCGACCATGGCGAGGGAGAAGGCTACGAAGCGGCGGTTGCCCGTGACCTCCCGCCAGTCGCCGAGGACGGAGCCGGCCGGACGCGGCACGGGCCGGGAGGGCAGGACCGCGGCCTGCGCGAGGGTGAGCAGCCCGAACACCCCCGCCGCGGTGAGCGCCGCCACCCGGAAGCCGCCGTACAGCAGCAGGCTCCCCAGCAGCGGCCCGATCAGCGCGCCCGCCGTGGCGAACACGTTGAACAGGGAGAACGCCTCGGCCTTGCGGTCGCCGGACTCCTGGGCGACGTAGGTCCGTACGGCGGGGTTGAACAGGGCGCCGGCCAGCCCGCTCAGCACCGATGCGGCGATCAGCACGGGCAGTGCGTCGCCGAGGGCGAACAGCGCGAAGCCGAGGGTGCGCAGGCCGCAGCCCGCGATGATCACGCCGCGGGCGCCGAGGCGGTCGGCGGCGGAGCCCCCGATCAGGAACAGCCCCTGCTGGCTGAGGTTGCGCAGGCCGAGGACCAGGCCGACCACGGCCGCCGACAGTCCGAGGTCGTCGGTGAGGTGGGTCGCCAGGTACGGGATGAGCAGGTAGAAGCCGATGTTGACGCCGAGCTGGTTGACGAGCAGGAGCCGCACGGCCGGCGGGAAGCCGCGCACCGCGGCGAGGGTTCTCATCGTGCCGCGCCCACGGGTATGGCGGCGCGGGGCAGCACGCCCAGGCCGCCGCGCGCGGAGGGGGCCACGGTGCCGTCGGTGCCGCCGATGCCGGACCACGGGTCGTCGGCGAGGAGCAGGTGCCCGTCGAGGTCGACCCAGCGGGCCCGGTCCACCAGGTGTACGGCGGGCGCGATGCCGAGCGAACTGGCGGTGAGGCAGCCGAGCATGAGGTCGGTGCCGCTGCCGTCCAGCGCGGCGTGGATGCGCAGGGCGTTCCGCACGCCCCCGCACTTGGCGAGCTTGACGTTGACCCCGTGGACCCGTCCGGCGAGGGCCGCGGCGTCCTCGTAGGAGACCGCGTCCTCGTCGGCGATCACGGGGACCGGGGAGGCGGTGGCGACCCGGGCCAGGGCATCGGGCTGTCCGGCGGCGATGGGCTGTTCCACGGCCGTGACGCCGAGGGCCGCGAAGCGGGGCAGCAGTGCGTGGGCCTGGTCCTCGGTCCAGGCCCCGTTGGGGTCGAGCAGCAGGTCCGCGTCAGGCGCTCCGGCGCGGACGGCTTCGATCCGGGCCAGGTCCTCGGCGGGGTCGGGTGATCCGGCCTTGACCTTCATGATGGTGAAGCCGCTCCCGGCGAGCCGGCTGGCCTGGGCGGCCGCGGTGATGGGCGCGACGATGCCGATGGTGCGTGCCGTGACCGCGGACGGCGGCAGGGGACCGCCGAGCAGTTGGTGCGCGGGTTCGCCGGCCCGCTTGCCGACGAGGTCCAGTACGGCCGACTCGACGGCGGCGAGGACTCCCGCGGGCAGTTCCGCGCCCAGGGGGCCCTCGGGCGCGAGTTCCGCCCAGGCGGTCTCGGGGTCCGGCAGGCGCTCCAGCGCCGGGCGCAGGGCGCTCAGGTGGCGCCGGATGCGGTCGGCGGGCAGCCCGAGGTAGACGCTGCTCACGGCCTCCCCCCAGCCGCGCAGCCCGCCGTGTTCCAGGCAGACCCAGACCGCGTCGCGGCGGGCCATCACGGAGCGGGAGATGCGCAGCGGTTCCGCCAGTTCGAGCGACGCCGTGTGGCACGTGAGTTTCATACGGCACCTCCGGGGGCCGGAACGCGGGGAGCGCGGGCTTCGCCGCCGGGGACGGCGGCGAGGGCGGTGGCGGGATCGACGACGGTCCGGCAGCGGGTCCAGCCGAGGGCCTCGGCCGCTCGCGGGTGCGGGATCTCCCGCGGGCGGGTGGCCGGGGCGGTGGCGGTCAGGCCCTGGGCGCGGCAGAAGTCGTCGTCGTACACGGTGCCGAGGTAGCGGTGCGGGCCGTCGGGGAAGACGGTGGCGACGACGGCGCCGGGCTCGGCCCTGGCGGCCCAGGCGGAGACCAGGGCGACGGCTCCGGTGCTCCAGCCGCCGCTGACGAAGCTGCCGCGCGCGAGCCGGCGGCAGGCGTCGACGGCCTCGGCGGCACCCACCCAGTGCACCTCGTCGAACGCCCCGTGGCGGACGTTGGAGGGGTGGATGCTGCTGCCGAGTCCGCGCATCAGGCGGGGCCTGGCGGGCTGCCCGAAGATCGCGGAGCCGACGGAGTCGACGCCGATGACCTTCAGCCGGGGCCAGCGGCCGCGCAGCGGGCCGACCAGGCCGGCGCTGTGCCCGCCGGTGCCCACGCTGCACACCAGGACGTCCAGGTGGTCGAGCTGCGCGATGAGTTCGGCGGCCATGGAGCGGTAACCGGCTGGATTGTCGGGGTTGTTGTACTGGTCGGGCCAGTACGCGCCTTCGGTGCGGGCCAGGACCTCGCGGAGCCGGGTGATGCGGGCGGCCTGCCAGCCGCCCTGGGGCGCGGGGCGGTCCACGAGCTCGAGGCGGGCGCCGTAGGTGCGCAGCAACTGGCGCATGGAGGGTTCGAGTTCGGTGTCGCCCACGAGGATGACGGGGTGGCCGAGGGCCTGTCCGGCGAAGGCGAGCCCGATGCCCATGGTGCCGGAGGTCGACTCCACGACCGGTGCTCCGGGGCGCAGTTCGCCGCGCCTGCGGGCGCCGGTGAGCATGGACATCGCCGCGCGGGCTTTCATCCCCCCGGCGCTGAGGCATTCGAGCTTGGCCCAGAATCCGGGGTGGGGGTGGGGCAGTTCCGTGTGGACGCGGGCGACGGGAGTGCGCCCCAGCAGGGGCAGGAGGTCCGGGTTGGCGGCGGACCGGGACCGGTGCACGGGCGGAGCGAGGGTCATGGACGGCCTCCGTAGCGGTGGATGACTCCGGGGCCGCCGTCGAGCCAGAAGAACGGGTACGGCTCGGCGGACACCGCGCTCACCCCGGCTCCGAGGAAGCGGGGCAGGACGGCGCTGCCGGTCTGGGCGAACATCACGAGGGGCTTCCCGGTCGCGGCGGTGTGCTCGAGCAGGGTCTGGAAGGAGCCGTTGCCGAGGGTCATGCCGGAGGCGAGGACGGCGCCGCAGCGTTCCAGGTGTGCGGCCGTGTCGGTGAGGACGGGCTCTCCCCACTCGGTGGTGCCGCCCTTGAGGTCGCACGGCAGGTAGTCGAGGCCCCTCGCGCGCAGTTGCTCCAGGAGCGAGTTGACCACTCCGACCACCAGGACCGGCCGGTCCCCGCCGGACGGGGAGGGTGCGGCGGGCAGCAGGTCGACGACGGCCCGGGCCCGGGCCCGCGACCGGCTGAGCGAGCTGCCGGCCGGCAGGGGGTGGGGGCGGGCGCCGTTGTCCGGCGTGTGCGGGCGGGCGTGAGCCAGGTAGGCGTCGAGCGCCGCGATCCGCACGGGCAGGAGCGGGTGGCCGAGGAGGTCGGCGACGGTGGCGCCCACGCAGTCGTCGAGGGCGCCTTCGGGCAGCGCTCCGGGCTCGACCGCGCAGGATCCGACGGCCGCGTCGAGCCGCAGGCTGAGCACCTCGTTGCGGTAGCCGCCGCCGCGCCCTTCGTGCCGGACGGCCTGGGCGGTCGTGAAGGCGAGCGAGATCCGCTCGCGGGCGGGGTCGGTGCCGTACGCCCCGGCCAGGACCGCGTCGACCAGCTGGCCGACGGTCCGGACGGCGGGGTCGGCCTGCGCGCGGCCGCCGGGCGGCACTACTCCGGTCCGGCGTGCGGGCGGGGAGGGCAGGGTCACGCGGGCACCGCCGGGGAGGGATCGTAACACGGGCGCAGGCCGGCGAGGAGCCGCTCGGCGGCCGCGCGGGCGCCGCCGCCCTCGGTGTCGGCGGTCATGACGTGGCCGAGGTACTCGTTGTTGCTGGTGGCGGCCCGCACGGTGCGCCCCGGTCCGGCGAGGCTGAGCTCCAGCACCTCGGGCCGGGCACGTACGGCCTGCGCGCCCTCGATGCCCGCGAGGACGCCGTCGGTGCCGGGGAGCAGGAAGGAGATGGCGGCGCTGCGTACGCCGGTCGGGCGCGGCGTCAGGTCGGGCGTACGCCCCAGCGCCACGTCGACGCATGCGGCGGCCAGGTCGACGCCCGTGACGTGCCGGACGAGTTCGGTGATGCGGTTGCCGGCCGGGCGGGGGTTGACCTCGACCAGCCGGGGTCCGTCGGGCGTCAGCTTGATCTCGGTGTGGCAGACCACCTGGTCCAGGCCCAGGGCCTTGACCGCCGCCAGCGCGGTACCGGCTGCCTCCGACGCCATGGTCCCGTCGATGCCCGCCGGGAACATGTGGCCGGTCTCGATGAAGGCGGGCGCCCCTCCGACGCTCTTGTCGGTGACGCCCACGACGTGCGTGGCACCGCCGGAGGAGACGGTCTCGACGCTGACTTCGGGCCCGTGCAGCAGTTCCTCGAGCAGGATGACCGGCGCACGGTCCTGACCGCGCGCGTTGACCGGGAACTCGGCGAGGGCCTGGCAGGCGCGCTCCAGTTCGCGCTCGTCGCCGACCGCGCGGACCAGCATGCCCGCACACAGGTCCACCGGTTTGACCACGAGCGGGTACCCGATCTCACGAGCGGCGGCGGCCGCCTCCCCGGCCCCCTCGCAGATCGCGAACCGGGGCCCGGGTACCCCGGCGTCAGCGAGCACACGGCGCGTCAGGTCCTTGCGGCAGGCCGCTTCGACGGCCTCCGGGGAGGGACCGGGCAGGCCGAGCCGGCGGGCGGTGTGCGCGACGGCGGGCAGGTAGTAGTCGCACGAGGAGACCACACCGTCGAAGCCGAGGACGGCGTGCAGGCCCTCCACCCGTTCCAGGAGCGCGGCCGTGTCGTTGGTGTCCGCCGTGATGACGTTGCGGGCCGTGAGCAGCGGATGCGGCCCGTCCCCCTCGGGGTGCGCGCGCAGGTAGTGGTGCAGGTCGCGGGTCACGAAGGTGAACTCGTGCCCGTCCTCTCGGATGGCCCTGGGCAGCAGCCTGCTCATCGACCCCACCCAGCTTTCGATCACCAGCAGATGTCCCACAGGACTTCCTCCCGGACTGCGTCGGCTCTGTGCGACGCAGACGTTATAAGAAATCGTTTTCATTTCCAATAGCTCGGTTTTCCGATAGCCTGCGGCCCCGGAACACGAGAGGCGGAGTGTGATGAAGGTGCTGACGCGGGATCAGAGGGTCGGGCCGTACACGGTGCGGCAGGCGAGGGCCGAGGACCTGCCCGGCGCCCGGAGCGTCATGCTGGACACCTTCTACCGGGAGTTCGGCTACGGGTACGTGCCGGACTGGCACTCCGACGTCGTCGACCTCGACGGCACCTACCTGCGGCACCCCCGCCACACCCTCGTCGTGGCCGTGCGCGACGACGGCGGGGTGGTCGGCACCACCGCACTCCATTCGCGCGGCCCCGCCCATCCGCCGCACCCGCGCAGCCTCACCGAGCGCTACCCCCCGGGACGGACCGCGCAGCTGCTGCGGGTGTACGTGCGCCCCGACCACCGGCGGCACGGACTCGCCCGCGCCATGGTGCACACCGCTTGTGCGTTCGCCGCGGCCGTACCCGGCTACGAACGCGTCTACCTGCACACCAACGTCGACATCCCCGGCGCGGAACACTTCTGGCGCAGCATGGCCACCGAGGTCTTCGACGCCCGCACCACGGGTGAACACGGAGGCTTCGGCACCGTCCACTTCGAGATGCCGCTCCCCGCGGCGGGGGCCGTGCCGTCGCCCGCCTTCGCCTCCTCCCCGGCGGGCGCGGCGGTTCAGCGGCCGGCGTAGGGCAGCAGGGCCATCTCCCGTGCGTTCTTGACGGCGGCGGCGAGAGCCCGCTGCTGCTGGGCCGTGACCCGGGTGACGCGCCGGCTGCGGATCTTCCCCCGGTCGGAGATGAACTTCCGCAGCAGGTCGGTGTCCTTGTAGTCGATGAAGGTGATCCCGGCGGCGTCGAGCGGGTTGGGGCGGGACTTCACGGGCTTGCGGGGCTGGGGGGTTCGGGCCATGGCGGTGTCTCCTTGTTCTGGACGTTTCGGCTGCGGCCGCGGGCGGCCGCGGGCAGGGCGTACGGGTCAGGCGGCGTCGAGGAGGGAGTCGAAGGCGGCGGGCAGGCGCTTCCAGCCCTCACGCCCGGCCTCGTACTCCGCGTCCGTCAGCAGGCAGGAGTCGAGGAGCCGTTCGAGGCCGTCGCGGTCGAGACCGGGCGAGGTGAACACGAGGTGCTGGCAGCAGTCACCGTGGTCGGGGTGCCAGTCGAGTGCGGCCGCCGCCCGGCGCACGGGCGGGACCATCTCCCAGGCCGCGTCGGGCAGTGACGCCAGCCACGGCCCGGCGCTCTCCACGCACAGCGCTCCGCCGGCCGCGTCCCAGGCGAGCAGGGTGTCCGGGCGGTCGGCGAGCCAGAACCGGCCGCGGCTGCGGGCGGCGGCGCAGCACAGGTCCTCGAGCGCCCGGTAGAGGCGTTCCGGATGGAAGGGCCTGCGGCGGTGCCAGACGAACGTGGTGACCCCGGCCTCGTCCGCGTCCTGGGGCAGGAGCGCACAGGCGGGGTGCTGTGCGGCCGCCGCGGCCTCGACGTCGAAACCGGCGAACGCGGCCCGTGCGAGGTCGGCCGACGCGGCCGGGACGCGGCGGGCGGTGGGGTGCAGCTGTGCGAGCAGGGCGTGGTCCTCGTCGTCGGCCTCGTCACTGTCGACGACGGCGAGGACGGACGCGTACTCCAGCTGGCGGGCCCAGGTGTCGCCGACGGTCCGCTGGTCGGTGGGGGCCGCGGCGAGTCCGGCCTCGGCGAGGTCGTCGCCGTTGGTGAGGCAGGGCAGGACGAGCGCGGGGTCCACGGCGGTGATCACGCCCGTCACGGCCAGCCGTTCGCCGCCGTGCCCGGCGATGACCTCCGCCATGGCCTTCGGTTCGACCGAGTCCCACAGCTCGACCACGGCGAGCCGGGTCAGGCCGTCGTCCGCCATGCGTTCCAGCTCGGGCACCAGGTCCTCGCGCAGCGCGCAGCAGGCGCAGTCGTTGACCAGGGGCGTCTCCGCCCGGGACAGGACGCCCGAGGCGTCCCGCACCAGGCGGAGCACGGTGCCGTCCGGTGCCGCCGCCAGGTCGTGGTGCAGCGCCACGCTGCCCTGGACGCTCCGCAGCAGGCGTTCGACGACCTCCGTGCGGGCCTCGGCGTGGAGGCCCGCGACGAGTACGACGGGAAGCTGGTGACCGCGGGCCATCAGCGGGCCCCGTAGCGGCGCTCGAACCGTTCGACGCGGCCGGCGGTGTCGAGCACCCGCGCGGTGCCGGTGTAGAAGGGGTGGCTCGCGGAGGAGATCTCCACGTCCACGACGGGGTAGGTGTGGCCGCCCTCCCAGTCGACGGTCTTGTCGCTGGTCATCGTGGAGCGGGTGAGGAAAGCGGTGCCGGAGGCGGAGTCGCGGAAGACGACGGGCCCGTAGGCGGGGTGGATCCCGGGCTTCATGGCAGGGGGGCCTTTCGAGGGTGGGGCGGGGGCGCGGGGTCGGCACCCTTCGCGGAAGGAGGTGCGGCGGCCGGTTCTCGCGGGTGACGTGGGTGAACGCGCCGCCCGCGATGGGGCGGAGCCCGGTGACGGGCGGATTCCGCCGCGTTCATGCCGCTAGTATATGACAATGGTTTCCATTATCAACAAGGGGACCCCTCGGAGAAGGAGCAGAACCATGTCCGCCCACTGCCAGCTGACCGGCGCCAAGCCCGGTTTCGGCAACACCATTTCGCACTCGCACCGGCGCTCCTCGCGCCGCTTCGACCCGAACATCCAGCGCAAGCGGTACTGGCTCGCCAGCGAGGGGCGCCACGTCCGCCTGACGCTCAGCGCCAAGGCGATCAAGACCGTGGACGCGATCGGCATCGAGGCCGCCGTGGCCCGGATCCGCGCCCGGGGAGGCAAGGCCTGATGGCGAAGAAGAGCAAGATCGCACGGAACGAGAAGCGCAAGGAGACCGTCGAGCGGTACGCCGCGCGGCGCGCCGAGCTCAAGGAGGCCATCCGCCGCGCCTCCTCCACCACGGCCGAACGCGACGCCGCCCTCGCGGAGCTGCGCCGCCAGCCGCGCGACGCCAGTGCCACGCGCGTCCGCAACCGCGACAGCGTGGACGGGCGCCCCCGCGGCCACCTGCGCAAGTTCGGACTCTCCCGCGTGCGGGTCCGGCAGCAGGCGCACGCCGGCTTCCTGCCCGGAGTGACCAAGTCCTCCTGGTAGCGAGCCTCCACCTCCGTACGCGTGCGGCACCCCGCCGAGGGGCACGGGGCCCCGGGATGCCGCACGCGTACGCGCACCTCTGATTTGGTAATGGGATCCATTTTCATATAGCGTCCCGTGTAACCGAGACGAGGAGCCCCACACCATGGCCGTCCCCAAGCGGAAGATGTCCCGCAGCAACACCCGTCACCGCCGCGCGCAGTGGAAGGCGACCACGCCCCAGCTCGTGCCGGTCACCGTCGACGGCACCGTCCACCAGGTCCCGCAACGCCTGGTGAAGGCGTACGAGCGCGGCCTCATCCACCCCGAAGGCTGACCTCGTGGCCCCGTACGACCGCCTGCCGGTGACGGTTCTGTCCGGCTTCCTCGGCGCCGGGAAGACCACCCTGCTCAACCATGTCCTCGGCAACCGCGAAGGCCTGCGGGTCGCGGTCATCGTCAACGACATGAGCGAGGTGAACATCGACGCCGAGCTCGTGCGCGGCGGCGAGGCGGCGCTCTCGCGCACCGAGGAGCGGCTGGTCGAGATGACCAACGGGTGCATCTGCTGCACCCTGCGCGACGACCTGCTCGAGGAAGTCGACCGGCTGGCACGCGAAGGCCGGTTCGACTACCTGCTCATCGAGTCCAGCGGCATCTCCGAACCCATGCCCGTGGCCGCCACCTTCTCCTTCCCCCGGGACGACGGCGCCACCCTCGGCGACCTCGCCCGCCTCGACACCATGGTCACCGTCGTCGACGCCGCCAACTTCCTCCGGGAACTCGCCGGCGGGGACGAACTCGTGGCGCGCGGTCTCGACCAGTACGAGGACGACGAGCGGACCGTCAGCGATCTGCTCATGGACCAGGTCGAGTTCGCGGACGTCATCGTCCTCAACAAGCTCGACCTGGTCGGACCGGACGACGCCGCCCGGCTGCGCGCCACCCTCGCCCGGCTCAATCCCGAGGCCCGGCTCGTGCCGGCCGTACGCGGCCACGTGGCGCTCGAACAGGTCCTGGGCACCGGGCTGTTCGACGTGGAGCGGGCCCAGCAGGCCCCGGGATGGGTCAAGGAGCTCAACGGGGACCACGTCCCGGAGACCGAGGAGTACGGCATCTCCTCGCTGGTGTTCCGCGCCGACGCGGCCTTCCACCCCGGCAGGCTGTGGACGTTCGTCACCAAGGGCCTCGACAGCGGCACCTTCGGCCGGGTCCTGCGCTCCAAGGGGTTCTTCTGGCTCGCCAGCCGCCCCCGGGTGACCGGCCTGTGGTCCCAGGCCGGAGCGGTGGCCCGGTTCGAGCCCTCGGGGGCCCGCGGCCCGGACTCCTCCCAGGGCCAGGAACTGGTCTTCATCGGCACCGGCCTGCGCGCCGACGCGCTCCGGGCGGCGCTCGAGGCCTGTCTGCTCAGCCCGGACGAACCGGTCCCCGCCGGGGACGAGTTCCCGGCGTGGGAGACGTACGGCATCGACGACGCCTGCGAGCACGAGCACGCCGCCGCTTCCGGCACGGCGGCCGTCTGAGACTCCGGGCCGGGTGGTGGTCGCAGCCACGGCACCACCCGGCCCGGCACACCCGCCCTGGCCGCCCCCTCAGGGGCGCGGGGCGGGAGGGGTGTTGCCGTAATAGGCGTCCGGTCCGTGCTTGCGGGTGAAGTGCCGCGCCAGCAGGTGCGCCGGCGGCTCGGAGGTGTGCCCGAGGCGGGACCCCAGGGCCAGGGTGTGCAGCGCCATCTCCGCCACCGCCTCGCAGACGACGGCGTTCTCCAGCGCGGCCTTCGCCGTGGCGCCCCAGGTGAAGGGGCCGTGCCGCGAGACGAGCGCTCCGGGGACCTCGTCGGCCCGGCGGGGGTCGCCGTCGAGCCGGGCGACGATCACCTGTCCGGTGTTGTACTCGTAGTCCTTCGCGCACTGCTCGGCCGTGAGGTCCGCCGTCACGGGAACGGGCCCGTTGAAGGTGTCGGCGTGCGTCGTGCCCAGCACGGGGATGGGGCGGCGCGCCTGGGCGAAGGCGACGGCGTGCGCCGAGTGCGTGTGGGTGACGCCGCCGATGGAGGGGAAGGCCCGGTAGAGGCACCGATGGGTCTCGGTGTCGGTGGACGGCCTGAGGTGCCCGTCGACCACCCGCCCGTCCTCCAGCGCCACCACCACCAGGTCCTCCTCGGTGAGGTCGGCGTACGAGACCCCGGACGGCTTGATGACGAAGACACCGGCGTCGCGATCCACTCCGCTGACGTTTCCCCAGGTGAGGGTGGCGAGTCCGGCTTCCGGGATGCGCAGGTTGGCCGCGAGGACCTCGCGACGGAGGTCCTTGAGGAGGGTCTCGCTCACTACGCTCTCACCGTCTCTCCGGCATGCGCGCCGGTTCCCGTGCCGACGTCCGGCAGGTCCCGCGGCCGCGCATGGATGGGCTGGACCGATCGGGGCCGCGCCAGGCGTCGCGGCTGCGCGAGCGCAGCTTCCCCGGTGCGGTTTCCCCGGTTCAGATTGTGAGCGTTAACACGCAGAAACCTCAAGAGGAGAGGAGAAGATTCCTGCCCACCCCGCACGGTCATCGCTGCATAATGTGAGCGCCAACATCGATACCGTGCCGCCGTTCTCCCGATCGGTCCGGGACGTGTGCGGGCCGCGGCCGGTTCGGTACCTTGAGGGAAGGCCGCTCGACGAGGAAAGGAAGAGAGTTGACCCAGCTCCCAGACGTCCCGCGAGCGCCCACGATGACGGACGTCGCGCGCGTCGCCGGCGTGTCCCACCAGACCGTTTCCCGGGTGCTCAGCGACCACCCGAACGTCAGCGCCAAGACCCGGGCCGCGGTGACGCAGGTCATCGAGCAGCTGGGGTACCGCCGTAACTCGGCGGCCCGGGCCCTGGCCACGCGCCGGACCCACACGCTGGGCGTCATCGCCGTGAACACCACGCTGCACGGGCCCGCCAGCACCGTGGCGGGAGTCCAGGAGGCGGCCCGGGAGCGGGGTTACCTGACCTCCGCCGTCACGCTCCGGACCGCCACGCGGACGGCCCTCGCCGAAGCCATGCAGCACCTCGCCGGGTGGGGGGTGGAGGGGATCGTCGCCGTCACTCCGCAGCGCGACGCGGTGAGGGCCCTGGCGGCACTGGAGGCACCGTGTCCGGTGGTCACCGTCGAAGGCGGCCACACCCTGGACCTGCCCGGGGTGTCGCTGGACCAGAACCTCGGCGCCCGCCTGATCACGGAGCATCTCCTCGCGTCGGGCCACGCCACCGTGTGGCACGTCGCGGGCCCGCCCGACTGGCTGGAGAGCGAGGCCCGTACGCAGGGGTGGGAGGACGCGCTGCGGGAGGCCGGCGCCGAGGTGCCGCCCCTGCTGCGCGGCGACTGGAGTCCACTGTCGGGGTACCAGGCCGGCCAGCAGCTCGCCGGTCGGGTGCGGGCGTCACGGGGGCGGGGGCCGGGCCTCACCGCGGTGTTCGTCGCCAACGACCAGATGGCCCTCGGCGTCCTGCGGGCGTTGCGGGAAGCGGGCCTGCGCACGCCGGAGGACGTGGCGGTCGCCGGCTTCGACGACATCCCGGAGGCGGAGTTCTTCCCGCCCCCGCTGACGACGATCCGTCAGGACTTCGCCTCCCTCGGCCGCGACAGCATCGGGCTGCTGCTGGACCACATCGAGGGCCGGACGGACGAGCCGACGCACCTGGTCGTGGCGCCCGAGCTCATCGTGCGCGCCAGTACGGCCCGCAGGATCCAACCCGCCGGGGAATGACCTCCACCGCCACCGCCCGGGGCCCGCTCCCCCACGGGCGGTGGGGTCGGGCGGCCCCCGCGGTACCGCGTACGGCGGCCCGTCAGGCGGCGACGGAGGTGAAGGCGTGGACCGTGGTGGAGCGGTACGGCAGGCCCGGGTGCAGGAGGACCGTCGGGTAGTCGGGGCGGTTCGGGGAGTCGGGGAAGTGCTGGGTTTCCAGCGCGACGCCCGCGTAGGCCCGGTACGGCCTGCCTCCCTTGCCCGTGATGTCACCGGTCAGGCCCTGGGCGGTGTAGACCTGGATGCCCGGTTCCGTGGTGCGCACTTCCATACGGCGGCCGGAAGCGGGCGCGTACAGCACGGCGGCCTTCCGGGGGCGGGCCCGCCGGGCGCCGTCGAGGACCCAGTTGTGGTCGAAGCCGCCGCCTGCGAGGGCCAGTTGCGGATCCGTACGGGTCAGGGCGTCGGAGAGCCGCCGGGGCCGGCGGAGGTCGAACGGGGTGCCGCTGACCGGGCGGTGGGGGCCGTCGGGGATCAGCTCGGCGTCCACGGGGGTGTAGAGGGGGGCCTCCACCTGGAGATGGTGGGAGAGGACGGTGCCGCGTCCCTCTCCTTCGAGGTTCCAGTAGGTGTGGTTGGTGAGGTTGACGATCGTCGGCGCGTCGGCGACCGCCCGGTACGACACGGTCAGGTTGTCCCGCCGGTCCAGCGTGTAGGTCACGCGGACGTCCAGGGCACCGGGGAATCCCTGGTCGCCGTCGGGGCTGTGCAGGAACAGCCGGACACCGGTGCGGTGAGCGGAGTGGAAGGGTTCGCACCGCCACACGCGCTGGTCGAACCCGTCGGGACCGCCGTGCAGGGTGTGCCCGTTCTCCTGGGTGGCGAGCCGGTGGGTGACGCCGTCGACGACGAGCCGGCCGCCCGCGATGCGGTTGGCGTAACGGCCCACCGTCGCACCGAAGTAGCGTGCGGAACCCTCGAGGGCGGCGGGGTCGAGGGCGGCGAGCACCACATCGGCCGGGTGGCCCCAGCGGTCCGGCACGGTGAGGGAATGGAGGCGGGCGCCGCGCGTGTGGACCTCCGCGCGGGCCCGGCCGGGGAAGCCGAACCGCCATCTCTCCCCCGATCCCTCATCCGCCGTGCGCAGGGGGCGGCCCGTCCGCGGACCGGGGGCGGTCCGCGGGGACCCGGCGGTCCGGCCGGCGGGTTCGGATGCGTGGGTCACGGCGGTGTTCCCTGGAAGTCGGTCCCTCGGAGGGGCCGCGGCGGGCTGTGGCCGCGGCACCCGAACGCGTGGGCACGGGAGGTACGGGCGGAAGGGGGCGGGGGATCAGTCGGCGGCGGGGCGGCGTCCGCCCATCAGCCGTTGCAGCACGATGAACACGAGCAGCAGGGCGCCGATGACGATCCGGGTCCACCAGGAGCTGAGCGTTCCCTGGAAGTTGACGACCGTCTGGATCATGCCGAGGACGAGCACTCCGAGGGCGGTGCCCAGGACGAAGCCGGAGCCCCCGGTCAGCAGCGTGCCGCCGATCACGGTGGCGGCGATCGCGTCGAGTTCCATGCCCATGGCGTGCAGGGCGTAGCCGGAGAGCATGTAGAAGGTCAGCAGCAGGCCGCCCAGCGCCGAGCACAGGCCGCTGACGGCGTATACGGCGATCTTGGTGGAGCCCACCGGAAGACCCATCAGCCGCGCGGAGGACTCGTTGCCGCCCAGCGCGTACACGGTGCGGCCGAAGCGGGTGTGGTGCAGTACGACGAAGGCGGTCAGCAGCACGGCCAGGGCGATGACGACCGGGATGGAGACGAACAGTCCTCCCGGGCCGTACAGGCGGGTCTGCGCGATGGCCGCCGTGGTGGGGTCGCCGATCGTGATCGATTCGGTGCTGATGGTGTAGCAGAGCCCGCGGGCGAGGAACATGCCGGCCAGGGTCACGATGAACGGCTGGATCTCGAAGGTGTGGATGATCCAGCCCATGAGCGTCCCGCTCGCGGCGCCGACCAGCAGGACCAGGGGAATGACGGTGGCCAGGGGCCACCCGTGCGACTCGACCAGCCATGCGGTGAGCATGGTCGACAGGGCCACCATGGAGCCGACGGACAGGTCGATGCCGCCGGTGAGGATGACGAAGGTCGCCCCGACCGCGACGACCAGCAGGAATCCGTTGTCGATCAGCAGGTTCAGTACGACTTGCGCGGAGAGGAAGCCCTCGTAGTGCACCGATCCGACGCCGAACATGCCCGTCAGCAGGACGGCCGTGACGATCAGCGGGATACGGGTGCGGGTGCGCGGGGACACCGTCGCGAAGGGGCGGGCGAGCTGCGCGGCGGCGGCCGCGATGCCGGTACTCATGCGCGTACCTCCTGCTGCTGCGGGGCGGCGCCCGCCGTGGTGTGCGATCGGGGGGTGCGCGTCCCGCGGCGGCGCAGGGCCTTGGCCCGGAAGACGGGGGACTGCACGAGACAGACGACGATGACGACGAAGGCCTTGAAGACGAGGGTGGTCTCGGGCGGGACGCCGAGGGTGTAGACGGTGGTGGAGAGGGTCTGGATGATCAGGGCGCCCAGGACGGTGCCGCCGAGGGAGAAGCGACCTCCGGTCAGGGCGGTGCCGCCGACGACGACGGCGAGGATGGCGTCGAGTTCGATCCACAGGCCGGCGTTGTTGCCGTCGGCACTGGAGACGTTGGAACTGATCATCAGTCCGGCGACGGCGGCGCACAGCGCGCTGAAGACGTAGACCAGGGCGAGCAGACCGCCGGCCCGGATGCCGACCAGACGGCTGGCGGCGGGGTTGCCGCCCACGGACTCGATCAGCATGCCGAGGGCGCTGCGACGGGTGACGAAGGCGGTGAGCGCGACGAGGGCCGCGGCCAGGAGGACGGCGAAGGGGAGGGTCAGCCAGTAGCCGCCTCCGATCATCTTGTACGGGCCGCTGCTCACCGTGATGATCTGGCCGTCGGTGATCAGCTGGGCGACGCCGCGGCCCGCGACCATGAGGATCAGTGTGGCCACGATGGGCTGCACCCCCAGCCCGGACACCAGGAAGCCGTTGGCGAGGCCCAGCACGAGGGCGACGCCGAGGGCGAGGGCGACGGCCGTGAGCATGGTGGCGACGCTTCCGGGACGCGCGGCGGTGGAGATGTGCGCGCAGGCCACGGCCCCGGCGATGGCGACGGTGGACCCCACCGAGAGGTCGATGCCGCGGGTGGCGATGACGAGGGTCATGCCGAGTGCCACCAGGGTGAGGGGCGCGCCGAACTGGAGGATGTCGATGAGGCTGCCGTAGAGGTGGCCGTCGCGTACGCGGACGGAGAAGAAGTCGTGGTGGAAGGCGAGGTTGCCGAGGAGCAGGGCGAGGAGGACGAGCGTCGGCCACAGCAGGCGGTGGCCGGCCAGTCGTCTCCGGATTCCGTCGGCCGCCCCGGACGTGGCGGGCTGGGGGGTCATGAGTCCGCTCCGGTGGCGATGGTCGTGAGGATGCGTTCGTGTGTGACGGTGTCGTCGTTCCTGAGGGTGGCCACCATGCGGTGGTCGCGGAGCACGGCGATGCGGTGGCTCAGGCGCAGGACCTCTTCCAGTTCCGCCGAGATGAACAGCACGGCGGTGCCCTCGCCCGCCAGGCGGGCCACGAGCTTCTGGATCTCCGCCTTGGCCCCGATGTCGATGCCCCGGGTGGGTTCGTCGAGGATCAGGAGCCGGGGTCCGGTCAGCAGCCACCGCGCGAGGAGGACCTTCTGCTGGTTGCCTCCGCTGAGGTGGCGTACCTGCGCTTCGGGGTCGGCGGGGCGGATGTCCAGGGCTTCGATCCAGTGGCGTGCCAGTTCGTCCTGTTTGGCACGGGCCAGCGGCCTGGTCCAGCCGCGGGCGGCCTGCAGGGCGAGGACGATGTTCTCGCGGACCGTGAGCTCGCCCACCAGTCCCTCGGACTTGCGGTTCTCGGAGCAGAAGGCGATGCCCCGGGCGATGGCGTGGCGGGGGGTGCGCAGGAGCACCTTCTCGCCCTCGATGCTCACTTCCCCGGCGTCCGCGCTGTCCGCGCCGAACAGGAGGCGGGCCACCTCGGTGCGGCCCGAGCCCAGGAGGCCGGCCAGGCCGATGACCTCACCGGCATGGATGTCGAGGTCGTACGGTTCGACCGAGCCCGTGCGGGTCAGCTGCCGCGCCCGGAGGAAGGGCTCGCCGGCCGCCCGTTCGACCGCCGTCTCGTGGGCGCGGTCGGACAGCTGGTCGAGGGTGGCCAGTTCGCCCCCGATCATGCGCTGCACCAGCGTCACCGGGGTGAGTTCGCCGATGGGGTACTCGCCTTCCAGGCGGCCGTTGCGCAGGATGGTGACGCGGTCGCAGAGGTCGAAGACCTGGTCGAGGAAGTGCGTGACGAACAGGATGGCCACACCGCGGTCCCGCAGGCGCCGTACCAGGGTGAAGAGCTGGGCGACCTCCTCCCGGTCCAGGCTGGAGGTGGGTTCGTCCAGGACGAGCACCTTCGCCGAGACGTCCACGGCCCGGACGATGGCGACCAGTTGCTGCACCGCCAGGGAGTGCGAACCGAGCAGACCGGTGACGTCGAGGTCGAGGTCCAGTTCCGTCAGCAGCTCTGCCGCCCGCCGCCGCGCCGCGGACCAGTGGACGAGGCCGAACCGGCGCGGTTCGCGCCCGATGAGGATGTTCTCGGCGACCGAGATGTTCGGGCAGAGGTTGACCTCCTGGTAGACGGTGCTGATGCCCGCCTGCTGCGCCTGGAGGGGGTCCCCGAACGTGTGGGGCCGGCCGTCGACGAGGACGGTGCCGCCGTCGGCGGGGTGGACACCGGTGAGCACCTTGATCAAGGTGGACTTGCCGGCGCCGTTCTCGCCCATCAGGGCGTGCACCTCACCGGGGAAGAGCCGCAGGGCGACTCCGTCGAGGGCGAGCACCCCCGGGAACTGCTTGCGAATGCCGTGGGCTTCCAGGACCGGCGGCGGGCCGCCGGCGTCCGCGGGCCGCGGGGTGGACGGGGATGCCATCCGCCCTCCTCTCGTGGATGGGGTGGTGGAGCGGGCTCCGGAGGGTGGAGGAGGCACCGGGTCCGGTCCTCCCGCGTCACCGGACGGGCCGCGTCAGTACTTCCGGGACGGCAGCGCGGCCGCGGCCTTGTCCTGAGGGAAGACGCCTTCCTCGGTCTCGACCCGGGGCGGCACGTCCTCGCCCGCCGCGACCTTCTTGGCCAGCTCCATCAGCTGGTCGCCGAGCAGCGGGTTGCACTCCACCACGACGTTGATCTTGCCCTCGGTCATCGCGACGAAGGCGTCCTTGATGCCGTCCACCGAGATCACCTTGATGTCCGTCCCGGGCTTCTTGCCGGACTCCTCGATCGCCTGGATGGCGCCGAGGGCCATGTCGTCGTTGTGGGCGTAGAGGACGTCGATGTCCTTCTCGGACTTCAGGAACGCCTGCATGACCTCCTTGCCCTTGGCGCGGGTGAAGTCGCCCGACTGCGAGGCGACGATCTTGAACTTGCCGTCGGCGCGGATGACCTCGGCGAAGCCGGCCTTGCGGTCGTTGGCGGGTGCGGAACCCGTCGTGCCCTGGAGTTCGACGATGTTCACCGGGCCCTGCTCGTTCGCGTACGCGCCGGTCAGCCACTCCCCCGCGGACTTGCCCTCCTTGACGAAGTCCGAGCCCAGGAAGGTCTTGTAGAGGGAGGTGTCCTTGGTGTCCACGGCGCGGTCGGTGAGGATGACCGGAATGCCCGCGTCCTTGGCCTCCTTCAGCACGGTGTCCCAGCCGGACTCCACGACCGGCGAGAAGGCGATGACGTCGACCTTCTGCTGGATGAAGTTGCGGATCGCCTTGATCTGGTTCTCCTGCTTCTGCTGGGCGTCGGAGAACTTGAGGTCGATCCCGGCCTTCTTCGCCGCCTCCTGGACCGACTTGGTGTTGGCGGTGCGCCAGCCGCTCTCGGCTCCGACCTGGGCGAAGCCGAGCGTGATGGCCCCGCCGGAGCCCTTCTTGGCCCCCGGGGCTGAGGAGGAGCCGGGGTTCTCGGTGGAGCAGGCGGTCAGCGCGGTGGAGGCGAGGAGGGCGGCGGCGAGTACGAGGGCTGCTCTGCGAGCCATGTCGGGGGTCCTTTCGGGGTGCACGGAGAAGGCGGCGGCGCACGACGGCCGGGGCGGCCGGAGTCGGGATCGACAGGAGAGGGGTCACCTGGGGGAAGGGGCGCCGTCGCATTGTGAGCGCTAACAAGTCACGTTCTCAAGCCCCTTGCGTGCGTTACCTGTCCGTGACCATCCCGGGTGCGGCGGCGGGTCGGGCCCCGCCTTTCCGCGACGCCGCCCGACCCGCCGCCCGAGGAGAGCGGCAACCCGCGCTGTCGCGGGGGCAGATCGACTCGCCCGTCCGGCGCGCGCGGCGGCCGCTCCACCGACGAAGCCCGCACACGACCGCCCGAACCCCTTGCCTCGCGACATTGTTAGCGCTCACACTGCGAGGACCGCCGATCACGCGGGCCGACTGCCGGGAGCGCGGGCGGGCCACTCCGCCCGCCGGGCCGCCCGCTGCCCCTCCGACTCCATCGAAAGGCACTCCTTTGACGTCACCCCATCCCCTCGCGCCCACCCCGTGTTCCGAGGAACCGGAGCAGTACACGGTCGGCGTCGACTTCGGCACGTTGTCGGGCCGCGCCGTAGTGGTGCGGGTCCGCGACGGTCAGGAGCTGGCCGCGGCGGTCCACGCCTACCGGCACGGGGTCATCGACCGGCACCTGCCGCACGGCGGTGCGCAGCTGCCTCCGGACTGGGCCCTGCAACACCCGCAGGACTGGCGGGACGTGCTGTGCCGCGCCGTCCCGGAGGCGGTGGCGGCGGCCGGGGTGGATCCCGCCGCGGTGATCGGCATCGCCACCGACTTCACCGCGTGCACCGTGCTGCCCGCGCTGGCCGACGGGACGCCCCTCGCCGAGACCGGGCTCGCCGTACGGCCCCACGCGTGGCCCAAGCTGTGGAAGCACCACGCGGCCCAGCCGTACGCCGACCGGATCAACGAACTCGCCCATGCCCGGGGGGAGAAGTGGATCGCCCGCTACGGCGGGAGGATCTCCGCCGAGTGGCAGTTCGCCAAGGCCCTCCAGGTGCTGGAGGAGGATCCGCTCGTCTACGACACCTGCGCGCGGTGGATCGAGGCCGCCGACTGGATCGTGTGGCAGCTCACCGGAACCGAGTCCCGCAACGCCTGCACGGCCGGGTACAAGGGCATCCACCAGGACGGCGCCTACCCGAGCGAGGAGTACCTGGCCGCGCTGAACCCCCGGTTCGCCGACTTCGCGCGCACCCGCCTCGAGTTCCCCCTCTCCGCGCTGGGCTCCCGCGTGGGCTCGCTGAGCACGGAGGCGGCGGCGTGGACGGGGCTGCGCCCCGGCATCGCGGTGGCCGCGGGCAACGTCGACGCCCATGTCACCGCAGCGGCGGCCCGGGCCGTCGAGGACGGGCAGCTGCTCGCCATCATGGGCACCTCCACCTGCCACGTCGTGAACGCCCCCGTCCTCGCCGACGTCCCCGGCATCTGCGGTGTCGTCAACGGGGGCATCGTCGAGGGGACCTACGGCTACGAGGCCGGCCAGAGCGCGGTCGGCGACGTCTTCGCCTGGGTGTTGGACCAGGGCGTCCCCGCGGAGTACCTCGCCGAGGCCGCCGACCGCGGCGAGGACCTGCACACCCTGCTGACCCGGAAGGCCTCCGGTCAGCCGGTCGGCGGCCACGGACTGGTCGCCCTGGACTGGCTGAACGGCAACCGTTCGGTCCTCGTCGACCACCACCTCTCCGGGGTCGTCGTGGGCCTCACCCTCGCGACCCGCCCCGAGGACGTCTACCGGGCGCTGCTCGAGGCGACCGCGTTCGGCACCCGCGTCATCGTGGAGGCGCTGGAGGCGGGCGGGGTACCGGTGCGCGAGTTCATCGTCGCCGGCGGACTGGCCAAGAACGAACTGCTGATGCAGATCTACTCCGACGTGCTGCGCCGCCCCGTCTCCCTCGCCGCGTCCGACCAGGGCCCCGCCCTCGGGTCGGCCATCCACGCCGCCGTGGCCGCCGGTGCCCACGCGGACGTACGCACGGCCACCGCCGCCATGGGCCGCCGACGGCCCGCCGTCTACACGCCCGACGCCTCACGGGCCGATGCCTACGACGCCCTCTTCGCCGAGTACCGGCTCCTGCACGACCACTTCGGCACCGGCGGCATGCTGCACCGGCTGAGGAGCATCCGCGACACGGCCCGCAACGCCGGCTGACCCCTCGCCCCGCCGTCCGTCACCACTTTCCCGCCCGCCCGCCGCCCCCACTCCCGTGGCGGGACGTCACCTCCAGGAGTCCATGTGCCCAGCCGAACGTCTCCCGCCCAGGAAATCTGGTTCCTCACCGGCAGCCAAGGCCTGTACGGGGAGGAGACCCTGAAGCAGGTCGCCGAACAGTCGCGGCGGATCGCCACCGTCCTGGCCGGCGTCTCCGGCCTTCCCGCCCGAGTCGTATGGAAGCCGGTACTGACCGGCGCCGACGCCATCCGCCGGACGTGCCTCGACGCGAACGCCGACGACCGGTGCATCGGACTGATCGCCTGGATGCACACCTTCTCGCCGGCCAAGATGTGGATCGCCGGACTGGACGCGCTGCGCAAGCCGCTGCTGCACCTCCACACCCAGTCGAACGTGGCCCTGCCCTGGGACACCATCGACATGGACTTCATGAACCTCAACCAAGCCGCCCACGGGGACCGCGAGTTCGGGCACGTCCAGGCCCGTCTCGGGGTACCCCGCAAGACCGTGGCCGGGCACGTCAGCGATCCGGTGACGACCGCGCGCGTCGCGGTCTGGGCGCGGGCCGCCGCCGCGCGGTCCGAACTGGCCGTCCTCAAGGTCGCCCGGTTCGGCGACAACATGCGCGACGTCGCCGTCACCGAGGGCGACAAGGTCGAGGCCCAGCTGCGCTTCGGCGTCTCCGTCAACACCTACGGGGTCAACGACCTGGTGGAGGTCGTCGACGCCGCGGACGAGACCGACGTGACCTCCCTCGTCAAGGAGTACGCGGACCTGTACCACCTGGCGCCGGAACTGCGGCCGGGAGGAGAACGGCACGACGCGCTGCGTTACGCGGCCCGCATCGAAGCCGGTCTGCGCACCTTCCTCGAAGCGGGCGGCTTCGGGGCCTTCACCACCAACTTCGAGGACCTGGGAGGCCTGCGCCAGCTGCCGGGCCTGGCGGTCCAGCGGCTCATGGCCCAGGGCTACGGCTTCGGGGGCGAGGGCGACTGGAAGACCGCCACCCTGCTGCGCGCCCTCAAGGCGGCCGCCGCCGGCCTCCCGGGCGGCACCTCCTTCATGGAGGACTACACCTACGACATGACGCCCGGCAACCAGCTCATCCTCGGGGCGCACATGCTGGAGGTCTGCCCCACCATCGCGGCCGACCGGCCCAGGTGCGAGATCCACCCCCTCGGCATCGGCGGGCGGGAGGACCCGGTGCGCCTGGTCTTCGACGCGGCCTCCGGGCCGGGCGTGGTGGTGGGCCTCGCCGACCTCGGCGACCGGTTCCGTCTGATCGCCAACGACATCGACGTGGTGGCACCGCCCCGGCCGCTGCCCGCCCTGCCCGTCGCCCGCGCGGTCTGGCGGCCCCACCCCGACCTGCGGACCTCCACGGAATCCTGGCTGACGGCCGGAGGGCCGCACCACACCGTCCTCAGCACCGCCCTCACCTCCGACCACCTCGACGACCTGGCGGAGATGCTCCGCATGGAACTCGTCCTCATCGACGGGACCACCACCCCGAAGCGGTTCCGGCGTGAACTCCGCTGGAGCCAGGCGTACTACCGGCTGGCACTGGGGCTGTGAACCCGGCGGAGCACGGAGCGGCCCCTGGCCGATGCCGATCCGGACGGGGGGATCAGAAGCCCGGCCCCGTCCACGCACGCGTCACGAATCGACGGGAGGACCCGCGCCCTCGGCCGTCTCCTGATCCCGGCCGGGATCAACGGAACGCCCTCAGCCCATGGGCAGGCGGGTGGGGTCGGCGATGATCCGCCGGACGGTCGACCATGCCGCGCCCAGCACCGGCCCGCGCCGCCCCAGGGCCGAGGGGCGCACCGCTTCCGGGGCCCAGGGGCGGACGGTGACCCGGGCGGCCAGTTCGGCGCGGACCGGCGGGAGGAGCCAGTCGGCGAGTTCGGCGTAGGCTCCGCCCAGGACGAGCGCGTCCGGGTCGATCAGGTTCACCGCCGAGGTGAGGGCGAGGCCCAGGGCCCGTCCCGCGCGGTCCAGGGCGCCCAGGGCCGGCGCGTCCCCGGCGGCCGCCCGCTCGGCCAGCAGGGCCACCGGATCGCCGGCGGAACCCAGCCCGGCCTCGCGCAGCACGGCGGCCCGGCCCGCGTACTGCTCCAGGCAGCCGCGGGCCCCGCAGGCGCAGCGGGGGCCCTCCGGGTGGACGGGCAGGTGACCCAGTTCGCCGGCGAAGCCGCGGGCGCCCCGGAACAGCTGCCCGCCGATGACCAGTGCGGCCCCGATTCCGGCCTCGGCGGAGACGTGGACGAAGGTCTCGGCGGGGTTCCCCTGGTGCCACTGCTCGGCGAGCGCCCCCAGGTTGGCCTCGTTCTCCGGCTCGGGAACGGCCGCCCGGTCGGGCCAGTGGTCGGCGGGGCGGACCGCCTGCCAGCCGAGGTTGGGCGCGTTCTCGACCAGCCCGCCCGGCGCGTTGGGCACCACCCCCGGCACGGCCAGGACACGGCCCTCGACGCGCAGGCCGAGGGCGGCGGCCTCGGACTCCGCCTCGGCGCCCAGTGCGGCGGCCTCCGCCAGGACCCGCCCGGCCGGCCGGCCCGCGTTGGCCCGCTCGACCCGGCGCCACACCCGGGGTTCGCCGCGCAGGTCCACGACACAGGCGGCGAGGTGGGTGACGCCGATCTCCAGGCCGAGGCCCGAGGGACCCCGGTCGTTCAGGGCCAGTGCCCGGCCGGGGCGGCCGACGCGTCCGCTGGGCGCGGTCTCCGTTTCGGTGAGGGCTCCCCGGCCGATGAGCTCGTCGACCATGGAGGAGACGGCCGGCCTGGTCAGGCCCGTGTGCCCGGCGACGTCCGCCCGGGAGAGGGGGCCGTGCGCGGCGACCGCGCCGATCACCGCCGCAAGGTTCTGCCGGCGCATCCCCTGCTGCGAGGCGGGCACGGCCTCCGCGCCCCCGCCCGCCCTGCCCCTCGCCGTCATGAGCCGCCGCCCTCCCTATCGCCCTTCCGGCGGGACCTCCTGCAACGCCCGCGCCCGACGCAGCGTACTGGTGATCCGTTCGAGCGTGTCGTCGTCACGGGTGACGGGGTCCAGTACCCGGCCCCCGGCGGTCCGCCAGCGCCGGGCGACCGCGTCGGCGGGCTCTCCGGTGAGCAGTGCGGCGGCCTGTGCGGCGGCCCCGAGCGCGACCGGTTCCCGGGCCTCGGGCACCTGGACCGCCCGGCCGGACAGCCTCAGGACGGTCCGCTGCCAGGCCCTGCCGCGGGCGCCGCCGCCGATGAGCAGCAGTGGTTCGTCGGGCGCCGGCGTCTCGCCTCCGGCGCGCAGCACGTCGTCCAGGGCCACGAGCAGGGCGTGCGCGGCACCGTCGTAGGCGGCCTGGAGCAGCTGTCCCGGTGTGGTGTCGTGGCGCAGGCCGTGGACGAGGCCGGAAGCACCCGGGAGGTCCGGGGTGCGCTCGCCGTCCAGGTACGGGAGCACCACCGCCGTGCCGCCTCCCTGGGCGTCCTCGCGGTCGCGGCCGAGGAGGGCGGCGAAGCGGTCGACGGCGAGGGTGCAGTTGAGCGTGCAGGCGAGCGGCAGCCAGCCGCCGAGGGCATCGGCGAAGCCGGCGACGGTTCCGCTCGGGTCGGCCGGCCGGGTCCGGCCGACGGCGTAGACGGTGCCGGAGGTGCCGAGGCTGAGCACCGGCCGTCCGGGCGTCAGGCCGAGCCCGAGGGCGGCGGCCATGTTGTCGCCGGTTCCGGTGGCCACCAGCGCGCCCTCGCGCAGCGGCATCCCGGCCCGGACGACGCCGGCCCGGGCGCCCGGGGGGAGGACCCGGGGCAGCAGCCCGGGGTCGAGGCCGATCCGGCCGAGGATGTCCCGGTCGTAGCCGTCCGGGCCCCACCAGCCGGTTCCCGACGCGTCACCGCGGTCGGTCACCGCCTCTCCGGTCAGCCGCTCCGTGAGGTAGTCGTGGGGAAGCCGGACGGCGGCGACGCGGTCGGCGGCGGCGGGCTCGTTGGCGCGCAGCCAGGCCCATTTGGCGGCGGTGAAGGCGGCCGTCGGGACGCTGCCGGTGCGGTGGGCGAGTTCCGCCGGCCCGAACGAGGCCCCGAGTGCGGCGGCCTGCGGGGCGGAGCGTACGTCGTTCCACAGCAGTGCCGGTCGCACCGGCCGGCCGGCCGTGTCGAGGGTGACCAGGCCGTGCTGCTGGCCGGCGATCGAGCAGGCGGCGGCGCGGTCGGCCCACCCCGTGGCGGCCATGGCCTCGCCGAGCGCCCGCCACCACCGTTCGGGGTCGCTCTCGCGTCCGGCGCCCGCGCTGACGGTGTGCGGGGCGCGGCCCTCGCCCAGGACGGCACCGGAGTCCAGGTCGACGGCGAGGGCCTTGGTGGACTGGGTGGAGCTGTCGACACCGATCACGACACGCTGGGCGGACATGCGTTCCTCCGGTGGGGTTTCCTTCTGACGTCTCGGCATACTAATTTGTTTTCTGCCATAACAAATAGCCCTCCCTCGGCATGGATCCGGAGCGCCCCATGACCAGCGACCCGCTCGTCCCCACTCCCGCGCACAGGTTCACCTTCGGCCTCTGGACCGTCGGCTGGCAGGGCCGGGACCCCTTCGGCGATCCCACCCGGCCCGCCCTCGACCCGGTCGAGGCCGTGCGGCGGCTGGCCGAGCTCGGCGCCTACGGCGTCACCTTCCACGACGACGACCTGATCCCCTTCGGCGCCGACGACTCCACCCGCGAGCAGGCGGTCAAGCGCTTCCGCACCGCACTGGACACGGCCGGGCTGAAGGTGCCGATGGCCACCACCAACCTGTTCACCCACCCGGTGTTCAAGGACGGCGCGTTCACCGCCAACGACCGGGCCGTACGCCGCTACGCGCTGCGCAAGACGATCCGCAACATCGACCTGGCCGTGGAACTCGGCGCCTCGGTGTACGTCGCCTGGGGCGGCCGCGAGGGCGCGGAGTCGGGCGCGGCCAAGGACGTCCGCACGGCGCTGGACCGGCTCAAGGAGGCCTTCGACCTGCTCGGCGAGTACGTCGAGGCCCAGGGCTACGATCTGCGCTTCGCCATCGAGCCGAAGCCCAACGAGCCGCGCGGCGACATCCTGCTGCCCACCATCGGCCACGCCCTGGCGTTCATCAACGAGCTGGAGCGGCCCGACCGGGTCGGCCTCAATCCGGAGGTCGGCCACGAGCAGATGGCCGGGCTGAACTTCCCGCACGGCATCGCCCAGGCCCTGTGGCACGGCAAGCTGTTCCACATCGACCTCAACGGCCAGTCCGGCATCAAGTACGACCAGGACCTGCGCTTCGGCGCGGGCGACCTGCGCCAGGCCTTCTGGCTGGTCGACCTGCTGGAGTCGGCCGGCTACGACGGCCCCCGTCACTTCGACTTCAAGCCGCCGCGCACCGAGGACTCCGCGGGGGTGTGGGCCTCGGCGGCCGCCTGCATGCGCAACTACCTGCTGCTGGCGGAGCGTTCCCGCGCCTTCCGGGCCGACCCGGACGTACGGGCCGCCCTCGACGCCTCCCGGCTGCCCGAGCTCGCCCTGCCCACCGCCGAGGACGGCCTGGCCGGACTGCTGGCCGACCGTTCCGCCTCCGACGGGTTCGACGCCGAGGCCGCCGCCCGCCGCGGCATGGCCTTCGAGCAGTTGGACCAGCTCGCCCTCGAACACCTCCTCGGCGCCCGCTGAGGCGCAGTCAGGAGCCGGGCCGGCGTGCCACGGCCCGGCCGGGGGCGCCCTCCCCGGGGAAGGCGTCCGGGTGCCGCGCGACGTCGCACCACGGGTACTCGCGCGTCCAGAAGCGGCCGAGGCGGAAGACGCTCAGCGGGATGCCGCGCCCCGCCGTGCCGTCGACGAAGCGGTTGACGGTGGCCTCGTCGCGAACGGGTGAACCGCTCCCGCAGCCCGTACCCCGGCTCCCCCACCCCGAGGGAGAGCTGTCCGGACACGAAGTGCCGGCCGGCGGCGTCGGTGGCGAAGCCGGTGCCGCGCCCGCCGGCGGTGCGGGCTCAACGGCGGGGGGCGGGGCCCGCGCTGCGGCGCAGCACCATCTCGGGCGCGATCCGCACGTGGGTGGGGGTGTGCGCGACGCCCTCCAGCTCCTCGACGAGCAGTTCCAGGGCCCGGCGGCCCAGCTCGGCGAAGTCCTGCCGCACGGTGGTCAGGGGCGGGGTGAAGTAGGCCGCCTCGGGAATGTCGTCGAAGCCGACGACGCCGATGTCGCCCGGGATCGAGCGGCCGGCCTCGTGCAGGGCGCGCAGCAGGCCCAGGGCCATGTGGTCGTTGGCACAGAAGACGGCGGTGACGTCGCTCAGCCCGGCGATCCGCAGGCCCGCCCGGTAGCCGGAGCGTGCGCTCCAGTCGCCGCGCTCGACAGGCGGCACGGGGGCCCCGGCGGCCTCGAGCGTGCCGCGCCAGCCCTCCTCGCGGTCCTGGCTCTCCAGCCAGCCGGCCGGGCCGGCGAGGTGGTGCACGGTCCGGTGGCCCAGCTGGAGCAGGTGCCGGGTCGCTGCCTCGGCACCGGACCGGTTGTCCACCGAGACCATGGGAACCCGCGAACGGCTGCCCGATCCGACCGCGACGACCGGCACGGAGCTGGAGAGCCCGGCCACCGCGCTGACGGCGGAGATCTGGGGCGCGATCACGACGACGCCTTCCACACCCTGGTCGCGGAGCCGGTCGACGGCCTCCTGGACCGAGCGGCCGTCCAGGGAACGCAGGCTGGTGACGCTGACGGAGTACCCCGCGCCGCGCGCGGCCTGCTCGATACCGTCCAGCATGGAGGCGGGGCCGTAGAGGGTCGATCCGAAGCTGACCACCCCGAGGTTCTGCGAGCGGCGGGTGACCAGGGCCCGGGCGGCGGAGTTCGGGCGGTAGTCCAGCTCACGGATGGCGGCGAGCACCCGGTCCCGGGTGCCGGGCCGTACGTGCGGGGCGCCGTTGAGCACCCGTGACACCGTCTGGTGGGACACGCCGGCCAGTTTGGCCACGTCCGCCATCACGGGGTGGCGCTGCTCGGCCCCGGCACCGTCGGCTCCCACTCGCACTCCCTCCTCGACTGCGGGCCACGGTACGCCACCGCCTCTCGCCGAAGGCCACGCGGGCACGGGCGAGCGCGGGGGCCGATGCGCGGACGCCCCGCCGAAGGGGCCGGCCGCCTGCTCCCTCGTCGTCCGACGATGATCCGGACACGCCCCTTGACGACACTCTTGTGAGCGTTAACACTCAGGTATCGCCAGGCAGGAGCCGCAGCAACCGACTTCGCCGAGGGCGAGGAAACCACTCCCCGGCCGTCCTGCCCGACCGCTCCCGGTCGCCCGACCGGGTCGCACCGTGCCGGTCGCGCACCACCACTGGAGGAACTGTGCGGAAGCTTTCGGCGAGCCTTGCCACCGTGGGCCTGACACTGTCGCTGGCGGCTTGCGGCCAGAGCGCCAACGGAGCGGGCGACGGCGGGACCGGCGGGAACGCCAAAGGCGGCCTCATCGGCATCGCGATGCCGACCAAGTCGTCGGAGCGCTGGATCAACGACGGCACCAACATGGCCAAGGAGTTCCAGGCCAAGGGCTACAAGACGGACCTCCAGTACGGCGACAACGTCGTGGAGAACCAGGTGTCCCAGGTGGAGAACATGATCACCAAGGGGGCCAAGCTGCTGGTGATCGCCCCGATCGACGGTTCCTCGCTCACCAACGTGCTGCAGAAGGCCGCCGACGCGCACGTCCCCGTCATCTCCTACGACCGGCTGATCCGCGGCACGGGGAACGTCGACTACTACGCGACCTTCGACAACTACAAGGTCGGCGTCCTCCAGGGCGGTTACATCGTCGACAAGCTCGGTCTCAAGGACGGCAAGGGCCCGTTCAACATCGAGCTGTTCGCCGGCTCACCGGACGACAACAACGCCGACTTCTTCTTCAACGGGGCCATGAGCGTCCTCAAGCCGTACGTCGACGACAAGAAGCTGGTCGTGCGGAGCGGCCAGACCTCGTTCAACCAGATCGCCACCCTGCGCTGGGACGGCGGTCTCGCCCAGTCCCGGATGGACAACCTGCTGAGCAAGTCGTACACCGCCGCCCCCGTCGACGCCGTGCTCTCGCCGTACGACGGCATCTCGATCGGCATCATCTCCTCGCTCAAGGGCGTCGGCTACGGCACCGGCCGGCCCCTGCCCGTCGTCACGGGCCAGGACGCCGAACTGGCCTCGGTGAAATCGATCATCGCGGGCGAGCAGACCCAGACCGTCTACAAGGACACCCGTCAACTGGCCAAGGCGGCGGTCCAGATGGGCGACGCCCTGCTGACCGGCGGCAAGCCCGAGGTCAACGACACCAGCCAGTACGACAACGGCGTCAAGACCGTCCCGGCCCAGCTGCTCCAGCCGGTCAGCGTCGACAAGGACAACTACCGGAAGGTCCTGGTGGACAGCGGCCAGTACACCGCGGACCAGCTCACGTAGCCTTCGGGCCCCGCCCAGGGGCCCGAGCCGAACCGGCGGCGCGACGCCCGGGCCATCGCCCCGCACCCGCACCGCCCCGAACGATACGGACGCACAGCCATGGCCGGACCCGTTCTCGAAATGCGCTCGATCAGCAAGTCGTTCCCCGGTGTCAAAGCGCTCTCCGAGGTCAACCTGACCGTGGCCGCGGGTGAGGTGCACGCCGTCTGCGGCGAGAACGGCGCCGGCAAGTCCACCCTGATGAAGGTGCTCAGCGGGGTCCACCCGCACGGCAGTTACCGGGGCGAGATCCGCTTCGAGGGCCGCCCCTGCCGGTTCCGGGACATCCGGGCCAGCGAGCGGCAGGGCATCGTGATCATCCATCAGGAACTCGCGCTCGTGCCCCACCTGTCCATCGCCGAGAACATCTTCCTGGGCAACGAGCACGCCACCCGGGGCTTCATCAGCTGGCACCGGACGCTGACCCACGCCGCCGAACTGATCCGGCGGGTCGGGCTCGACGAGAGCCCGCACACCCGGATCACCGATCTCGGCGTCGGCAAACAACAGTTGGTCGAGATCGCCAAAGCCCTCGCCAAAGACGTCAGACTGCTCATCCTGGACGAGCCGACGGCCGCGCTGAACGACGAGGACAGCCGCAAGCTGCTCGACCTGATCCTCGGACTCAAGGCGCGGGGCATCGCCTGCGTCCTCATCTCGCACAAGCTGAACGAGATCGCCCGGGTCGCGGACGCCGTCACCATCCTGCGTGACGGCCGGACCGTCGAGACCCTCACGATCGGCCCCGAGGGCATCTCCGAGGAGCGGATCATCCGCGGCATGGTCGGCCGCGACCTGGAACACCGCTACCCCGAGCGCACCCCGGAGATCGGCGAGGTCGCCTTCGAGATCGAGGACTGGAGCGTCCTGCACCCGGTCGACCACCGGCGGAGGGTGGTCGACCGCGCCTCGCTGAACGTCCGCCGGGGCGAGATCGTCGGCATCGCCGGCCTCATGGGCGCCGGCCGCACCGAACTGGCCATGAGCGTCTTCGGCCGCTCGTACGGACGGTGGACCGGCGGCCGCGTACGGCTGCACGGCCGGGAGATCCGTACCCGGACGGTGCCGGAGGCGATCGGGCACGGCATCGCGTACGTGACCGAGGACCGCAAGCAGCTCGGCCTCGACCTCGACGACGACATCAGCCGGAACATCTCGCTGAGCGCCCTCGGCAAGGTCGCCCGGCGGGGCTGGGTCGACCGGCACGAGGAGGCCCGGATCGCCGAATCGTTCCGGCGGAGCATGAACATCAAGGCCCCCTCGGTGTTCGCGCGGACCGGCAAGCTCAGCGGAGGCAACCAGCAGAAGGTCGTCCTCAGCAAGTGGATCTTCGCCGGGCCGGAGGTGCTGATCCTCGACGAACCCACCCGGGGCATCGACATCGGCGCCAAGGCGGAGATCTACACCGTCATCGCGGGACTCGCCGACCAGGGCAAGCCGGTCCTCGTCATCTCCTCCGAACTCCCCGAACTCCTGGGCCTGTGCGACCGCGTCTACACCATGGCCGAAGGCCGGATCACCGGTGAGGTGCCCCGTGCGGAGGCCACCCAGGAATCCCTCATGCGGCTCATGACCATGAGCGCGGCATACCCCGACAAGCAGGTGTGAGGCATGGCGCAGACCGAGACCACCCCAGACACCAAGCCCGGCGTCCCGCGGACCGGCCGACGGCCCTCGGCCGGTGCCGTACTGGCCCGAGCGCTGCGCGGCAACCTGCGCCAGTACGGGATGCTGCTCGCGCTGGCGCTGATCGTGCTGCTGTTCCAGATCTGGACGGGCGGCATCCTGCTCCAGCCGCTCAACATCACCAATCTGATCCAGCAGAACGGCTACATCCTCATCCTGGCGATCGGCATGATGATCGTCATCATCTCCGGGCACATCGACCTGTCGGTCGGCTCGCTCGCCGCCTTCGTCGGGGCGGCCGCGGCGGTGATGATGGTCGAGCACGACGTGCCGTGGCCGGTGGCGGTGGCGGTCTCGCTGCTGATCGGGGCCCTCGCCGGGGCCTGGCAGGGGTTCTGGATCGCCCATCTCGGGATCCCGTCGTTCATCGTCACGCTGGCCGGCATGCTACTGTTCCGCGGCGGCACCCAGATCCTCCTGCACGGCCAGTCGGTGGCGCCGTTCCCCAAGGGCTTCCAGAACATCAGCAGCGGGTTCCTCCCCGCGGTCGGCCCGCACACCGACTACCACAACCTCACCCTGCTGCTGGGCCTCGTGGTGCTGGCCGTCACGGTCCTCCAGGAGGTGCGCGGACGGCGACGGGCCGCGTCGTACGGGCTGGAACTGCTTCCGCGCGGGCTGTTCCTGCTGAAGCTCGGCGCGATCGCGGCGGCCGTGGTGGCCTTCACGCTGCTGCTGGCCAGCTACCACGGGGTGCCGGTGGTCCTGCTGATCTTCGGCGTCCTGCTGGTCGGCTTCGGGTACGTGATGCGCAACTCGATCCTCGGCCGGCACACCTACGCCATCGGCGGCAACGAGGCGGCGGCGAGGCTGTCCGGGGTGAAGAGCAAGCGGGTCGTCTTCCTGGCCTTCGTGAACATGGGCGTCCTCGCGGCCCTGGCCGGACTGGTCTTCGCGGCGCGGCTCAACGCCGGCACGCCGCAGGCCGGCATCAACTTCGAGCTGGAGGCCATCGCCGCCGCCTTCATCGGCGGTGCCTCCGCGAGCGGCGGCGTGGGGACCGTCCTCGGTGCCCTCACCGGCGGTCTGGTGCTGGGCGTACTGAACAACGGGATGTCGCTGGTCGGCGTGGGTACCGACTACCAGCAGGTGACCAAGGGCCTGGTGCTGCTCGCGGCCGTCGGCTTCGACGTCTACAACAAGCGCAAGGCCGGCACCTGACCGGGCCCCTCCTCAGAGGTCCTTCGGGTCCCGTCGTTCCAGGGGGTCGAGTGCGGGGCCCTGGAGGACCTCGCCGTCGACCCCGAAGCGGGAGCCGTGGCAGGGGCACTCCCACGTCCGTTCCGCGTTGTTGAAGGCGACGAGGCAGCCGAGGTGGGTGCAGACGGCCGACACGGCGTGCAGTTCCCCCTGGTCGTCGCGGTGCACGGCGCACGGCCCGCCGTCGGCCCGGACGACCGTGGCCTCACCCGGCCGCAGCGCGTCGACCGGGCCGCCCGTACCGTCGCCCATGGCCTTCAGCCGGTCCATGACGAAGTGCTTCCCGACGTCCCACTGGGCCTTCAGGAACTCGGGGGCCGACCGGAGGGCGGCGCCGAAGCGACGGGGGTCGTAGAGCCCGGACCACGGGTCCTCGCCGCGGGTGACGAGGGAGGCGATGAGTTGCCCGGCCAGTACTCCGCCGGTCATGCCCCAGCCGGCGAATCCGGTGGCGACGTAGACGTGTTCACCGTCGGTGCCCCAGCGGCCGATGAGGGGCAGCGTGTCGGTGGAACTGTTGTCCTGGGCCGCCCACCGGTGCGTGATCGGCACACCGGTGAAGTACCGCTCGGTCCACGCCTGCAGGCGGGCGTATCCCTGCGCCGTGTCCTGTCCGCTGCCCGGGCTGAAGGCCTCTCCGCCGACGATCAGGAGCCGGCCGCCGTCCGCGAGGGGCGTGGTGCGCACGGACCGCGTGGCGTCTTCCCTGGTGATGTACATGCCGTCCGGGTCCTGGCCGGCGGGCAGGGGTCCCGCGATGACCAGGTCGCGCCGCTGGGTGAGCCGGGTGGCGAGCACGGCGTGGTCGAAGACCGGGTGGTGGGTGGCGATGACCACGTGCCGGGCGGTGACGGCGGTCCCGGAAGAGGTCGTGACGCGGCACGGATCGCCCCCGTCGAGGCCGGTGACACGGGTGTGCTCGTACAGCCGCCCACCGCGCGCGACGAGGTCGTCGACGAGACCGCGCAGGTATCCGAGGGGGTGGAACTGCGCCTGGTCCCCGAGCGTGACGGCGCCCGCGACCGGATACGGCAGACCGGTCTCGGTGACGAAGGAGGCGTCGAGACCGGCCGCCCGGGCGGCTTCGACCTCCGCCCGCAGCGCCTCCACGCCGTCGGGCCGTTCGCAGTAGGTGAGGGCGGGGCGGCGTTCCAGGTCACAGTCGATGCCGAGGTCGCGGACCACCTCGATGACGTGGCGCAGCGCGGCGCTCTGGGACGTGGCGTAGCGGCGGGCGGCGTCCTCCCCGTGCCTGCTGCGCAGCGTGTCGTACACCCCGGGGTGCAGGGCGGTGAGCTTTCCGGTGGTGTGGCCGGTCACGCCTCCCGCGAGGCGGTCGGCCTCCAGCACGACGACGCTGAGCCCGGTGCGGGCGAGTTCCCAGGCCACGCTGAGGCCGGCGATGCCGCCGCCGATGACGGCCGCGTCCGCCTCCGTGGCGGTCGACAGGGGGGCGAAGGCGGGCATCTCGGCCGTCTGCATCCAGTACGACCGGCCCGGGGAGGGGCTTAGGTTCATGTCCGGCGCCTGCCCAGGGATTCCCGTCGCAATGCGTCCGCCTCGCCCGTAGCGCGGGGCGCGCCCGCGCTACGGGACGAAGGGGAGGGCCGCTCCTGTGCGTGCACGGCCCGCTACGTGCTGCTCAGGCCGTGGCCAGGGGCGAGCCGGTCCGTGCGCCGGCCGGCGAGCTCCTCGTAGAGCGAGGCGTACGCCGCCGCCATGCGGGAGGTGTCGAACCGGTCGAGCACCCGCGCCCGGCAGTCCCGGGGGGAGAGGCGGCTGACGTTGCGGATCGCGTCCGCCAGCTCGGCCGGGTCGTCACACACGAAGCCCGTCACACCGTGGTCGACGATCTCGGGCACGGATCCCCGCCGCAGCGCCACGACGGGGGTGCCGCATGCCATGGCTTCGATCATCACCATGCCGAAGGGCTCTTCCCAGCAGATCGGGAAGAGCAGGCACTGGGCATCGGCGAGCAGCTCTCGCTTGGCCGCCTGGTCCAGCTCGCCCACCCATTCGGCGTCCTCGCCCAGGCGGGGCAGGACCTCGTTCCTGAAGTACGGCTCCTCGTCCGGGTCGTTGCACTTGCCGGCGATGGTGATCGCCTTCCCCGCCCGGCGGGCGGCGTCGATGGCGAGGTGAACGCCCTTCTCGGCGGCGATCCGGCCGAGGAAGGCCACGCGGTCGCCCTTGTGCTCGCGGAAGGGGTGGTCGAGGGTGCGGACGGCGTTGTGGACCTGCCCGGCCCAGGGGAGGCCGGGGGCCTGCTCCTGCTGGGCGCGGGAGATCGCCACCAGGCTCACCGAGCCGGCCAGCGCCTGGTAGTAGTCCCCGAGCTCGCCCGAGACGGGTCCGTGCGCGGTCACCACGGTGGGGACCGGCCGCTGACCCGCCTGGAGCGGTCCGGCGGTGCTGTGGTCGTGGATGATGTCCGGCTGAAGGGTGCGGAGCACCTGTGCCGCGCGCGCCGCGTGCAGCACCTCCGGTCCGGCCCTCCCGAGCCGTGTGTCTCCCCGGGCCATGGTGTCGGTGGCGATGAAATCGGCCTTGGTCCCGTTGAGGCCCACTCCGATGACGGTCACCTTGTGGCCCAGCTCCACGAGGCCGTCGACCAGGTCGGCGCACATCGACTCGATGCCCCCGTAGGCGGCGGGCGGAAGCTGGAACCAGGGCGTGGAAACGATGGCGATGTCCAGAGGACGGTTCATGAGCTGCTCCCCCCTGCGGACCCCGCGGGTCCTGAGTGGTCTGCGTGGTCTGCATGGGCTGCGTGGTCTGTGCGGCCTGCGTGGCCTGCGTGGTCTGTGTGCTCTGCGGTGCCACCGGCCGGGGGCGGACCCGTCGGCGGCCTCCGGTGGCTCGGCGCCGCGGCGAGCGGCTTGCGCGGCTGCAGGATGACTTCCACGTCGTCGGCGAGGCCCTCCAGACGGGTCGACGCGCCGTCCACCCACAGCTCCGCGCGGCCGCCGGCGAGCGGCAGGTTGTGGACGTGCAGGCGGCCGTAGCGCTGGGGCCAGGCCGGTGCCACCCACACCTGCCGGTGCGACATCCACGGGTCCAGCCGCAGCAGCGCCCGCATGAGCTGGACCGGGGCCGCGGCCGCCCAGGCCTGCGGGGAGCAGGAGGTCGGGTAGGGCAGCGGTGCCTCGTACTCACTGCGGTCGAAGCCGCAGAAGAGCTCGGGCAGCCTGCCGCCGAACGCCTCCGCGGCGTCCAGGATGCCGGTCGCCACGCGCTGGGCCTCCTCCACGAAGCCGTAGCGCATCAGGCCGGTCGCGACGATGGCGTTGTCGTGCGGCCAGACCGACCCGTTGTGGTAGCTCATCGGGTTGTAGGCGCCCATGGAGGAAGCGAGCGTACGCACCCCCCAGCCGGTGAACATCTCCGGCGACAGCAGCCGCTCCGCCACCCGGGCCGCCTTGTCCTCGTCGACGATCCCGGTCCACAGGCAGTGCCCCATGTTGGAGGCCAGCGAGTCGATGGGGCGTTTGTCCCGGTCGAGGCCGATGGCGAACCACCCCCTGTCGGGCAGCCAGAACTGTTCGTTGAACGCCTCCTTCAGCGCGGCGGCCCGCCGCGCCCAGTGCTCGACCGCGGCCGTGTCCCCGGCCTCGTGCGCGAAGTGCGACCGCACGACGTACGCCGCGTACACGTAGGCCTGCACCTCGCACAGGGCGATCGGTGACTCGGCGAGGCGGCCGTCGGCGAAGTTCACGCCGTCGAAGGAGTCCTTCCAGCCCTGGTTGAGCAGGCCGTCGTCCGTCATCCGGTGGTACTCGACGAAGCCGTCGCCGTCCCGGTCGCCGTACCGCTCGATCCACTCCAGCGCCCGGTCGGCATGGGGCAGGAGCGCGTCGACGGCCGCCGGTGCGATCCCCCAGCGCCGCAGCTCCCCCAGCATCACCACGAACAGCGGTGTCGCGTCGGCGGTGCCGTAGTAGACGCTGCCGCCGCCGCGGGCCAGCGGGAAGTCCAGACCGAACCGGGTCTCGTGCAGGATCCGTCCCGGCTGCTCCTCCGTCCGGGGATCGACGGTGCGGCCCTGCGCGCGGGCCAGGGTCTGCAAGGTACCCAGGGCCAGGCTCGGGTCCAGAGGCAGCGCCATGTAGGAGGCCAGCAGGGAGTCACGTCCGAAGAGCGCCATGAACCACGGCGCGCCGGCCGCGACGGCCACGTTCTCCGGATGCAGCGGGTCGAAGATCCGCAGCGCCCCGAGGTCCTCCACGCTGCGCCGCAGCGTCCGCCGGAGCTCGGGGTCCTCGATCTCACCGACGCGCGGGGCGCCCTCGCGCCACGCCCGCATCCGCCGCGCGGGGGAGGATTCGCCCACCTCCGCTCCCGTCGGGAACGTGCCGGTGATCAGTTGCCCGTCGATGCTCGGCTGGACCAGGACGGTCGTGCGCCAGTCGCCGTGTGCGGGGAGGCTGACGCTGAAATCCAGGCCGTCCGGCCGGGCCCGGGCACCGGCGGCCTCCACGTGCACCCCGCGCCGCGCCTCTCCGGCCAGCAGGGCGAGGGTGAGGCCGGAGCCGTCCGGCGAGGCGGTGACCTCGCCACGGGACTGCACCCGGTTCTCCTTCACGTCGAACAGGTCGGCGAAGTCGGCGCCCACGTGCAGGGAGAGCACCAGTGACACCGGGCGGTTGCCGAGGTTCCGCAGGTGGAGGTCCTCCCGCATGCCGTCACCGACGTAGCGCCGGCGTTCCAGCAGTACTTCGGTCTCCGAGCCCAGTGGGGGGACGCGGGCCACGAACGTGGTGCTGTACGGGTCCCCGGACAGCACCGTGAGCTCGTGCGGAAGCCGGTCGTCCAGTCGCAGCCGCCAGTCGGAGATGACACGGGTGTCGCGGAAGAACAGCCCCTGCGGGGAGTCCGCCTCCATGTCCCCCGACGTTCCGGAGACACAGAACGTCGGCCCCTCGACCAGCGTCACCGTGGCTGTGGTGTGCACTGCGGGTTCGTGCTCGACGATCGTGTCGAATCCCGCGCTCATGCTTCCTCCTGATGGCTGAAGCCCATGGCCCCCGCCGTAGCGTCGGCCCGCGCCGCTCAGGGCGGGGTGACGTCCGTCAGCCCCGTGGCAGACGTAGGGATCGATCAAGTCGTACCGCACGGAACGGGGCGTCACCCAGGCAGCGCGACCGGGCAGGGGAACTCGTCCACCGCCTGGGCCAACGTCTCGGCTGCTTCGGCGGGGGGCGCACAGGAATGCCGGCCGGCCCCGGGTGTTCTTACTGGTAGGGAGTACGGGCCGCGATCCGCCGGGGCGGGTGCCGCCCGCGTCGCCGCGCAGGAGAGTGCCGTGGAGTGGTTCACGGATACCGACTACTGGCTGGGCCGTCTGGTGTTCCAGCGGGGTCTGGCCGTCCTGTACCTCGTGGCCTTCCTCAGCTCGGTTCACCAGTACCGGGCGCTCATCGGCGAACGCGGGCTGCTCCCGGTGCCACGCTTCCTGGCCGCCACCACGTTCCGGCGGACGCCGACCGTCTTCCACCTCCACTACTCGGACCGTTTCTTCGCGGCCGTCGCGTGGACGGGCGTGGCGCTCTCCGCCGCCCTGGCCGCGGGGGCGGCGGACCGGGTGCCCCTGTGGGCTTCCGTGGCGATGTGGGCGGCCCTGTGGGTGCTGTACCTGTCCATCGTGAACGTCGGGCAGACGTGGTACGCGTTCATGTGGGAATCCCTGCTGCTGGAGGCGGGCTTCCTGGCCGTCTTCCTCGGCAACGAGCGCACGGCGCCGCCCGTCCTGGTCCTGTTCCTGCTGCGCTGGCTGCTCTTCCGGCTGGAGTTCGGAGCGGGACTGATCAAGCTGCGCGGAGACTCCTGCTGGCGCGACCTGACCTGCCTGTACCACCACCACGAGACGCAGCCGATGCCGGGACCGCTCAGCCGGGCCTTCCACCACCTGCCCAGGCCCCTGCACCGGGTCGAGGTGGCGGGCAACCACGCGGCGCAGCTGGTGGCACCGGTACTGCTGTTCGCGCCGCAGCCGGTCGCGAGCGTGGCCGCGGGCTTCATCGTCGTCACCCAGCTGTGGCTGGTCGCGTCCGGCAACTTCGCCTGGCTCAACTGGCTGGCCGTCCTCCTCGCGCTGTCCGCCGTGGACGGCGGACGGGCCGCCGACGTGCTCCCCCTGCCGGAGCCTCCGGCCTTCGCCGCCCCACCGGGGTGGTACCAGGGCCTGGTCATCGCCGTCACCGCCCTGGTGGCCGTGCTCAGCTACTGGCCGGTGCGCAACATGCTCTCGCGGCACCAGGTGATGAACTCCTCGTTCAATCCCTTCCACCTGGTCAACACCTACGGAGCCTTCGGCAGCGTCAGCAGGATCCGCCTGGAGGTGGTGATCGAGGGGACCGACGAGCCCGAGATCACGGCGGACACGCGGTGGAGGGAGTACGGCTTCAGGGGAAAGCCCGGTGACGTCCGCCGGCGGCCCCCGCAGGTGGCCCCCTACCACCTGCGGCTCGACTGGCTCCTGTGGTTCGCCGCGCTCTCGCCCGCCTACGCCCGCGGCTGGTTCGGACCGCTCCTCGGCAAGCTCCTCGACAACGATCCGGCGGTCCTCAAGCTGCTCGGGGAGAATCCCTTCCCCACCGCTCCCCCCACCTACCTGCGCGCCCGGCTCTACCACTACCGCTTCACCAGCCGACGCGAACGGCGTGACACTGGCGCCTGGTGGCAGCGCGGCCTCGTGGCCGAGTACGTCCCACCGGTGACCAGGGCCGACTGAGCGGCGCGGGGGGGGTCAGCGGTCGCCCGGACCGGCCGAGGAGCCGCTCCGGCCGTCATTGCGGCGGGGCCCCATGGAGAGGTAGCGGATACCGGTGTGGGCGACGGCGGCGGGCGGCAGGCAGTTCTTGGTGTCGACCAGCAGCCGCGGCGCCGCCATGTGCCGCCCGTGGGCGGCCCACTCGGCGGTGGTGACCTGCGGCCAGTCGGTCAGGACGACGGCCGCCGCCGCCCCGGCGAGCGCCTCGGTGAGGTCGGCGACCGGCTGGGTGCCGGGGAACAGCCCCGTGATGTCCGCCGCCGGGACGGAGGGCTCCCAGATCCGTACGGTGCCCGCCAGCGCCTGCAGTTCCGGGACGATCGTCATGGAGGGCGCGTCGCGCAGGTCGTCCGTCCACACCTGGTAGCGCAGGCCGAGGACGGCGACGACGGCCCCGTCCCCGGCGAGGGGTACCGGGCCGAGGTGGTCGCGCACCAGCCTGACCGGACGCAGCACCTGGGCGCGGTTGGCGGCGATGACGGCCTCGATCACCGGCAGCGGATGCCCGGCGAGGCGGGACCAGTACCGCAGCGCGAGGGTGTCCTTGGGCAGGCAGGATCCGGCGTAGCCGGCCTCGGCGCGCAGGAAGGCCGTGCCGATGCGCGGGTCGAGTCCGGCGCCGGTCAGCACGTCGTCGATGTCGGCGCCGGTCCCCTCGCACAGGGTGATCAGGTCGCCGACGAAGCTGACCTTGGTCGCGAGGAAGGCGTTAGCGGCGTACTTGACCGTCTCGGCGGTGGTGGGGTCGGTCACCACCCAGGGGGCGTCGATGCCCCGGTACAGCTCGCGGACCTGGCCGAGCAGTCCGGGCTCGGCGAGACCGGCGACGATCCGGGCGGGATGGTTCCAGTCCTCGGCGGCGCGGCCCTGGCTGAGGAACTCGGGGCTGTAGACGTAGCGGGTGCGCAGCGGTTCGGCGCCCGGGGCGGCCAGCCAGTCGGCGCTGGTCCCGGGCGGCACCGTGGACTTGACCACCACCAGGCCCGGCAGCGAGGGGAGCGCCAGCACGTCCGCGAGGGCGGCCCGCACCTGGGCCAGGTCCGGCCGGCCGGTGACGGTCGGCGGGGAGCCCGCGGCGATCAGTACGGCGTCCAGCGGATCGCGGAGCGCCGACAGCGCCCCGGCGAAGGCCAGCGTACCGGCGCCGCGAGCCTCGGCCAGGAGTGCGTCGAAGCCCCGCTCCTCGAACGGCACCTTTCCCTCGGCCAACAGCCGCAGCCGCCGGGGGTCGGCTTCCACCCCGACCACCTGGTGCTTCTTCGCCGCCAGCCCGAGGGCAGCCGTCAGCCCGACGTAACCCTGGCCCACCACTGCCACCCGCACGGCCACTCCTCACTCGAACAGCTCCGCCGGCTCCGCCTGGTCCGCCGGGTCCGCCTGGTCCGCCTGCCGCGCCGGGGAGACGGAGTGCGTGCAGGGCTACCGGTCCCCGGAAGCGTCCTCCGCCGTCTGCAGGGCCTGGCCGGCGATGGTGATCGCCTCTTGGTCGTGACCCGCCGCCTTCGCCGCCCGGGCCTGGTCGAGGGAGACCTGGAGCAGTTCGACGGTGTGCTCCGGCAGGGAGTTCGACGCCACGAGGTCCTCCAGCTTCCGGATGGTGTCTGTGGCCAGGTCCTCGGTCATGCGGGCGTCTCCCTCTGTCCGGATCAAGGACATGTGACGCTGCCACGCCACGGCGGACGGGGACAAGGCGGCCCGCGGCCGGACCACCCTCACGCGTGACCGGAGCTGATCTCCCCGGCCCAGCCGTCCCCTCGGAAAGGGCCGCCGTGGGCACCGCCGGCGGCGGTCCGCGGGCTCCCGACCCGCCGTGTCGCGCAACGGCGGGCGCGCCGGCGCGTTGTCACTGCGGAACCGTCCGGACACTGACCTGACGCGCTCGGGCCACCAGCCATCGCCGGTACCACCGGCTTCGGGTGGCCCGGACGCGCGGCATCGGAGCGCCATGCCCCTTCCTCATCACCTCAAGCCCCGCCTCACGCGCCGCTTCGGGCGCTGTCTCGCACTGGCCGCCGTCACCGCGGCCATATTCCTGGGCCCGGCCGGGGGCCCTGCCCTGGCCGCCGCGGACGGTCCGGTGATCGACCGGAACTTCCCCGACCCGGACATCGTGAGGGTGGGCCGCACGTATCACGCGTACGCCACCAACGGCGACGGCAAGAACATCCAGCACGCGACCTCCGGCGACCTGGTGCACTGGCAGGTCGACAGCGGTGACGTCCTGCCCGTGCTGGGTGACTGGGCGGTCCCCCACCGCGACCTCGTGTGGGCGCCGGAGGTGTACGACAACGGCAACGGCTTCACCATGCACTACACGGCCCGGGACAGGGCGACGGACAAGCAGTGCGTCGGAGTCGCGCTGTCCTCCTCCGCGGCGGGCCCCTTCCGGCCGGCCGGTGACGGGCCGCTGGTGTGCCCGGCCTCGGAGGGCGGTGCGATCGACGCCTCCAGCCACACCGAGCGGGGGCAGCGCTACCTGCTGTGGAAGAACGACGGCAACTGCTGCGGCATGGACACCTGGCTGTACCTGCAGCCCACCTCGTGGGACGGTACCCGTACGACCGGGGACCCGGTCAGGCTGATCGGGCAGGACCCGGGGGAAGGGCTGGTGGAAGCGCCCACCCTCGTCGAACGGGACGGCCACTATGTGCTGTTCTACTCGGCCGGTGACTACCGGCGTGACAAGTACAGGACCGGCTACGCGGTGGCACCCGCGCTGACGGGCCCGTACGTCAAGGCGGCCGGCCCGTTGATGACGACGGAGAGCTTCTCGGGCAGGGTACGCGGCCCCGGCGGGCAGGACGTGATGACCGGCCCCGACGGCCGTGACCGGATCGTCTTCCACGGCTGGAGCGCCGACTACGGCCGCCGGCCGATGCACGTGGCCGACCTGGGCTTCGCGCATGGACGGCCCGTCGTACGCGGCAGCAAGGTCCTCCATGAGGCGGAGGACGCGCGCGTGCACCACGCACTGGTCCGTGACGCCGCGGGCGGTTCCGGCGGACGGGCGGTCGGGGGCATCGACCACGACGACAGCTACGTGGAGTTCACGGTCTTCGCCGCGTCGGCGGGCGAGCACCTGCTGTCCGTGCGGTTCGGCAACGGTTCCAGGGACGCCGCGGGAACGCCGGTGGACGCGACCCACCGCCTCTCGGTCAACGGCACCGCCGCCGGTACCGTCCGCTACTGGCACACCGGCTGGGACACCTGGAAGACGACCGAGACGTCCGTGACCCTCTCCGGAGGATGGAACACGGTCCGTCTGTCCAAGGGTGAGTACTTCACCGAGCTGGACGGCGTGGAACTGGCCTGAGCCCCGCCGGTCGCGCCCGCCGCGCGGCGGGCGCGGCTCAGGTCCCCGACGGCCGCGGCTGCTCCGGCGGAACCGAGCTTTCGGCCGCCGCCATCCACTGGTCCAGGTCGGCCTGGGTGAACTCCGTCCACGGCGGGATTCCGGGGAGCCGGCGCAGGAGGTCGTAGGCCTCGGGGATGTGCGGGCCGCGGAGGACCGGGCAGTGGCAGCCGGCGATGACCTCGGCGTTCAGGTCCTGGAAGCCGGTGACGACCGCCCCGAACTTCTCGTCGTCCAGCAGGGCGGACCAGGGGGAGACCAGGCGTCCGCCGAAGAACTGTCCGTCGCGGAATTCGTCCGGCGTCAGCGCTGCCGTTTCGGGCATGGGGGTGGGAACGTTCGTGGCGAAGGTGTCCACGGACCACAGGACGCCGGTCTTCGTGTCGAAGAGGGCGCGGGTCGTGGGGTTGTCGTACAGGGGCGGCCGCTTGGCGACCAGGGTGCGGTCGCCCGCGTCGATGGTGTCGCCGTCGATCATGAAGCGGCACCGGTTGACGGGGGTCTCCCATTCCTCGGCCATGCGGCCGATGGAGAACCATGTCGTCAGCAGTGTCGCGTTCGGGCACTCCGCGAGGACCGCCAGGAGGTTGCCGGCGTGGTCACGGTCGTCGTGGGTGAGGAAGATCCACCGTACGTCCAGGGGATCCACCACCGACCAGGCCGCCTCCAGCCACTGGGAGCGCACCGCGGGCGCCCCGGTGTCCACGAGGATCGGTTCCGCTCCCCGGATCACCATGGAGTTCATCGGGAAGTGGCCGACCGGCGGGGCCTGCAGGGCCCACGGGATGACGAACGTCTCCTCGGCGATCTCGTACGGCCGCAGGAGGTCGAAGTTTTCCGTGCTTGTCATCGCTGCTCTCCCTAGGACGGAGTCATCGCAGCGTCCATGAATCCAGTGCAGCCCCGGTGCGCGGCCGCCGCAAACGCAGGGCGGCCGCGCACCCGGGCCGCTGCTCCCGCGCGGGGCCTGCGGCCCGGTCCGGCGTCGGCGTCCTGCGTGCGGGACCGGGAACCATCAGGTGCCGGCGGTCCCCTGGGCGGCCGTCGGCGGCTTCCTCACTGCGGTCCGGCCTGCTGGGCGCAGGTCCGGTCCTGCTTCGGCAGGGTGCCGGTGGCCAGGTACGCGTTGACCTGGTCGTCCACGCAGGTGTTGCCGTAGAGCCCGAAGAGGGCGTGCCGGTTGGCGCCCTCCAGGGTGAGCAGCCTGGAGCTGGGGAGCAGGCCGCGCAGGGCGACGCTGCTGCGGTAGGTGGTGCGCGGATCGCCGGTGGCCGCCACGATCAGGGCGGGGGTGTCCCGCCGTACCTGGGTGGGTTCCTCGCGCGGGCGGTCCCAGAAGGCGCACGGGCCTATGTTGTCGGTCAGGGGGCCGAAGAGGGGGTGCTTCGCCCGGTTGCGTTCGATGTCGCGCCAGTAGAGCTCCGGGTCGCGCGGGGCGGCCACGTCCCCGCAGATGATCGCGGCCTGCGCGCCCGTGGGCTCGCCCTCGCCGCGCAGCGCGTACCGGAGCGCCGTGGCGAACTCCGGCGACAGCGTGCTCGGCACGCCCTCCGCGGCCTTGGCCAGGGCCGACATCTGTTCCCCGAAGGACGCCCGCGCCGGGTCGGTGTCGTCCGAGATGCCCGAGAAGAGCAGGAGCGGCACCTGGCTGTCGTCGATCCGGAAGGTGTCGGTGCCGGTGCCGATGGTCAAGGGGGCGCGGGCCGACGCCGTGACGATACGGCCGATGGTGGCGAGCACCTCGGCGCGGGTGCGGCCGAGCCCGTAGGTGTCGTGGCGCCGTGCCGCCCAGTCGGCCCAGTCGGCGAGCGCCCGCTCGTTCTCGCGCTCGGTGCCCTGGAGCAGCCGGGCACGGTAGTCGGCCGGGGCGACCGCGCCGTCGAAGACCACCCGGTCGTAGCGGGTGGGGAACATCTGGGTGTAGACCGTGCCCAGGTAGCTGCCGTACGAATAGCCCAGGTAGGAGATCTTCCGCTCGCCGAGCACGCCGCGGATGACGTCCATGTCGCGGGCCGTGTTGCGGGTACTGACGTGCGGGAGCACGGAGGCGTTGGTGGCGCGGCACTTGTCGGCGAGGCTCTTCTGGAGGGTGACCTGCCGGTCGAAGCCCGCCCGGCCGTCGCCCGACGACAGCCAGGTCATGCCGACGGGCCAGCCGCAGTCCAGCGGGGTGCTGCGGCCGACGAAGCGCGGGTCGAAGCCGATGATGTCGTAGCGCGCGCCGACGCCCTTCATCGCCTTGCGCATGTCCGGCGGTGAGGCGACCGCGCCTCCGCCCGGGCCGCCGTTGTTCAGCAGGATCGAGCCGATGCGGTGGCGGGTGTCGGTGGCCTTGAGCCGGGATACGGCGACGGTGATCGTGCGGCCCCGGGGAGCGGAGTAGTCCAGCGGAACGGTCACGTCGGCGCAGCGTACGCCGGCCCGGTCGAGGTCGCGGCCCGCCGTGTCGTCAGGTCCCTTGGCGCAGCTGCCCCAGTCGGGCCGCTGGCGGTAGTACCGGTCGAGCCCGGTGCCCCCTTCGCCGGCCGCGGCGAGGGCGGGAGACCCGGTGAGGCAGGCGGACAGGGCGAGGCCCAGGGCGAGGGCGTTGCGCAGGGGCGGGCTGATGGCCGTTCGGGGTGATCGCATGCCCCGAGGCTACGAACGGGCCCCCGTACGGCACATCGACCCGGGGCACGAGGACCCTGGTCCCGCCCGCCGCCGGTCCGGGACCCTCGTCCCGGTGCGGCCTCCGCCCCGGGGAGGACGGCCCCGGGGCTCGCCCCGGCCGGGCGGGCCGTCGCCGGATCGCCGACGGTCCGGGGTCGGGCCCGCCCGGCACGCGGCGGCTACAGGTGGGACAGCGCGAACGCGGACAGGAAGCCCACCACGGTGACCAGGCCCGTCAGCAGGTGCACCTTGCCGTACGCCTCCGGGATCATCGTGTCGGCGATCATCGCCAGGATCGCCCCGCCGGCCACCGCGGTGATCACGGCCATCGTCGCTTCGGAAGCCCCTCCCAGCAGCGCGTACCCGGCCAGGGCGGCCAGTCCGCTGATCACGGCGATGCTCCCCCACAGGGCGAACACGTAGGCCCGGCTGCGCCCGGCGCTCCTCATCCCGGCGGAACTGGCCAGTCCCTCCGGGATGTTGCTGATGAACACCGCCCCCACCGTGGCGACTCCCAGATGGCCGCCGCCCAGCAGGCTCGTCCCGATCACCACGGACTCCGGGATCCCGTCGAGCAGCGCCCCCAAGGCGATGGCGTTCCCGGACCCGGGGGCCTCGTCCTCGGAAGGCTGCTGTTCCCCCGAGCGCTTGCGGTGCTGCGCACCGCGCCGTGCCAGCAGCGCGTTGGCGCCCGAGTACACGCCCGCGCCGCCGACCGCTCCCGCCGCCACCGGCCACATCCCCGACCGCTCGTAGGCTTCGGCGATCAGCTCGAAGGAGACCGCGGCCATCAGTACGCCGCTGCCGAACGCCATCACGAGCGCGATCAGCCGTGGCGGGACGCGCGTCAGCGAGCCGATGGCCGCCCCCACCAGCAGAGCCGCCCCCGCGAACAGCCCCCATCCTCCCGCCGTCAACGCTCCGCTCACAGCCGCCCGCCTTCCCTTCCGACACGTGGGCCGCTCCTACCCCGCGAAGGGGCGCCGCAACGGCCGTCCGGCCCACGGGACCGCCCGGCCGGCGCTTCGGAGACGGCCCGAGGCGCCGGTGCCCGGTGGCTACTGAGCAGTAGCTATATTTTGACGGCCCGTACGCCCGAGGGAGGCGCACGGGTCTCAACAAGGGGACATCATCATGACGATGACACACCGTCGGAGCAGGCCAGTGCTCTCGACGCTCTCGGCCGGGATCGCGGCCACCGCCCTGCTCCTCGGGCTCGCGACGTCCGCCGACGCCGCTCCGCTTCCGGACACGGCGAAGGGCGGGACGAAGGACGGGGCGACCGCGGGGGCGGTCACCGGACCGGCGCTCACGCCCACCGGCTCGGCCGCCAAGGCGAAGAAGCCCGGACCCGGCATACCGCCGATCCAGTACTTCGGCACCATCGACAGCTTCGGGCAGAACTCCGAGCACGAACGCATCACCCGTGCCGCCCTCGCGTGCCCGGCCGGCATCTCCCCGGGCGCGACCGGGGACTGCTTCCAGCCGGCGTCCATCCGTCAGTTGGCGGGGGCGAAGGGAACGATGGGGGCCATCGGAGCGCCGGACGTGGACCAGGTGTTCACCGAAGCCGCGCACTGCGACGGCGCCGACTACCTCAGCGCGGCCGGCTACCCCCGGACCCGCGCGCAGGCCACCTCGGTGCTGCTGGCGTGCATCGCGCACCTCAAGGGCGAGTTCAACCGGGGCGTGGAGAAGGCGGACGCGCTCGTGGACGCCGCGGGCGGCGTCAGCGCCTCCGCGACCGACCTCTCCTCCGACTGCACCTTCGTGCTGGGCGTCGCGGGCCGCGGCAAGTGCAACGCCATCGAGGGCTTCGGCCGGGCGCTCCACGGCACCGAGGACTTCTACTCGCACAGCAACTGGGCGGACAAGGCGGACAGCAGGTACGCCATCGGCGTCAACAACCCGCCGGGCCTGGCCCGTACCGGACCGGCGCCCTTCCTCCGGCTGGCCGCGGCGGCACCTTCGGCCTCCGACATTCCCAGCGACCTCACGACCGGCTGTTTCAGCCTCAACCCGTGGGGCTGCGGCAATCGCGTCACCCACGGCGTCCTGAACAAGGACAACGGCATCATCGACCCCGCGACCGGGGAGGCCTCCTCCCCGACCACCTCCCGGGGGCAGGTCGCCGGCAACTTCAGCGCCGCCGTCCAGGCGGCCATCGCCGACACCCGCTCCCAGTGGGCGGGCTTCCGCAGCTCCCTCATCGCCCGCTACGGCACCGCCCGCGGCCAGCGCATCGCCTGCGCGATGACCCAGGACGACCCGGTGCGCGACTGCCGGTAGGCCTTGGGGCGGCCGCCCGGCCCGCGCGCTCTCCGCTACGGGCGACGGGGCCGGGGGGAGGAGCGGTTCGCCCCCCCGGTCCCGGGTCCCGCTCAGGGCAGCGGGGTGCCGCCGGTGGCGTTGACGATCTCACCGGTGATGTAGCCGGCCTGGGACGAGGCGAGGAAGACGTACGCGGGTGCCATCTCCGACGGCTGGGCCGGCCTGCCCAGCGGTGACTGCTCGCCGAACTTCGTCGCGTCGGGCATCGTCGCGGGGATCAGCGGCGTCCAGACCGGTCCGGGGGCGACGGCGTTGACCCGGATGCCGCGCTCGGCGAGCATCTGCGCCAGCCCGTGGGTGAAGGAGATGATCGCCGATTTCGTCATCGCGTAGTCGAGCAGGTGTGGGCTGGGCTGGTAGCCCTGCACGGACGTCGTGTTGATCACGCAGCCGCCGCGCGGCATGTGGGCCAGGGCCGCGCGGGTGAGCCAGAACATCCCGTACAGGTTGGTCTTCATCACCCGGTCGAACTGCTCGGTGGTGATCGCCTCGATCCCGTCGGGCTGGGCCATCTGGTAGGCGGCGTTGTTGACCAGGAGATCGACGGGGCCCAGCTCGCGCACGGCCCGCTCGATCAGCGAGGTGCACTGTTCCTCGTACCGGATGTCGCATGCGACGGGCAGTGCCGTGCGCCCCGCCTCGCGGATGAGGCGGGCCGTCTCCTCGGCCTCTCCGGCCTCCTCGGGCAGGTGGGTGAAGACGACGTCGGCTCCTTCCCGGGCGAAGGCGAGGCAGACCGCCCGGCCGATCCCCGAGTCCCCTCCGGTGACGAGCGCCCTGCGGTTCAGGAGCAGTTCGTGACCGCGGTAGGTGTCCTCGCCGTGGTCGGGGCGGGGGTCCATCGCGCTGGTCGAACCGGGGTGCTCCTGGTCCTGCTCGGGGAACGGGGGGCGCGGGTGGAGGCGCACCGGGTCGGGGAGGTGGGGTTCGCCGCGGGAGGGCATCGGGATCACGTCCTGTTCGCTCTGTTCTGAGGGCCGTCGGGGGACGGCGGTACGGGGACGGCGGGTACGGGCGGCCTTGAGCCGGCGGGACACCGCGCGGACCGGCGCGCCCGCGCGCAGCGGGTCGTTCCGGTGTCATGCGACCCGGCTACCCGGGCGACGGGCTCCTATCCCCTCCGTCGCCTGGACGGCCCACCGGTGCGCGGCCGCGTCAGCGGTCGGTCGGCACCGCCTCGGCGGAACCGGGGCGGCTGCCCGCCGGCTCCCAGGGCGGCGGCGCCGCCAGCTCCGTCCAGGCCGCCAGCGCGTCGCCGTCGACGCAGACGATGCCGCAGGCGGCGGCGTACTCCAGAGCGGGCGTGGTGAAGGAGCTGGTGGTGACGAAGACGGCCACGTCGGCTTCGTGGACGGCGAAGCACGTCCCGCCGAAGCGCTGCAGCTCCGGCGAGCTGACCCGGTTGTCCGCGCCGTAGTGCTTGCACTGCAGCACGACGCGCAGGCCGTCCGGGGTCGTGGCGAGCACGTCGGCGCCGAGGTCGCCCGCTCCACCGCACACCTCCACCGGGGTGCAGCCGTCCCGCGCGCAGAGCGCGGCGACGGTGTGCTCGAAGCCGTCGGCGTCGACCGCTTCGTGGTCCAGCGCCGAGGCCGTCACGTCCGGCAGGCCGGGTCCGGCCCCCGCGGGCGAAACGTCCGCGCCGCGACCGCGACACGGTGCGGGGCGGGCCCGCAAGGGCTGGACGCTCCACGCCATGAGTGCCGTCGCGCCCGCCAGGACGACCAGCAGCACCACGGGCACCACCGGAATCCGGGTGCCGGCCGCTCCGACGGCCTGCGCGAAGGCGGCCAGGCCGCCGACGCCGGTCCCGACGAGTCCGATGGCGAGTACCACGTCCCGCGCGAGCGGCGCGCGCGGCCGGTCCCGTTTCCCGCCCGCCCTCGATGACCTCATGCGGCGCCTCCCCTTCCTTGCCCGCCCTGCGGCCGGTCACGGCCGTGTTCCCCCTCCCGCCCGGATCATGAGCGGTGCATGACGACCCGTCGGTGTGATCCCGGCCGCCACCGGGGGGCGGGGCGGTCCGAGGGGGCCGTGCCGGGGCGCGGTCCGCGCCTGCCAGACTGACGGGTATGGACATCGTTCGCAGGAACAACGTCACCGTCACCGGCAACCCGCGGGGCCGGACGGTGCTGCTCGCCCACGGGTTCGGCTGTGACCAGCACATGTGGCGGCTCACCGTTCCCGCCCTGGCCGGGGAGTACCGGGTGGTCCTCTTCGACTACGTGGGCGCGGGGCGTTCGGACCTGTCGGCGTTCTCGGCGGAACGGTACGCCTCCCTCGACGGGTACGCCCGGGACGTGGTGGAGATCTGCGAGGAACTGGACCTGCGCGACGCGGTGTTCGTGGGGCATTCGGTCAGCGCGATGATCGGGGTGCTGGCGGCCGGTGCGGCCCCCGAGCGGATCGGGTCGCTGGTGATGGTCGCCCCGTCGCCGAGGTACGTCGACGACGGGGACTACCGGGGCGGGTTCAGCGCACGGGACATCGATGAGCTGCTGGCTTCCCTGGAGTCCAACCACCTCGGCTGGTCGGCGGCCATGGCCCCGGTGATCATGGGGAACGAGGACCGGCCGGAGCTCGCCGAGGAGCTGAAGAACAGCTTCTGCGCCACCGACCCGGAGATGGCGCGCGTGTTCGCCCGTACCACCTTCCTCTCCGATTCGAGGGACGACCTGCCGGGGGTGCGGGTGCCGACGCTGGTACTGGAGTGCACCCAGGACGCCATCGCTCCCCGCGAGGTGGGTGCCTTCGTCCACCGGGCGGTCCCCGGCTCGAAGCTGGTCACGCTCGACGCGGTCGGACACTGCCCGCACCTGTCCGCGCCCGAAGCCACCAACGAGGCCATCACCGGCTTCCTGGCGAGCCTGCGGTGATGTGCCGCGTCGGGCAGCAGCCGGACCCGTCTGACGCCGGGGACGAGCAGGCGTCGAACGCGGTGTTCGCCTCGCTGCTCGAGGGCAGTGCGGAGGAGCTGTACGAGAGCGCGCCGTGCGGATACCTGTCCACGCTGATGGACGGCACCATCGCGAAGATCAACACCACCCTGCTGGGCTGGCTCGGCCTGGAGCGGGAGGCGGTGGTGGGCCGGCTCCGGTTCACCGACCTGCTGACGGTGGGCGGCAAGCTGTACCACGAGACGCACTTCGCGCCGCTGCTCCGGATGCAGGGCGAGATCGGCGGCATCGCCCTCGACATCGCCCGGGCCGACGGCGGGCGGATGCCGGTACTGGTCTCCTCCGTCGTCAAGCACGGCGATTCCGGCGAACCCCTGCTGATCCGTACCACCGTCTTCGACGCCCGGGACCGCCGCGCCTACGAAGAAGAGCTTCTGAGATCGCGGGAAGCGGCCGAAGAGGCGCGCCGTCAGGCGGAGGCCGACCGCGCCCGGCTGCAGGACGCCCTCGCCGTGCTCCAGCAGTCGCTGCTCCCGGACACGCTTCCGCCGTTGCCCGGCATGGAGACGGCCGCCCACTACCGCACCGCCTCCCCCGACCGGCTCGGCGGCGACTTCTACGACGTCTTCCCCGTGGACGGCAAACGCTTCGGCTTCTTCCTCGGAGACGTGTGCGGCAAGGGCCCCCAGGCGGCCGCCGTCACCTCGCTGACCCGCTACACCCTGCGCGCCGCCGCCCTGCACGATCCGGACCCGGTGTCCGCCCTGACCACCCTCAACCAGGTGCTCCACGAGCGGTACTCCGGCGGGGACCCGCGCTACTGCACCGCCGTCTTCGGGACCGTCGAGTCCGACCCCGCGACCGGGCAGGCCGACGTCCACCTGGCGTCGGGCGGCCACCCGCCCGCCCTGGTCCTGCGCGCCGACGGCACGGCCGACTTCCTGCCCACCCCCGGCGGCCTGCTCGTCGGCATCCTGCCCGCCGCCCGCTTCACCTCGGCCACCACCACCCTCGGTCCCGGTGACACCCTCCTGCTCTACACCGACGGCCTCACCGAAGCGCGTACCGGCAGCGACCGCACGCAGCTGTACGGGGACCAGGCCCTGCGCGCCTTCGCCGCCCGGCACGCCGGCCGGCCCCCGCAAGCCGTCGTCGAAGCCCTGACCGGCCTGCTGGACGACTTCGGCGACGGCCTCGACGATGACACCGCCCTGCTCGCCCTCGGCGTCCCCACCGCCGGACCTACGACGAAGAACCCGAGATGAAGCCGCTGAAGATCATCACCCGAGACGCCGGAACCGGTCCCGTCCTGGAGATCACCGGCGACCTCGACTACGCCACCGCCACCGAGCTGCGGACGCTGGTCACGACCCTCACCCTGCGGCCGGGCCAGCGCCTCGTCCTGGACCTGAGCGGCATGGAGTTCTGCGACTCCAGCGGCATCACCGCCCTGCTCGCCGCCCGCAACCACGCCCAGGCCGCGGGAGCCGGCATCGCCCTCGCCTCCGTCCCCGCCAACACCCTGCGCATCCTGCGCGTCGTCGGCCTCGACCAGGTCTTCCCCCTCCACCCCGACGCCGACTCCGCCACCCGTCCCTGACCGCCCCCGGGCGCGACGGCCGGCCGCCGGACGCCTCCGCACCCTCGCCCGATACCGAGCGATGCCCCCTGACGGGTGAGGCGGGCGGTTCGGTGAGGTTCCAGGTCAGCGCGGGCTGAGGAGGCAGAACTCGTTGCCTTCCGGGTCGACCAGAACCGTCCAGTGGATCGCGGACTGGTCGATGCCGGGGTCGGTGGCGCCCAAGGCGCGCAGTCGGGCTTCCTCTGCTTCCACGTCGTCACCGGGGTAGGGGCAGACGTCCAGGTGGACGCGGTTCCACCCGCTCTTGGTGTCGGGGGTGCGGAGGAACTCGAGGTAGGGACCGACACCCTTGCCGGAGCGCATGGTCGCCTTGTCGTCCGTGACCTCGTGCAGCGTCCAGTCCATCGCCTGCCCCCAGAACCGGGCCATCTCCCGCGGGTCGGCACAGTCGACCACCACCGCGGCGACCGGCCCGGTGTCCTCGTAGACCGGGCGGGGCTCCAGGACGCAGAACTCGTTGCCCTCCGGGTCGGCCATGACCGTCCAGGGGACGTCGCCCTGCCCCACGTCGGCGAGCGTCGCACCGAGGTCCCGCAAGCGCGCGACCAGAGCCGCCTGATGGGCGGTCGAGGCGGTGGCCAGATCGAGGTGCACCCGGTTCTTCACGGTTTTGACTTCCGGGCGGGCGATGATGTCGATGCACACGGCCACGGGGTCGGGGTAGTGGAAGCCCACGGGTTCGAGGTTGGTCACACCGGGTCCCTCGCTGTCGACACCCCAGCCGAGTGCCTCCGCCCAGAACCGACCCAGCGCGACGTCGTCGTGGGCCTTCATGTTGATCTGCACGAGTCTTGTTGCCATGCGCAGATCCTAGAAGCCGCCGCGCTCAGAGGTGCCCGCCCCGGCACTGACCTCGATCGTCCTCGTCGAAACCGCGCGGTCACGAACCGCCCTCTGAACTACCGGACTTCCGTCGAGACCGGGGCCAGGAAGAAGAGGCACGTCTTCGCGTTGAACTCGCCCACCTCGGCGACGAAGCGGAACTTGTCGCCCGCGCCGACGGTGGCGGGGGTGTTCCGGCCGGTCAGCTTCAGGCCGAGGACGTTGACGTCCTCGTACTTGAAGGCCGGACCGATCCCCGTCTTCGCTCCCTGGTCGCCCGGGCCCAGGAGCACGTCGTAGCGGGTGTGGTTGTCGCCGTGGGGCGCCATGTGAACGATCGAGCCGTCGAAGGCGACCGTCTTGCCCTTGTACTTGGTCGCGAAGTCCGCGTTCGTCCGGTCGCAGGAGTCCGGCGTCTTCAGCAGCGCCGCGAACTCCGGGTTGTTCTGAGGCGTGATCACCTCAGCGGCTGTCGGCCCGGCCGTGGTCGGAGTCGACGTGGTGGAGGGCTCTGGGATCGCCGTGGCCGCGGTCGGCTTGTTCGACCCGTCCTTCTTCTCGCCGTCGTCCTCGAGTGCCGCGGCTACGCCGATGACGACGGCCAGGACCACGAGGCCGCCGACCGCGGCGCCGATCAGGACCCGCGGCAGGGGCTTCTTCGGCCGGCGGAAGTCGAGGGTGGAGCGCAGCCCGCCCTGGGTCCGCTCCACGAGCTCCCAGCCGTCCTTCTGCATCTTCGAGATCACCAAGCCTTCGGCGCCGCGAAGTGTCCGCACGGTCTTGTACTCGTACTTGATCTCGTCGGCCATGCGGCTCCGCGCCCCCTCAACGAACTGTTCGTACCAGCTGCCTCGCGAGCATAGGTGACTCCGCGGCCGGCTCCGCCCTGCGGGCCACACATGTACGTGCCGCCGCCCCCCGCACTGCAGGTGTCGGCCGCCTGAGCCGGCGCGACGGCCGCGGCCAGCCCCACGACGGTGGCGATGGCGATGGCGACGACAGCAGCCTTGAATTTCTTCAACCTGAACACCTGTTCTTTCGATCTGATCCACTCGAGCCGGACCGGAAAGGTCCGATATGACACACCGTCACCCTGCTGGTCATCGGTAAACGGCCTGTCAGTAGCGACTTCGCCCAGCCCTGAACGGCCGCAGTCGCGGCGAGACTTGAGATGATCACTTCATGGCACACACGGATGATCAGCCGGCACAGGTCGCGTTCGGTTTCTCGGAGGCGACGGCATCGATGCGCGCCGATGCCCTGCGGCTGCTCGAAGCCGACGCCTTCCTCCATGGGGAATGGGTGGCGGGGCTCGCGACGAACCACGCGGCCCCGGACTCGGTACTGCGTCGCTTGTTCACACTGGGTCCTCGGTCCGAGGTCTGGAGCCTGCTCGGACAGCGCGACGTGTCGCCGACCGCGGCGATGGCCGCCGCCGCACACCCCGACCCGGAAGTCCGCGAGCTCCTGGTGGGCAATACCCGCTTGCCGACGGAGGTCTACGGAGCGCTGGCCGAGGATGCGGACCCGACCGTACAACGCCGCATGCTCCGGATCGCTCAAGCGTTCGCTGTCGAACTGCCGACGGAGGTGGTCGTCCGACTGGCGACCAGCCGGTACGGCGGGCTGCGGAGCATCGCGGCTGAACTCGTGGGTCTGCCGGAGAAGAGCCTGATCCTGCTGGCCGCGGACCGCGACGCCCGCGTCCGGGCCGCCGCCATCAACTCCCGAACCTGGCACAGACTGCCTCCGGCGGTCCGAGCCGCGGCCGGGGCCGACCCCGACCCGCGGGTACGCGAGGCGTTCGAACGCGTCGCCCGCCTCATGACGCCCCCGCCGACGACGGTGGATGCCTTCCTCGCCGAAACGGACGAGGACCGCCGTCTCGCCGCCGTCGTCGACGCACCCGTCGACGCGGACCTGGCAGCCTTCCTCACCACCCACGAGGACCGTTCTCTACGTCAATGGGCCGCAATGAACCCGTACGTGCCCACGCCCCTCGCCCTCGGACTGGCCACTGACCCCGAGCCAAACGTGCGCCTTGCCGTCTCCATGCGTGCGGACTTGACCGAGGAACAGCGGACAGCAATCGACTACACCGCCCCGCAGGACCGCTACCCGGTCCCGCCCTGGGTCGAGGAGCACTTCGACGACCCCGATGCGCTGCGAGAGATCGCGGCCTCCGGCCACGTCATGCTGCGGCGGGGCGTCACCCGTGCCCCCCAACTTCCCGCCGATGTGATCGAGCGGCTGTCCACCGACGAGGACTACTACGTCAGGGCGATGCTCTGCGAGCACGACCACGCCCCGCACGAACTCCTCGTGGAGATGCTCCTCGACTCAGAAAGGTGGGTCCTGCTGACCTCCCGTCGGAACTTCGCCCGACCTGGCCTCGCCCGGTTCGCCGACAACCCGGACCACCGACTGCGGTACGCCGCCCTGCGCGACCCGCACGCCGTTCCGGAACTCGTCGAGCACCTCTCCCACGATCCGAACGACATGGTCCGACATCACGCGGCGTCCCACCCTCTTCTGCCGCTTCCACGCCTCGTCGAACTCCTCGGCGCCACCGCGCGGGGCATGGCGCGAACAGCGGCCCGCAACCACGCGCTGCCCTGTGACCTCATGCACCAGCTCCTTGACGTCGCCGGCGTCGAACGCTGAGCCGGACAACGGACGTGCCCGGCGGGAACGCTCCCCCGCGAGCCGGGTGGTGTCAGGCGGTGTGGATGCCGGCGAGGGTCCTCTGGAGCCGGCGGATCGCGTCTTCGGCTTCCGTGTACTCCTGGGGGGCCGGCTGGACGGCGCCGAAGGTGGGGCCGTCGCCGGCGGGCAGAGCTCGCCAATGCAGGACCGGCGTGAGCGCGGTGGCAGCCGCGCCGAGGAACCAGGCCAAGCGTCCGTGGACGTGGGCGAGGGCGATGGCCACCACGGCGAGCGCCTCCCGCAGGTGCTCCAGTCGGTCGACCTCGGGCATGGTTCGCCGGGACTGCGGAGTGCCGATGGCGGAGTGGAGGTCCGCGGCGGCTTTCGCGGCGACGGTACGGTCGGTGGGCGACAGGTCCCACGCCTGATCGCGGATTTGCCGTTCGGCTTCCTCCGCCAGATCCTCAATGATCTTCCCCATGCCCATGCCCGCATCTTATGCGTGCCGCTGCCTTCAGCAGCAGAGCGCGGACAGACCGACCGGTGATCCGGCCGGGTGCAGGGGCCGCTCCCCGCCCGGGCCGGTCAGGAGGCGGGGGTGAAGAGCGGGGCGACCTGTTCCTCGCGGTGGAGGGCGGCCTCGACGGTGTCGTCCGCGAAGCAGAGCATGACGCCCTTGCGGCCCGGGTGGTAGGCGGCCAGGATGATCGCGCCGCGGCGGGTGGCGGGGTCGTAGGCGTGGCCGGACTCGCGGAGCCGGGTGAGGGCGGCGGTGAAGGAGGGCACCTCCCAGTGCCGGGGCCACACCCGTTCCAGCAGGATGCGGTCGGTGCCGAAGCCCGGGCCGACGACCCGCTTGCCGACGATCTCGTAGATGTGGGTGGAGCCGGTGGCGCGGCCGTTGTACTCGGTGAAGAGGACGTCGCCCTCCGGAGTGACGACGGCGTCGGCACTGAGGATGCCGCGGTAGCCGACGGCGCGCAGGCCCTCCGAGATGCGGTGTCCGCCGTCGAGGAGCGCGTCGAGCTGGGGGGCGGTCAGGTCCGGGGCGGGCATCACCTGGGCGTTGGGCAGGGGGCGGTACTGCATCTCGCCGTGCCCGCCGAGCCGGATGCCCGCGTCGGAGATCCAGTATTCGGCGAAGTAGGCGCGGCTGCCGGGGTGGTACCGCTCGACGACGACCCGGTCGCGGCCGCCGACGGTCAGCCAGTCCCAGCGCTCGGCGAGGTACGCGGTGACCGCCGCCCGGTCGGGGAGGGCGCGCACGCCGCATGCACCGCGCAGGTCCACGTCGCCGGTGCGGCCGAGGATCTCGTTGCCGTCGCTGCCCGAGCCGAAGTCCTGCTTGAGGATGACGGGGCTGCCGCCGTCCAGCAGGCGGACGATGTGCTCCTCGGCGCGCCGCGGATCGGCGCAGACCGCGCCGTCCGGGAGGGGGGCGCCCACGCCGGCGGCCAGCGCGCGGAAGACGGCCTTGCTGCTGCCGAGGAGTCCGCCGCTCTGTGTGAGGAAGGCGTGCCCTTCGAGGGCTCCGGGGCAGCCCAGGGCATCGGCGGCGGCCGCGACCGCGGCGTCGGGCCACAGGGCGAAGACCTCGTCGACGGGCCGGCCGGCGGTCCTCTTGCGCAGCTCGGCGATGAAGGAGGGGTCGGTGAGCCGGTCGGCGGTGAGGGCGCCGGTGCCGGTGCGGCCGGGCGGCGGGACGACGATCTGGAGGGTGTCCCGGCGGGTGCCCGTCAGGGAGGTGACGTAGGAGAGGAACTCCTGCTCGGGCGGGACGGGCAGGACGAGGACGTCGCCGTCGCGGGCGAACCACAGCAGGCGCTGCACGGCCCAGCCGGTTCCGGCCGGCTCCTCCAGTTCCTCGCTCCAGTCGTTTCCGATGAGCAGTCGCAGCATCCGGCAATACTCCCTGTGGTCGCAGTGCCCTTTCCGGCGGCGGGCGAAGGATTTCGGCCCGGCTGGACGGCCAATTGTGAAAAGCGGTGTGAGGCGGCGTCAAGAGCGCCTCTTCCGCCTCCAATGCCCCATGGGAATCGGCCGGGAGCGGCCGGCCGGATGCTCCGGTGGCCGGATCGCCACCTTGTTCCCCGCTGGAGGGGTTCGTACGATCGTTGACCGTTCACCGACGGAATCTCATGTCCGGATATGAGGAAGGAGGTGAACCATGGAGCGTGAAATCCTCTGGACCGAGATCGAGGACGCGGATGTCGCGGAGATCGTCTCGGACAGCAACGTGAAGGACGTAGGCATCGTTTCTGCCAGCAACGTCAAGGACTGAGACTGAGCCAGCGGACCGACCAGTGCGCGACCCGGGTCCTTCCCCGCCTGCCGGGGAGGGGTCCGGCCTGCCGGAGCGGACGTACGGAGGAATCGTGTCAGGCGGCGGTGAGTTGAAACTGATCGGCCAGCCCCTGTTCCCGCCGGACTGCGTCCCGGCGAGACCGCTGCGGATCGGGCTGGTGAACATGCCGTGGGCGCGCACCGACACCCCTTCCATCCAGTGCGGGCTGCTCCAGGCCGCGCTCCGCTCCTTCGGCCACAACGCGCGGAGCTTCTACCCGAATCTGGAACTGGCCGCCGAGCTGGGAAAGGACCTTTACGAGATCATCACCGAGGCCCCTTCCGAACGGGTGCACCTCTTCGGTGAATGGCTCTTCGGGACGGCGGCGTTCGGGGTGACCGAGGACGTGGAGGATTACCGGCTGCATTTCCCCGAAGTGGCCGAAATGTGCGCCGCAGCGGGAGCGGACTGGGACGCCGTGGCCGACCTGCGCGGCCGCCGCCTCCCCGCGTGGATGGACGAACTCGCCGCCCGTGGCATCTGGCCGGAACTCGACATCGTCGGATTCACATCGACTTTCATCCAGAACGTCGCCGCGCTGGCGCTCGCGCGCCGCCTGAAGGAAGCCCGCCCCGATCTGGTCATCGTATTCGGCGGCGCGAACTACGACGGCGACATGGGGCCCGAGTACCTGAGGAATTTCGACTTCATCGACTACGTGGTCGTCGGCGAGGGCGATGTGACGCTCCCCCGGCTGGCGGCGGCCGTCGCGCGGGGCGCCGACCCGGCAGCCCTCCCGGGCGTCTGCGGCCGCACCTCCGACGGCCGGGTGACCACGCCCTCCCCCGGCGTCCGCACCCGGGAGATGGACCAGCTGCCCGTACCGGACTACGACGACTACTTCACCGCCCTGGAGGCCCTCGGCCGGGACCGGGTGATCGGCCGGAACACGCAGCGGCTGCTGGTGGAGTTCTCCCGCGGCTGCTGGTGGGGCGCGAAGCACCACTGCACCTTCTGCGGGCTCAACGCGCTGGGCATGCAGTACCGGGCCAAGTCCCCGGCGCGGGCGCTGGCGGAGCTGGAGGAGCTGATGCGCCGGCACCGGGTCCTCGCGGTCGACGCCGTCGACAACATCCTCGACATGGCCTACCTCGACACCTTCTGCTCCGGGCTGCGCGGGGCCCCGTGGGACACCGCCCTGTTCTTCGAGGTGAAGGCGAACCTGACCCGGGACCAGGTGCGCCTGCTGGCCGAGGCCGGGGTGTGGAAGATCCAGCCGGGGCTGGAGAGCCTCAGCACCCACGTCCTCGGGCTGATGCGGAAGGGCTCCTCGCGGCTGCTCAACGTCCGGCTGCTCAAGTGGGCCCACTACTACGGCGTCCGCGTCGACTGGAACCTCCTCGCCGGCTTCCCCGGCGAGACGGACGAGGACTACACCGGCCAGGCCGCCCTCGTACCGCTGCTGACCCATCTGGAGCCGCCCGCCGGCGTCGGGCGGATCTGGCTGGAGCGGTTCAGCCCGTACTTCACCGACCCCTCCTTCGGGATGGGCGAGATCACGCCGAAGAGCGCCTACCGGCTGGCGTTCCCGGTCCCCGGGCTGGACCACAGCCGCATCGCGTACTTCTTCGACTACCGGGCGCCGGACACCGCCTCCCCGGACGCCGTCGCCGAGCTCGCCAAGGCCGTCGAGGCGTGGGGGCGGGAATGGGCCTCGGCAGACCGGCCCACCCTCACGTACCGGCGCGGGCCGGACTGGCTGACCCTGTTCGACACGCGGGGCGGCCGGCGCCGCAAGACGACCCTCGCCGGGTGGCGGGCGCAGGCGTACGAGCTCTGCGGCGACGCCCCGCGCAGTGCCGCCCGCGTCCACCGGGAGCTGGGCGGCGGTACGTGGCCGGACGGCCGGGCCGTGGAGCTGCCGGACGCCGAGGAGTTCCTGGCCTCCTGCGTCGCGCACGGGATCTGCCTGGAGGAGGACGGCAAGTACCTCTCCCTGGCGCTGCCGCTCCGGTCCGGGCTGCCCGCGCTGCCCGTGCGTACGGCGACGGGCACTTCAAGCGAGCAAGGGAGCTCACGATGACGCTGAACAGCTTCGACGAATGGTCCCCGCTCAAGGAGGTGGTCCTCGGCTCCGCTGCCCACTACACCTCCCACGAGCGGGAGCTGTCCTTCGACCTCTTCTTCCACGACAACATCGCCGGTGACAACTCCACGCGCTCCGAGTGGTACTACCCGCGGCTCACCGTCGGCGGGGAGGGGGACGCGGGGCCGGAGGGGGCGCGCCGCGGGCGGGTGCCCATCAAGCAGCGCTACGTGGACGAGCTCGTCGAGGACCTGGAGGGGATGGCGGCGGCCCTGAGGGGCCTCGGGGTCACCGTGCTCCGGCCGATGGACCTCGACCCCGGCACGAGCGAGGTGCGCACCCCGGCCTGGTCCGCCTCCGTCGTCCCGCCGCTGAACATCCGCGACAACACGCTGATCCTCGGCGACGAGATCATCGAGACGCCGCCGATGATCCGCTCCCGCTACTTCGAGACCCAGTTCCTCACGCCGGTGTTCCAGCGGTACTTCGCGCGGGGCGCCCGCTGGACGGTGATGCCGCGTCCCCTGATGACGGACGCGTCGTTCGACCTCGACTACGCCCGCGAGAGCACGATCGGCGGCCCGACCGAGCCCATCGGCACCCCGAGCCCCTCCCCCTACGACGTCGGCCTCGAGATGATGTTCGACGGGGCGCAGGTGCTGCGGCTCGGCCGCGACCTCGTCGTCAACGTCTCCACCGCGCACCACGCGCTGGCCTGCGACTGGCTGGAGCGGCACGTCGGCGACCGGTTCCGGATCCACCGCGTGCACCGGCTCAGCGACAGCCACATCGACAGCATGGTCCTCGCGCTGCGGCCCGGCACCCTGCTCGTGCGCTCGGAGGCCGTCGCCGAGAAGCTGCCCGAGGCGCTGCGGACGTGGGACCGGATCGTCGCGCCCGCCCCGGAGAGCGACAACTTCCCCCGCTACGAGGACGAGGACCTGGTGCTGACCAGCCCGTTCATCGACCTCAACGTGCTGTCCGCCGGCCCCGACACCGTGCTGGTCAACGAGGCCTGCCCGGAGCTGGCGCGGACCCTGGAGAAGCACGGCTTCACGGCGGTCCCGGTCCGGCACCGGCACCGGCGGCTGTTCGGCGGGGGCTTCCACTGCTTCACGCTGGACACCGTGCGAGAAGGCGGGCTGGAGGACTACCTCGGATGAGCCTGCCGGACACGGGGTGCGCCGCCCGGCTCACCGGGGTCGGCACCGCCGTCCCCGACACCAGTTACAGCCAGCGCGAGCTGCTCGACCTGCTGGCCGTCACCGATCCCCGGGTCCGCTCGCTCTTCCTGAACAGCGCCATCGAGCGGCGCGGCCTGACGCTGCCCGCCGCCGGCCCCGACGGCTCTCGGGCGGCGGAGTCGCAGGGCGAACTCCTGCGCAAGCACACCGAGCAGGGTCTGCTGCTGGGGCGGCGGGCGATCGAGAACTGCCTCGCCGACACCGGGGCGCGGCTGTCGGACGTGCGCCACCTGTGCTGCGTGACGTCGACCGGCTTCCTGACGCCCGGGTTCTCCGCCCTGCTCATCAAGGAACTGGGCCTCGACGTCGGCTGCTCGCGCCTCGACGTCGTCGGCATGGGCTGCAACGCCGGGCTCAACGCCCTGGGCGCGGTCACCGGCTGGGCCCGCGCGCACCCCGGCGAGCTGGCGCTGCTGGTGTGCGTGGAGGTGTGCTCGGCGGCGTACGTCTTCGACGGCACGATGCGCTCCTCCGTCGTCAACAGCCTCTTCGGGGACGGCGCGGCCGCCGTCGCCGTCACCGCACCCGGCGGCGGCGGTCCGGATGCGGGCGGGGTGCTGTCACCGGCCCTGCTGCGGTTCTCCAGCCGGATCATCCCCGACGCCGTCGACGCCATGCGCTACGACTGGGACGAGGGGCACGGCAGGTTCAGCTTCTGGCTGGACCCGCAGATCCCGTACGTCGTCGGCGCGCACGCGGAGGAGGCGCTGGGGCGGCTGCTGCACGGCACGGGGGTGCTGGCCTCGGACATCGGCCACTGGGTGGTGCACTCCGGGGGCAAGAAGGTCGTGGACTCCGTCCGGGTCAACCTCGGGCTGACCCGGCACGACGTACGGCACACCACCGGCGTGCTGCGCGACCACGGAAACCTGTCGAGCGGCTCCTTCCTCTTCTCCTACCAGCGCCTGGCGTCCGAAGGCTCGGTCCGCCCGGGCGACCTGGGCGTGCTGATGACGATGGGGCCCGGCTCGACGATCGAGATGGCGCTGGCGCGGTGGTGACCCGCACCCCGGGCCGCACGGCGGGCGGCGGCACGACGACGAAGGGAACTGCGATGCGCACGCACGACACGCTGCCGCCGCCCGCGGAGGGCGAACCGGCGGACGGCACGGCGAGGACCGTGCCCGACGGCCCCGCGGGCGGGCTGTGCACCACCGTGGAGCTGGACGCCCGGCAGCCGCTGCCCGAGCTGACCGCCGCGGTCACCGGCGCCTGCGACCGGGCCGAGGCACGGGCCGACGGCTCGGTGGTCCTCCTGCGGCTGCCGGACGCGCCCGCCGGGGCGCGGGCCTGGCCGGGGCAGGTGGACATCCAGCAGATCAACCGCTGGGAGCGGGCCGTGCGGAGGCTGGAGCGGCTGCCCGCGCTGAGCATCGCCGTCGCCTCCGGGGCCTGCGGCGGGCCCGCCCTCGACCTGCTGCTGGTGAGCGACTACCGGATCGGGTCGCCGGACCTGCGGCTCCTCGCGCCGGTCAACGACGGGCACTTCTGGCCCGGGATGGCCGTGCACCGGATATCCCGGCAGCTCGGGGCGGCCCGCGCCCGGCAGATCGTGCTGTGGGGCGACGACATCGACGCCGTGCGGGCCCGCGACCTGGGCCTGATCGACCAGCTCGCGGACGACACCGAGGAGGCCGCGCACACGGCGGCCGTCCTGATGGGCCGGATCTCCGACCGGGAGCTCGCGATCCGCCGGCAGCTGCTGCTGGAGGCGCAGAGCCTGGAGTTCGACGAGGCGCTCGGCCCCCATCTCGCCGCCTGTGACCGCGAACTGCGGCGCCTGGCCGCGTCCGCGGCCGCGGCGGCCGCGGAGCCGGGCGACACGGCGGGAGGGGCTGGTGAATGACCGGGCGGGGCGCCGGGAGGCGGGCATCCCGGCCGGCGGCCCCGGCTCCCCCGCCGTCGCCGGCGACGCCTCCGCCGCCTCCGTCGACCCGGCCGTCTCAGGAGACCCCGCCGTCTCCAGGTACCCCGCCGTCTCGGGAGACGCCGCCGCCTCGGGAGACCCCGCCGTCTCGGGAGAACCCGCCGTCTCGGGCGGAGACCCCGGCTTCTGCGGTGACCTCGCCGCCGACGCCAAGCTGCTCGCCGGGCACGCCGCCGACGCCGAGCGGAGGCTCGCCCTCCTGCCGCCCCGCCCCGACCGCACCGCCTCCGAGGCCGAGCGGGCGGAGGGCCTCCACGAGGACTGCCGGGCGGCCCGGCACGCCTTCCTCGCCCGCCACGCCGACGCCGTCTACGACGAGCTCACCGCCGGGCGGACCCGGCGGCCCCGGCTGCCCGAGCTGGCCGCGGAGGCCGCCGTACGCTTCCCCGGACTCGTACCGGACGCCGCCCGACTCGCCGAGGAGCGCGGACGGCTCCAGGCGCACAAGGAGGGCCGCGAGATCGACCAGGGCATCTTCTTCGGGGCCCTGCTGCGCTCCCCCACCGCGGGCACGCACCTGATCGAGAGCATGCTGCGGCCCGCGCCGGGCTCGGCGGCACGCCTCGCGGAGTTCCGGCGCGCGGACCGGCTGGAGCTGCCCGCGGTGCTGCTCGAACGCCGCGGCGAGGGGGCGTACGTCACCTTCCGCAACGGCCACTGCCTCAACGCCGAGGACAACCGGCTCATCGCCGACCTCGAAACCGCCGTCGACGTGGCCCTCCTCGACGACCGGATCCGCGTCGGCGTCCTGCGCGGCGGGCCCGTCACCCACCCGCGCCACGCAGGGCGGCGGATCTTCAGCGCCGGCATCAACCTCAAGGAGCTGCACGCGGGCCGGATCCCGTTCGTGGAGTTCCTCCTCGGCCGGGAGCTCGGCTACGTCAACAAGCTGGCCCGCGGCCTGCTGCGCGAGGGACCGGCCGCCGCCGGCGGCGCCACGGCCGGCAAGCCGTGGGTGGGCGTCGTCGACGCGTTCGCCATCGGCGGCGGCATGCAGCTCCTCCTCGTCCTGGACCGCGTCATCGCCGAGGAGGGCGCCTTCCTGAGCCTGCCCGCCGCCGACGAGGGCATCGTCCCGGGCCTCGGCAACCTGCGGCTCACCCGGCTCACCGGCGCCCGCACGGCCCGGCAGATCATCCTCTCCGGCCGCCGTATCCACACCTCCGACCCGGCGGCCGCCCTGCTGGTCGACGAGGTGCTGCCCGCCGCCGCGCTCGACGCGGCCGCCGAGCGCGCCGTACGCGAGCTGGCCGGACCGGCCGTGGCGGCCAACCGGGCCATGCTGACGCTGGCCGAGGAGCCCCTGGAGCTGCTGCGCGGCTACCTGGCGGAGTTCGCGGTCGTCCAGGCCCGCCGCATCCACAGCCCCGACGTACTGGCCAAGACCGAGCGGCACTCGGCGCGTTCCGGACGGGCCCCGGCATGACCCTCCTCGCCCGCGAGGCGCTGCACGCCTCGCTCCAGGACCCGGTACTGGAGTCGATCGGCTTCCTCAACGAGATCATGGGCCGCTACCCCGACGCCCTCTCCTTCGCCCCCGGCGCCCCGCATCCGGCCCCGTACGAAGGCCTGGACACCGCCCGCTACCTGGACCGCTTCACCGCCCACGCGGCCGCGACGGGCCTCGGGCCGGACCGGGCGGCCCGGCTGCTGTACGAGTACGGGCCGGCCCGCGGCCTGATCAACGGGATCGTCGCCGACGCCCTCCGCCGCGACCAGGGCATCGACGCCGACCCGGACGCGCTCGTGATCACCGTCGGGGCGCAGGAGGCGATGTTCCTCGTGCTGCGCGCCCTGATCGCCTCCCCCGAGGACCTGGTGGCCGTCTCCGATCCGTGCTTCGTGGGCATCACCAGCGCCGCCAGTCTGCTCGGCGCCGGGGTGGTGCCCGTTCCCGAGGACGCCGACGGCCTCGACGTCGACGCGCTGGCCGGGGCGTGCCGGGCGGCCCGCCGCTCCGGCCGCCGCATCCGCGCGTGCTACGTCGCCCCCGACTACGCCAACCCCGGCGGCACCCGCATGGCGGCCGGGCGGCGGCCGCGGCTGCTGGAGCTGGCCGCGCGGGAGGACTTCCTCGTCCTGGAGGACAACGCGTACGGGTTCACCGCTCCCCCGGGCACCGAACTGCCCGCCCTGAAGGCCCTGGACGGCGGGCGGCGGGTCGTGCACATCGGAACGTTCGCGAAGGTGTGCTTCCCCGGGGCGCGCGTCGGCTACGTCGTCGCCGACCAGTCCGTGTCCACCGCCGGCGGGGCCGCGGCCGTCCCGCTCGCGGCGGAGCTGGCGCGGCTGAAGACCGCCGTCACGGTCAACACCTCGCCCGTGTGCCAGGCGCTGATCGCCGGGATGCTGCTGGAGCACGGCGGCTCGCTCGCCGAACTGAGCCGGGCCAGGTCCGTGCTGTACCGGCGCAACCTGGCCCACCTGCTGCGGGCGCTGGACCGCGAGGGCGCGGCCGGGCTGCCGGAGGGGGTGGAGTGGAACCGGCCCGGCGGCGGGTTCTTCGTACGGATGCGGCTGCCCGTGCCGGCGGACGCCGGGCTGCTGGAGGCGTCCGCGGCCGGGTACGGGGTGCTGTGGACGCCGATGGCCCCCTTCCACCCGGGCGGCGGGGGCACCCGTACGCTGCGGCTGTCGTGCAGCTACCTGGATCCGGAGGAGATCGACGAGGGCGTGCGGCGGCTCGGGGCCTTCCTCAGGGAGCACGCCCGGCCGCGGACCGGAGCGGGCGCGAGGGCGGGGAGCGGGACGTGAGCGGGGGCCGGAGCGTTCCCGTCCACCCCACCGCCCGCGACCGGGACCGCCCGTTCGACCCGCCGCCGGAGCTCGCGGCGCTGCGCGCCCGCGGCCCGGTCAGCCGCCTGCGCTACCCCGACGGCCACCTCGGATGGCTCGTCACCGGATACGAGGCGGCCCGCCGGGTGCTCGCCGACCCCCGATTCAGCGCGCGCTCGGAGCTCAAGCGGGTACCGGTGGCCCGGCCGGGAACGGACCCGTTCTACGGCAGCCCCGCCCTGCCGGGCTGGCTGGTCGACATGGACGCACCCCACCACACACGGCTGCGCAGGCAGCTCATGGGCTGGTTCACCGCCCGCCGTACGCGGGCCCTGGCGCCCCGCATCGGGCAGATCGTCGGCGAGCACCTGGAGGCGATGGCCGCCCTCGGCGGCCGGGCCGACCTCGTCGAAGCCTTCGCGCTGCCCGTCCCCTCCCTGGTGATCTGCGAGCTGCTGGGCGTGCCGTACGGTGAGCGCGACTCCTTCCAGCGCAACAGCGCCACCCTCTTCAGGATCGACGCGACCGCCGCCGAGGCCGCGGCGGCGATGGCCGAACTGGACGTCTTCCTCACCGAGTTGGCCCGGCACCGGCGCCGGGTGCCGGGCGGCGACCTGCTGAGCGCGCTCGCCGCCGGGGGCGAGCTGTCCACCGCGGAAGTCGCCGGCGTGGGCGCCCTCCTGCTGTCGGCGGGGCACGAGACGACCGCCGGCTCCCTCGGGCTCGGCACGTTCGCTCTGCTGTCCCACCCGGGCGAGGCGGCGCGGCTGGCGGACGATCCGTCCCTGGCCGGGAACGCGGTGGAGGAACTGCTGCGGTACCTGACCATCTTCCACTTCGGGGTGCCCCGCTGCCCGGTGGAGGACGTCGTGCTGGAAGGGCACACCCTGCGCGCCGGGGAGTCCGTCACGGTCTCGCTGTCGGCCGCGAACCGCGACCCGGCGCGCTTCGCCGACCCCGACCGCCTCGACCTCGCCCGCGCGGCCTCCGGCCACCTCGCCTTCGGCCACGGGGCGCACCAGTGCATCGGCCAGCACCTGGCCCGCACGGAGATGCGGATCGCGTTCCCCGCGCTGTTCGCGCGCTTCCCCGGGCTGAAGCTGGCCGTGCCGCCCTCGGAGGTGCCGCTGGGGGAGGACATGGGCTTCTACGGGGTGCACCGGCTGCCCGTGGCCTGGTGAGGGCCCGTACCCGCCGGCGCCGTGCCGCCTCAGCCGTGCCAGGACTTCCACAGGCGCGCGTACGCCCCGCCACGGGCCACCAGTTCGTCGTGGGTGCCGCTCTCGGTGATCCGGCCGTCCTCCAGCACCACCACGCGGTCGGCGTCGTGGGCGGTGTGCAGCCGGTGGGCGATGGAGACGACCGTGCCGCCGAGCAGCCCGGCCAGGGCCCGTTCCACCGTGTGCGCGGTGTGCGGGTCGAGCAGGGCGGTCGCCTCGTCGAAGACGACGACCGGGGGGTCGAGCAGCAGCAGCCGGGCGAGGGCCAGTTGCTGGGCGCGGGCGGGGGGCAGCTCGGCCGCGCCGGAGCCGACCTCGTGGTCCAGGCCCAGCGCCGACGCCCATTCCCAGGCGGCGACGGCCCGCAGGGCGCGCTCCAGGTCCGCGGGGGTCGCGTCGGGGCGGGCGACGAGCAGGTTGTCGGCCAGGGTCCCGCGGAAGACGTGGTACTCCTGGGTGACGAGGATGACGCCGCGGCGCAGTTCGTCCGGCGGCAGCTCCGTCAGCGGAACGCCGCCCAGGCTGACGGTCCCCCGGCCGGGGCCGTCGATCCCGGCGAGGAGGCGGCCGAGGGTGGACTTGCCGGCCCCGGAGGGGCCCACGACCGCCAGCCGCTCACCGGGCCGTACGCGCAGGTCGATGCCGCGGAGGCTCTCCTGCCGCTCCCGGTAGGCGAAGTGGACGCCCCGTACGTCGATCGCGCCGTCGCGGGGGGCTTCGGGCCGCGGGGCCGTGTCCGCGGCGGCGGGGGCGGGGGCGGCGGCGCGGACGCCGAGGATGCGGGCCATGGAGGCGCCGCCGACCTGGAGTTCGTCCATCCAGTACAGCATGGTGTCGACGGGCCCGATCACCTGCTGGACGTACAGGGTGGCTGCGGTGACGGCGGCCAGGCCGACCAGCCCCTCGATGTACATCAGCCCGCCGATGACCAGGGTGGCGGCCACCGGAAGGATGTAGCCGGTGTCGGCGATCGGCAGGTAGGTGCTGCGCAGGTTCAGGGTGTGCCGTTCGGCCGCGTACGAGGCGGCGATGTCCGCGTCGGTGCGGCGCCGGCGCCGCCCCTGGAGCCGGAGCGCCTCCACCGTGGGGGCGCCGGCGACGGTCTCGCCGAGGGTGTCGGTGAGGCGGGCGTACGCTGAGTTGGAGCGCAGGTAGCCGCCGCGGGCCCGCCGCAGGTACCAGCGGGTCGACAGCCACAGCACGGGGACGGCCACCAGGCAGGGCAGGACCAGCAGCGGGTCGGTGAGGCAGACGGCGCCGATGGTCAGGGCGATGGTGGTGCCCGCCACGAGGGTGTCGGGGATCGCCCGCTGCACGGTGAGGGCGAGGACGTCGACGTCCCGGGTGGTCCGGGTGACGAGCTCGCCGGTGCCGGCCCGTTCGACGACGGGGGTGGGCAGGGACAGCACCCGGTCGACGAACTCCTCCCGCAGTTCGGCCAGTACGGTCTCCCCGAGCCGCAGCGAGGCCAGCCGTGCGAAGCGGGTGAGGACCGCCTGGAGGACGACCGCGGCGCAGATCGCGAGGGCGACCGGGGTGACGGCGAGCGTGCCGTGCGCGGCGTCCTCGACGATCCGGCCGAGGAGCTGGGGTGCGGCCAGCGCGGCGACGCAGGCCAGCGCGTGCAGGGCGAGGGAGCCGGCCAGGGGGCGGCGGTGCCTGAGCACGGTCCGCCGGGCCTGCGCCCGGACCTCCCGGGCGGAGGCGACGGGCAGCCGATCGGCGGGCGGGGCGCCGGGGGCCGCGTCGGGATCCGGGGCGGTGTCGGCAGGGGCGGGGGCGGTCATGCCAGGACCTCACGGGTGACGACGGCACGGTAGTCGGGGTCGGCGAGGAGGGTCCGGTGGGGCCCTTCGGCGACGGCCTTGCCGTCCTTGACGAACACCACCGAGTCGGCGCGGTCCAGGACGATCGGGCTGGTGGTGAAGACGACGGTGGTGCGGCCGGCGCGGTAGGGGCCGAGGTTCCGGGCGACGCGGCCCTCGGTGTGGGCGTCGAGGGCGTTCGTGGGCTCGACGAGGACGAGCACCCGCGGGTCGGCGAGCAGGGCTCGGGTCAGGCGCAGCCGCTGCTGCTGCCCGCCGGAGAACTCGCGTCCGCCGGTGCTCTCGTGGTCGAGGCCGTCGGGGAGGGCGTCGACGACGTCGCGGGCGGAGGCCGCGTCGAGGGCGCGGAGGAGGGCGTCGGCGGGCCGGCCGTCGCGGGGGCTGTCGGGGCGGTCTCGGGGGTCGAGCTCGGTGCCGAGCCGCCCGGCGAAGAGGGTGGCGTCGTTGTCGGCGAGGAGGGCGTGGCGGCGTACGTCGTCGGTGCGGTGGGCGGAGAGGGGGGTGTCGCCGAGCAGGACCGCGGAGCCGGTGTGGCCGCAGAGCCGTTCCGCGAGCGTACGGGCGTCCCCTTCCGTGCCGCACACCACGGCGAGGAGCCGGCCGGGCGGGACGGTCAGCCCGGAGTCGGGGTCGTGGAGCGGGAGGCCGTCCGCGCCGTCGTCGAGCGGGCGGGTGCCGCCGGGCCGTTCCCGTTCCAGGCGCAGGAAGTCCAGGACGCGGCCGGCGGCGACGTTGGCGCGGGTCAGCTGGTCGAGCATGGCGGTGACCTGCCCGAGTTGGTCGGTGAGGAAGACGGCGTACCCGTAGAAGGCGACGAGCAGGCCCGGTTCGAGGCGGCCGGTGCTCACCTGGTGCGCGCCGAGCCAGACGATGGCGACGAGCAGCGCGCCGGGCAGCAGGACGCGCAGGAAGGCGATGTCGGCGACGGTGGCCGCGACCCGGGTGCCCTCGGCGCGCACGGCCTGGGAGCCCTCGCGGTAGCGACGGCCGTAGGTCTTCTCACCGCCGAAGCCGCGCAGGACGCGCAGCCCGTCGATGATGTCGACCGACAGGTCGGTGAGGGCCCCCTGCTGCTCGCGCAGCCGCTGCTGGCGGCCGTGCAGGACGCGCATCAGCCGGGTGACGGCGACGGCGATCAGCGGGACGCCGACGAGCACGACCAGTCCCAGCTGCCAGGACGTGACCAGCATGAACACGGCGGCGAAGAGGATCGAGACGACGGCTCCGGTGCCGCGCGCCGTGCCTTCCAGGGCGGTGCCGAGGTGGCCGACGTCCGAGGCGCTGACGCTGACGACGGAGCCGGTGGAGGCACGCCGCGGCAGGTCGGCGCCGAGGTCGGCGGCGTGGCGGACGACGAGCTGGGTGGTCCCGTACACGGCGCCGAACCGGTTGGTGGTCGACGCCCGGTCGCGCAGCATGCCGATGACGGCCTGGAAGACGCCGAGGGCGAGGACCGCCCCGCCCCACAGCAGCAATGCGTCCCGGTCGCGCTCAAGGAGCCCCCGGTCGATGCCGAGGGCGACGGCCGCCGGCACCAGCGCCTGCGCGAGGGTGCACAGCACGCCGAACACGGTGGCCAGGGCGAGGCTGCCGCGGTGGCGGGTGGCCAGCCACACCAGGAAGCGGACCGGCGAGCCGGTGGCGGGCGCCCCCGGGTCGGCGGCGGGGAACCTGTCGCGGCTCACGGCTTGGTGCCGATGGTCAGACCGTGCTCGTAGGGGTAGCCGGTGAGCGTGCGTACGGCGTCGAAGCCCGCCCGGCGCATCCAGTCCTCGTAGTCGCGGGCCGGGTAGGCCATGCCCTGGCCGCTGGCGAGCACGTTGAGGTAGAGGGAGAGGCGCGCGGAGTACCAGCCGCGGGTCTCGTCGTCGGAGGCGTTGTAACCGTAGACGAACACCCGTCCGCCGGAGGGGAGGACGGCGTGCGCCTTCGCCAGCAGCTCCGTGATCTGCCCGCCGGAGAAGATCTCCAGGACGTGGCTGAAGAGGACGGCGTCCGCGCCGGGCGGGAAGGGGTCGGTGAAGAGGTCGCCGGGGTGCAGCCGGATGCGGTCTCCGGCCCCGGATTCCGCCCCGGATTCCGCCTCGGACTTCGCTTCGGCCGCCAGCCGCGCGACGGACGGGATGTCGAAGACGGTCGAGCGCATGCCGGGGTGGCGGGCGAGCAGCCGGGCGCTGGTGGTGCCGTCGCCGCCGCCGATGTCGAGCAGGTGCCGTACGGTGGCGAACTCCTCGGTCTCGACGAGCGCGTCGAGGCTCTTGAGGGTGAAGGCGCTCATGCTGCGGTGGAAGACCGCCTCGAGCTGCGGGTCGTGCGCGAGGCGGCGGTAGAGGGTCGGCTCGTCGCCGGGGTGCGCATCGAGCGCGAGGTTGGTGCCGGCCGCGAGGGCCTCGCTCATGCGGGAGAAGGCGGGGTAGTAGATCTCCCGCCAGCCGGTGAGGATGTGGCGCCAGCTGTCGGGGGCGAGGAGCTCGGCGGCGGCGGGCGCGTTGCGGTAGCCGCCGTCGGCGTCCCGCTCCAGCAGGCCGGTGGTGCACACGGCGTGGAGCAGGACCCGCAGGGAGTGCGCCGGCACCCCGACGGCCGCGCGCAGCTCTTCGAGGGAGGCGCCGGGGCGGGCGGAGAGATGGCCGAAGACGTCCCATTCGAGCGCGGTGACGACGGCGTTGAAGAGGGCCGGGGCGTTCACGAGGAAGTGGAACCGCTCGACGACCGGATCGACGGCGGCGACGTCCGGACCGGCACCGCCGGGACGGGGGACCTGGCCGGGCACGAAGGCCGGCTCAGGCCGTCCGGGCTGGCCGGACGGGTTCGTTCCAGCGGATGGTGCCGTGTCGGCAGACGAATTCAACGTCGCACCTCTCGTCAGCGGATCGCCGCGGCCCGCTCACGGGGGCACCACAGCCGACTCCAAGATCACGATCACGTCCTGGCATGCTGGCACACCCCCCAAAGCCCCGCAAGAACACCCCGCGCAATCCGGCCGCCCCCGCGGACGCGCCCTCCACACCCGCCGTGGGGCCCACGACCGGCCCGCTCCAGCGGCACCGCGCCGGCTCAGAGGAGGTCGGGCTTCCAGATGGTGCGGTCCGGGTAGACGTGGGCCGTCGGGGAGAGTTCGTACGTGCCGGCGTCGGCGTGCGCCGGGACCACCCAGCCGACTCCCTGGTACGCGTACGGAACCGGCTCGCGCGGGAGCGAGCAGCGGGCCGGGTCGGTGATGACCGTGCGGCCCGGGGGGACGTCGACGGGCTCCGGGTTCGGTGCCTCCGGGCAGGGGTGGAAGGCCTTCTGCCGTGCGTACTGCACCCTGACCCGGACGCGGGCCGTTGCCGCGCGGTCGGCCTGGTTGGTGAGTTTCACGGCGAACGCCACGCGGTCCGCGTCCACCCGGGCGCACACCCGCCAGACCACCGACTCCGGCCCGGGGACGGGTTCTCCGCAGCGGCTGTCGGCGCCGAGGGTGTCCTTCTCCAGGCCCGGTCGTTCGAGCGCTGCTGCCGGTACGGGCGCCGCGGTGGTCGTCGCCGCCCGCGGGGGTGCGGGGGGCTTCGCGGCGTCGGGGGTCGTGCGGGTGGGGGCGAGGTGGGCGACGAGGGCGGCCGCCGCCACTCCCGCCGCGGCCGCTGCCGCCAGCCGGGACGCCGTGCGGCGGGAGTGGCGGCGGGTCGCAGGGGTGCCGTCGGGCAGGGGCGTGGTGGGCTCGCCGGGCGCCGTCGCCGGGATGGCGGGCGACGGCGTGTCCGGGGGGCTGTCACGGAGGTGCTCCACCACGCGTTTGCGCCAGTCCCGGGGGTGGAGGTCCTCCAACTGCCGCTGGAGGCCGTCGACGCGGGCCGCGAGATCGGCCAGCCGCTCCGCCCGCGGGCCCTCCAGGCCGAGTTCGCGGACGATGGCCCGCGTGGTGGCCGCGCCGGGCAGTCCCGCGCCGCTCAGCCAGAGCTGCTCCCGCCCCCGCAGCCACAACGACACCTTCGGCGCGGGTGTGCCCAGCCTGCGCGCCAGCCAGTTCTGGTACCGGCCCTGCGCGGCGAGGGCGTCCTTGACCGCCGCCGACCACTCGTCCAGTGCCCCGCCGAACGCCGTGGCCAGCCCGATGAACGACGGACGAGCACCCCCCAATGCGACCACACCCCTGCACACGTTGTACCGACTCACTGAAACCGCAGGTCGGAGCGGTGAAACCGGCGGTGCAGCATTCCACCGCCCGCCACGCCTCCTCCGGCCCCGGACCAGCGGTCATTGTCGTTCTCGGCGGTGCGACGGACGCACCGCTCAGACCGGGGTTCACCCCGGAGAGGAGAAGAACGGCATGATCCGATCACTCACTCGGGCAGGCGGCCGCCGCGCCGCGTTCGCGGTCCCGCTGCTCAGCGCCGCCCTGCTCGGTGCCGCCTCCCCCGCCGTCCTGCCCGCGGGGCAGGCGCAGGCCGCCGCCGGCGGGCGGGTGTGCTTCTTCCAGGACGCGGAGGGGGCGCGCGGGGCCGGGCACATCGCCTGGGCCGTCCGCGACCCGAAGAACGCCGGGCACTGGATCTGGGGCGCGACCGAGAACGCCGAGGGCGACTCGTACACCGAGCCCGGCAAGCCCAACGGCAGCTGGATCGCCGGCGGGTCCTGGGAGGCGCTGCGCAAGAGCCTGAAGCCGGACAGCGGGCACCGGATGGGCTTCTACGACCACTACCGGTGCACCAACACCCCCGGCGGCGACCTGCGGGCGGCGCAGCGCACGTACGAGAACATGAAGGCCAACGGTTACCAGGTCACCCACAACAACTGCCTGACCAAGGCCATCGCGATCTTCCGCAAGTACAGCCCCTCCCTGGGCGGCGGCCGCCTGCCCGACGGTGCCGCCACCCCGCCGAACCGGTACTTCGGTGCCGTCCTGAACAAGGCGCCGGGCTGGGAGAAGGCCCACGTGTACACGCCCGCCAAGGGCCGGGGGTGAGGGAGGGCATGTGCCAGCGCTGCAAGGGCGACGGGAAGTGCACCACGTGCGGGGGCTCCGGTTTCCGGGGCTGGAGCGGGGCGAAGTGCGACAGCTGCAAGGGGAGCGGGGACTGCAAGGCGTGTGACGGCCGGGGCTGACAGCCTCCGCCGCCGTCGCCGGGTCCGTCCGCCCGTTCATCAGAGCAACCCCGCACGAAGCCGACCGGCCGCCGGCCCTCCCGGTCGGCGGGCGGTCGGCGCGGTCGTCCGCCTCAGCGCACGGCCGTGGGGTGCGGGCATCCCGGTAGCGCCGGCCGTTCCTTGGTGCGGACGGCCGGGAGCCACGCCGTGGGGGGCGCGGAGCCGCGCGGGAGACGGACGCGGAACCAGTGGGTGGACCGCAGGCCCTCCTCGTCGATGATGGGCTGCCCGTCGGCCGACTGGCAGTCGGCGGCGAGGACGTCTCCGTGCCACACCCGGGTCGGTACGACGTTGTCCGCGGCGTACGGCTTCAGGGGATCGATCGCCAGGCCCAGACTGCACCGTGGGTCGCGGTCGGCCCGCTCCTGGCAGCCACGCTCCGCGTTGAACACCCGGATCTCGCCGGCCGTCGCGTCCGGACGGCCGGACGGTGCCGGCGGGCTCACCCGTTGCGCGTCCGCGTACAGGGTGGCGCCGGCGATCCCGCAGAGCGCGGTGACGAGGACGGCGGCGCGGGCCCGGCCCCGCAGCCGTCCCGGCACCGTCCCCCGCGTCCCCTGGTGGGCGCGGATGCGGGCGAGCAGGCTCTCGGCGGTGTGCGCGGCGCGGGCCGCGTGGGTCGGGGCGAGGCAGTCGGCGGCCAGCGCACGCCAGAACGGTGGCAGGGCGTCGTCCATGCGCAGCGGGGCGCGCCCCGCGCCGTACTCCTGGACCGCGGCGCCCCGCGCCACGGGTGTGGCACCGGAGAACGGTGAGCCACCGGACGCGAACACCTCGTGGATGACGATGCCCAGGGCCCAGATGTCGGCACTCGGCCTGACCTGCACGCCCAGTTCCCCGAGGGGCGCCCTCCAGCGCTCGGGCGGGAGGTAGTCCAGGGTGCCCAGGGGAGGCACGTACCCGTGCGTCCCCGTCAGCTCGGTGGCGAGGCCGAAGTCCGAGAGCTTCACGGAGCGGTCCGTGCCCAGGAGGACGTTCTCCGGCTTGAGATCGGCGTGGACCCATCCCGACCGGTGGAGGTGGGAGAGGCCCTCGCAGATTCCCGCGATCAGCCGGCCGCGGTCGGCCTCGGGCACACCGGCGTCGACGAGTTCCCGCAGACTGCCCGCGGCCCTTTCCATGACCAGCACGATCGCGCCGTCCAGGGAGGGCCGGTCCGGTGCGGCGAGAACGAAGGTCTCCAGGAACCCGATCAGACGGGGATGCCCCGCCCTGCGCCCGAGTTCGACCTCGCGGCGGGCGGATTCCACGGTCTGGCGCGCCTGGCGCGGCGCGAGTCCGGCGGTCGGCATGATCTTCAGCGCGACGTCGGTGGGGCCCGGAGGCCGGTCCGCGGGGGCCCCGCCGTTCCGGTCCGGGCGCCTGTCGGCCGGCCGCGCCGCGTAGACCGTGGACCAGCCTCCGGACCCGATCAGCTCGGTGACCACCCAGTCTCCCACCCGGTAGCCGGCCGGGAGCAGGTCCGTGCGGTCGCTCTCCGTGGTGCAGCCCGGGCCGTGAGGCGGTGTCATCGCCCCGCCTGCCGCTCCCGCCCGCCGGCGCGTGTCAGGGACGGCAGCAGCGCGAGGTGCTCTTCCCGTACCAGCCCGAAACGCAGCGCGAGCCCGACGATCTCTTCCCGCTTGCCGTTGCGGCGGTCGGCCTTGCCGCGTTCGTCGGTGTCCGGGACGCCGATGCGCAGCTTCTCCTCGGCGAGGTAGTCGATGTGCGAACTGACCGCCCGAGCGGTCAGGGCGTCGTGAGCGCCGTGGCACCTGAGCCGCTCGACGATCTGCGGAGTGGTGGGGACCGCCACGCGGGACTGGTCCCGCAGGCGCGGTTCGCACAGGGCGACGAGGACGAGGAAGTAGGTGGCCGTCTCGTCCAGGGAGTACGCGGTGACCGTGCGGTTCCCCCAGGGGACGCCCATGGCGTCCGGGTCCAGGTAGACGTGGTCGGGCGCGAACACCTGGAAGGAGACGGGGACGTCACCGCGGGTGGGCAGCACCACGCGCGAGAACTCGAACGGGATGGGCGCCCCGACCCGTCGTGGCGGAACCCTCAGGTACTCCCCCGCTCCCTCCGGGTTCTCCACGAGATAGCTGTGGGTGGTGCTGTGGTTCGTCAACTGCCAGTGGTCGTCGGTGACGCGGATCTCCCCGGCGAGCCGGGAGATCGCCGCGTCGGCGAGGCGCAGCTCGACGGGGACCGTCGTGGAGCCCCGTCCGAAGCGGGCGACCTCGCCGGGGCCGAGCCGTAACGTCACCGGGTCACCGCACGGTTCGCCGTCGTCGGCGCCACCACTTCCCTGCGGCAGATGGACGACTACGCCGCTCACCGTTCCCCCTGTTCCACGCGTCGCACTTGCCGGACGAGCGGAACGATACTCATCTCTCAGGGGAGTTCACCGGCGTACTTCGGCCACTTCGGCCGGGACCGTCGCCCGGCGGTCCGGCCGCAGATCTCACGCCGAGGTGTCGCAGGACGGACCGCCGATGCCGAAGGCCGGGGCACGGGGCCTGCGCGCACGCGCCGGGCGCGGATGCCTCGTCACGCACCGGGCGAGGTGGGCGAAGTCACCGTGTGCCGAGGGAAGTGAGGGCGGTTCGGCTGGTTCGCAGCGCGAGCGGACCACCGTTTCGCCCGTTCAGGTGACGAAATCCGAACTCCGGTCCCCCGCTCCGGCCTCAGAGGGCGGGAGCACCCGACACGAGGGGTGCGACCGCGCGATCGCCGAAGGCCGTCCACGGCCGCCACCCGCCGCTCGGCCGGGCCTGGACGCGGGTCCTCATCCGGCCCTCGGTGGTGACGGCGAAGACGTGCATCCGCCCGGTGGGGTCGAGCGCGGCCGCGGGCGTCGCCGCGAGCCGGATGCCGGGCTCGCCGAACTCCCCGCCGGGATCCCAGCTCCCGCCCGGAGCGACCTGCCAGCGGTGGCTGAGCCGGGCGCCGCCGGGCGTCAGGAAGAACGCCTCCAGCCGGCCGTCGGCGTTGACGGCGAACGCCGGGGCGGCGGCGCTCCAGCCGGACATCGGCCGCCACTCGTCCCAGCGGCCGCTCGGCACGGACTGGTGCCGGGAGAAGGTTCCCAGGCCCGACGGTCCGATCGCGGCGACGGTGAGCCGGCCGCTGCCGTCCCCGGCCACCCGCGGTGCGGCGCCGGCGGCGGTGCCGAAGCGGTGCCATGCGGGGGTCCAGGCGCCGCCCGGGGCCTCCTGCCAGCGGTGCTGGATCGCGGCCCCGCCGGGTGCGAGGGCGAACACCTCCAGCCGGCCGTCGGCGTTCGCCGCGACGACCGGTGGCGCGCCCGCGGCCCCGCCGAAGCCGGGCTCCCACGGGTCCCAGTCCAGAGATCCGGGCGAACGCTGCCGTCGTCGCGCGACGGAGGCGCCGCCGGGGCTCAGGGCGAAGACCTCCAGCCGGCCGCCGGCGTCGCGGGCTACGGCAGGGGCGGCGCCGGCCGGGCCGCCGAACTCCTCCCACGCGTACCAGCCGCCGTCCGGCCGCTGCACCCGGTGGTGCAGGTTGACGCCGCCCGGGGCGAGCGAGAACACCTCCAGCGTGCCGTCGGTGGTGCGGCCGAGCGTGGGAACCGCGCCGGCCGGCCCTCCGAAGGGCTCCCACGGCGTCCAGGTGTCGGTGTACGGGTCGATCTGGACGCGCCGCAGCATCGAGCGGTCGGAGGCGTCGAGGGCGAACACCGTGAGGCGGCCGCCGACGTCGAGGCCGGCCACCGGATGGTCCGGGCTCTGCCACGGCGGTGGCGTGTCCCGCCAGGAGAGGGGCGCCACGTACAGCCCTTGCCGGAACCAGCCGGCGGAGCCGGCGTGCCACGTCTCGCCGTCGGCGACCACCTCGACGGCGTGACCGGGCACGTGCCCCGCGTATGCGGCGAGGTCGAAGTGGAACGGGTCGCGGGACGCCAGTACGTCGGTGCCCTCGTAGCCGCCCCGCGGCCCGATGAACAGGTAGTACCAGCCGTTGCGTTCGACGACGTACGGCGACTCCGTCACCGAAACGGTCGCGTCCGTGCTCGCGTCGGTGAACGCGACGCCCGGAGCGCTCCAGTGCAGGAGGTCGGCGGACCGTCGGTAGGAAACGACGTGCCGGCCACCCGCGCCCGAGAGCTCGGTGTAGTACATGACCCACTCGCCGCCGACCCGCAGCACCATCGGGTCACGCGCCGCGAGGCCCCGGAACAGGGGGCCGGACGGCTCGCGGGTCCAGGTGAACAGGTCGGTCGACGTGGCGAGGTTGATCGCGGCACCGTTCTCGCCGCCCGCGGCGTAGAACATCCGGAAGCTGCCGCCCGCCTCGATGACGTGCGGTGCCCACAGGTGTTCCTCGCCGAAGTAGGACGGGTCGACGGTGAGGGCGTCGGGGTGGGTGGCCCACGGCCCGTGCAAGGTCGGCGCGGACGCGTGGGCGAAGGAGATCTCCGCCGCGCTGTCCGGGGATTCGCCGCGCGGTGCGCTGTCCCCGACGATGCCGAACAGGTGCCAGCGGCCCTGGGCCTTGATCAGCGTGTGGTCGTTGAGATAGCGCGGGCCGGCCGGTGTGGACGGGTCGTGGACGTACGCCATCGGGCCCGCTCCGACCCACTCGTGGGGCGGGGCGTCCCCGGAGGCCGCGGCCGCGGGCCGGCCGGCGGCCAGGAACGGGAGGGTGCCCGCCCCGGCGACACCCCGTAACAGGTTCCGTCTGCTGATCGGGAGCATGGGCCTCTCCAGGGGGACCGCGCGGCCGGCGGTGTCGCACGGGCACGGCCGGCCGCGGGTCGTGTGGGGGGACGGTCGGAGAAGGGTCAGTCGAGGGCGGGTCCGGCGCTGTCGTTGAGCCAGATCCAGTCCGACCAGGTGGCGAAGCCGGTCTGCCATGTGTGGTACGTGCCGGCGCGGCTGGTGCCGAAGACCTCGATCCGGCCGTCGGCGTTGGCGGCCGCGGTGACTTCGGTGCCTCCGGTCCCGAAGGCGGCCCAGTCGCCGTAGGGGCCGTTGACGGCCGTTTGCCAGGTGTGCATGGCGGTGGCGCCGTTCACGGCGAAGACCTCGACGCGGCCGTCGGCGGTCCGTTCGCTGGTGAGCTGCGCATCGGGCGGGCCGCCGGTCGGCTCCCACTGCGACCAACCGGCCGGGCCCGTCTGGTACTTGTGGAACACGCCTACCGGGCCGGAGGCGAAGACCTCGAGGCGGCCGTCGGCGTTGTGGTCGGTGGTCAGGTCACGGCCGCCGCCGCCGAAGGTGTCCCACGGGGACCACCCGCCGTTGGGAGCCGTCTGGTAGCGGTGCTGGAAGGTGTCATCGTTGAGGGCGAACACCTCCAGGCGTCCGTCCGGTGCCTTCGCCATCTCGATACGGCTGTCCGGGGGGCCGCCTCCGGTGGGTTGCCATTCGGACCAGCCGCCGTTCGGGGCCACTTGATACCGGTGGAAGAGCCCGACCGGCCCGGATGCGTAGACCTCGATGCGGCCGTCGGCGTTCACGCCGGCCGCGGTGTCCTTGCCGCCGCCGCCGAAGTCCTCCCAGTCGGACCAGCCCCCCGAGGGGGACAGTTGCCAGCGGTGCCGGAAGGTGTTCCCGTTGACGGCGAACATCTCCAGACGGCCGTCCGCGTTGGGTGCGATGGCCAGCTCGGCGTTGCCCGGTCCGCCGAGCGGCTCCCAGGCCGACCAGTTGCCGTTCGCTTCCCGCTGCCAGGCGTGGTGCACGCCGTCGGCACCGGCGGCGAACACCTCGAGCCGCCCGTCCGCCGACCGCGCCGACACCACCCGCCCCGACTCCGCCGGATACACCAGTGGTCTGGGCCGCGGACCGCTGCCCGGGGTACAGGGCAGCACCACGCCGCGCTCCGCGAGGTAGGCCTCGGGGTCGATGCCGTAGGAGGCGGACCGGTCTCCCCAGATCCGCAGGTGCAGGTGCGGACCGGTGGAGTTCCCCTCGGAGCCCATCAGGGCGATCTGCCGGCCGGCCGCGACGTGGTCGCCGACGGAGACGTCCCGGCGGGACATGTGGCCGTATTCGGAGATCCTGCCGTCGGGGTGCTGGATGCGGATCCACTGGCCGTAGTCGCCGGTGTATCCCGAGATGGTCACCTCACCGTCGCCCACGGCGTAGATCGGCGTCCCGACGTCGTTGGCGATGTCGACGCCGTTGTGACCGCTGTGGAAGTGCTGGGAGACCATACCGGCGGCCGGGCACGCCGCGGCGGAGTCCGTGGTGCGGGCCGCGGCCGGAGTCGTGGCCACCAGTGCCGGCAGGAGGGCGGCTGTCGCCGCGAGGAACCAGTTCAGTGCGCGTCGGGACGGTGCGGAAGGCACGAGGCGCTCCTCTCCTGGGAAGTCCGGGGTGAGCGGGGTGGACGTGGGCGTGAGGGGAGCCGGCCGCGCCTTGCGCAGCCGGTCGATGACGGCGCCGATGTCGCGCCGCGACAGGGCGTGGCGGGTCGGGGCTGGTGCCGGCGACAGCTCAACGTGTCCTCCTGATCGGGAGTGGTGAGGTGACAGGACGCCCCCCGGTCGCGGACCGGGATCGTGGCCAGGGCCGAGCCTTCTGCGACAGTCTTCAGTCGATCGCGGGGCCGGAATCGTTCAGCCAGCCCCACTCCGACCAACTGGTGAAGCCGGTCTGCCACCTGTGGTGGACGCCGGCGCGGCTGGTGCCGAACACCTCGATGCGACCGTCGGCGTTGTTGCTCGCGCCGATCCCGGTGCCACCGCCACCGAAGGTCTCCCACGAGGAGTACGACCCGTTCGGGCCGGTCTGCCAGGCGTGGCTCGCGGTGTCGGCGTTGATCGCGAACACCTCGACCCGGCCGTCGACCGACCGGGAGGTGGCCAGCTCGGCGTCGGCGACCCCGCCGGTGCCCGTCCACTCCGACCAGGAGGCCCGGCCGGTCTGCCAGCGGTGGAACACTCCATGGGCGTTGGAGGCGAACACCTCGAGCCTGCCGTCCTGGTTGTAGCTGGCGGTGACGGCGTGTCCACCGCCGCCGAAGTCCTCCCAGGCGGACCAACCGCCGTTGGCGCCCGTCTGATAGAGGTGCTCGAACGTCGCGTCCGACAGCGCGAACACCTCGAGCCGCCCATCGGGTGCGTTCTCGATGGCGAGTCGCGCACGGGCCGGGCCGCCGCCGGTGCCTTCCCAGGGTGCCCAGCCGCCGCTGGGTGCGGTCTGCCAGCGGTGGAACACACCGTTGGTGTTGGAGGCGAACACCTCGATACGACCGTCGGCGTTCTTGCCCGCCGCCAGTCGGTACCCTCCGGTGCCGAAGTTCTCCCAGGCGGACCAACCCCCGCTGGGCGCGGTCTGCCACATGTGATCGAACATGCTGTCCGACAGCGCGAACACCTCCAGCCGGCCGTCCGCGTTGGACGCGACCGCCAGCTGGGCATCGCGCGGACCACCCGCGAACCGCCACGGCGACCAGTCGCCGTTCACCGCGGTCTGCCACGCGTGGTACACGCCGTCGGCGCCGGCGGCGAAAGCCTCCAGCCGCCCGTCCGCGGACCGCCCGGACACCACCCGGCCCGAGGCGTACGGGTGCTCGGGACCACCACCCGTGCCGGACCACAGCGCATGGGCGATGAGGGTCGCGTCGCCGGCCTCGATCGCGTACAGGCCGCGCAGGTCCTCTCTCGGTCGCTGGACGTTCCAGCACACGTCACCGATCGCCTCGTTGTTCCACCTTCCGCCCGGGAACAGGCGTTCCATCTCATCGAGGAAGGCGTTGGTGGCGTAGGCCGGGTTCAGGCGCTGTTCCCGGGTGCCCCACCAGTCCTGCTGCTGGAACAGTCCGAGGCTGGTGTAGTCGACGGCCTGGGAGTAGTTGTTCATGCTGCTTTCCACGATGATCGTGGCGATGGCGATCGCTGCGGCCCTCGGGTTGAGCCCCCGATCCTTCACCGCCTGCGTGACCATCCGCGCGCAGGACACCTTGTAGGCGTTCAAGTAGCCGGCCATCTTCGCGTGCAACTGCGGGTTGAGCTGGTCGGCCATGATCGCGTCGGTGGCCGACGGGCCGGCCGGATCACAAGGCTCCGTCGGAATGGCCAACCCCTCCGGGCCGGCGAAATACCGGGAGACTCCGGACCGTTCAGCGCCCGGGTCCGGACCTGGCCCGGGTCGGGCGATGGCGGCCGAGGGGGTCGTCCCGATGACCAACGCCCAGATACCGGCCACGACGGCCAGTCTGGTGAGCACGCGGTATAAGCCGTTTCCTGCCACTGTGTGCCTTTCCGTCGTGAAGTGCAGTGCAGTGCAGCGAAGTGCAGTGCAGTGCAGGTGCGGTGAAGTGCAGGTGCGGTGAAGTGCGCGGAATCCAGCGCGTTCCCGACCTTGCCGCCTGGCCCGCGCGCCCAGCCGGAACCTCCGGTCGTCGGCGGCCGACAGTAGGGGCCACCGATGAAATGCCGATGGAATCGGCCGATACCACCGGGAGCCGAAGCCGCCCCGCCCGTCGGCCCTGCGGGTTTCATCGGGATGTCATCGGCCGCTGCCACGGTCGTCGGGTGACCTCGGCCGACCGCGTACCGCATCGGAGAGCGGACGCGCAGGCCGACTACTTCGGGAGGATCGAATGCGAGCAAGGCGGATCGCTGCCGCGTCAGCCGGACTTCTGCTGACGGCCGGGCTTTCGGTGGCACAGGCGCCCGCGGCTCAGGCGGCGGCTTCGTGCGAGGGCACCTACACGATCGTCGTCGGCGGCACGGGCAGCTCGTGGAACAACGACGGCTTCTACGGCAACATCCAGCAGCACGTCGGGTACCCCACCCAGATTCCCAACGGCGCGAGCGCCCGGGCAGGGGTCAACGAGCTCAACCGCCTGGTCCGCGACCAACGCGCCGCGTGCCCGGGCCAGCACGTCAAGATGGGCGGGTATTCCCTGGGCGCCGCGGTGGTGCACATCTGGGTCACCGAGAACTGGCAGACGTTCGACAACGTCAACGCCGTTCTCATCGCGGACCCCAAGCGCCAGGCCCCTCCCGGTGCCAACGGCGGAGCCGTGCCGTTCGGCGGTTTCGTCGGTGCTCCGCTCGCCGGTGCCGACAGGTTCTTCGGCAACGTGCCGGTCAAGACGATCTGCCACTGGGACTACGTCTGCGACGAGTCCGCCGGAATCTGGACCTACCCGGACAACCACGTCAAGAACTACCCCGCCGACTTCAACATGGATCACCACAACGACAGCGCCAACGAGCAGTGGTACAACGGCGCCTGGTACCCCGCGTAATCAGCACGGAGTCGGCCCTCGGCCGTGAAGGACCTTCCGTCGGCCCCTCAGGACGTACGCGCGTCCACCCGGCCGAGGGTGGTGAGGCCGAGGCCGACTTCGTCACCGAGGAGAATCATCTGGTGCGTCCGCCGCAGCATCCGGCTCGGAGGAACGCCCAGGTCGTCGGCCAGACGGCGGCGGGTGCGGTCGAAGACGGCCAACGCGTCGGCCTGTCGGCCGTGCCGGTACAGCGCCCTCATCAGCATCGCGGCCAGCGGCTCGTTCAGGGGGTGCGCCGCGGACAGGGCGAACAGCTCGGCGACTGCTTCCGCGTCCTGGCCGAGCCGCAGCTGCCACTCCACCTTCCGCCGCACGATGGCGATCCTGCGCTCGGTGAGCCGCAGGCGCTCCAGTTCGGCGCGCGGCCCGGGCAAACCGGCCAGCAGCTCCTCGTGGAACAGTTCCAGGGCCCGGGCGCACAGGCTTACCGCCTCGGCCGGTTCGCCCGCCCGATGGGCCGCCCCGCTGTCGGCGACCAGTTGCTCCATACGAGCCACGTCCACGTCGACCGCGCCCGGCACGAGCCGGTAACCGCGTCGGGCGTGCTCGATGACCGCGTCCGGGCCGTCCCCCGTGCCCAGGGCCTTGCGCAATCGGTAGATGTACACCGGCACCACGTTCGCGACCGGTGGTTCCGCCCCCCACACGTCGTCGAGCAGTTCCTGCCGGCTGAGGGTCCGCCCGGCGCACAGCGCCAGCGCCGCCAGTACGGCTTGCTGGCGCAGATGCCCCAGCTCCAGGGGCCGCCCGTCATGCCATGCCCGCAACGGTCCGAGTACGGAGATCCGTACCTTCGGCCCCGCCGTCCGGCCGGCGGCGGCCGACGGCACGGGGCGTACCGCCCGCGTGCGCGGGCCGGACCCGGGGACGACCAGGCCGCAGTCGAAGGCGTGGACGATGGCGGCGGCCCGATCGCGCAGACCGAGCTTCACGAGGATCCGTGCGAGGTGTTCGGCCACACCGTCCTCGGAGAGGGAGAGGGCGGCGGCGATCTCGCCGTCCCCCAGGCCGCAGCCGACCGCGGCGAGCACCTCGCGCTCCTGCTGCCCGAGCACGGCGCCGGTCGGGCGGTCGGTGGTGGCGGTCGTCGGCATCACTGCTCCCCGGGCTCCGGACTGGTCGGTCTGACGGACGCCGTCGACAAGGTAGTGGCGGAGCACCGGGCAAGGCATCCGGAACGATCCGGAGTGACAGATCTTCTTCGCCCTCCCCACCGCACGAACGTCGCGGATCGTGCTCCGCGTGGACGGGCGCTCAAAGCCCCCCAGTACACTTCCTGACCCCGTCGCCGCCGACCACGGGGCACGGGCCTCCGCCGTCGCACGTCCACAGCGGTGTGCCCGACCGACTCCGAGCAGGAAGAACGTGTCATGACCCAGCAGATCCTCGAGCGCGTCGCCGGATACGAGCGCCGGTTGAACGCGCTCTTCGAGGAGTACTTCGACACGGTGGGCGCCGCGCTCGATGCGCCGTCGTTCAGCCGGTTCACCCCGGAGTGCCTGCGGTTGCTGCGGGAGTTGTCCTTGCGGGGCGGGAAGCGGATGCGAGTCGTCATGCTGCACGAGGCGGCGCGCCTGGTGACGGACGAGCCGGTCGGCGGACTGGACGCCGCGGCACTGAGCATCGAGCTGCTGCAGACCCACGGCCTCGTGCACGACGACCTCATCGACGACAGCCCCACCCGGCGCGGCGGCCCGTCCACCTACTACGCCTACCGCGAGCGGTTCCCCGACCACCCGCGGACGGCCCTCGGTCTGACCGTGCTCGCGGGCGACCTGGCGCTCGCCCTGTCGTTGCGGGTGCTGCTGGAGGCGAAGGTGCCCGTCGCGCTGCGGCAGGCCATGGTCGAGGTGCAGACCCGGGCGGCGGCCGATACGTTCATGGGCCAGATCATCGACCTGGAACGCGACTTCGCCGCCGCACCGGACGAAGACGTCCTGCACTGCGTGGCCGACTACAAGTCCGCCCGGTACTCGATTCTCGCTCCCCTGCGGCTCGGACTCCTGGCCGCGGGCGAACCGTTGGCGCCCCGGGACAAGGAGCTGCGGGAGTACGCGCGGCTGGTGGGGATCTGCGGGCAGATGCGCGACGACTACCTGGACCTGTTCGGGGATGCGGCCGTCATGGGCAAGCCGACCGGGACCGACCTCCGCGACGGCAAGCACAGCTACACCGTCCGCGCCCTGCTGGCCGCCGTCGATGACGACGCGGAGCGCCGCGTGGTGGTGGCAGCGCTCGGTGACCCGTCCTGCACTCCGGAGACCGTGGCCGCCGTCCGCGAGATCGGGGAGCGCCGCGGGGTGACGGACAGGATGCGGGCGGACATGCGCCGCCATGCGCAACAGGCGTCCGCGGTGGCGACGGGCTGGCGGTCGTGGGGGCGGGAGGAGGCGGTCACCTTCTTCGAGCAGCTGCCGCCGTGGAGCGTCGAACGAGCCAGGTGACGCGGCGCCGAGCGCCCTGCCCTCGTCCCGTCCGTCGGGCGGAGGCGGAGGTCCGCATCGCCCTGCCGCAGACCCAGCCGATGCCCGGCCCGTACCCGGGTCAGGAGGCCGCGGCCGCGTAGTGGTCGAGGTACTCCTGGAGGTGGGGGGCCAACCCGACGCCCGGCTCGGTGGTGTTCAGGTGCGTCCACAGCTCGTTCTCCACCACGAAACGGTAGGCGAACTCCTCGAAGGACGAGGCGCACCGCACCAGTGACTCCGCCGCCGCGGCACGGAACTCGGCCGCCTGTGCCGCGTTCAGCTCCTGCTCGGCGGACTCCATGTCCAGGTCCAGGTGCGAGCAGACCACGAACGTCTCCCCCGAGGGACGCAGGTACAAGTACCAGATGACACAGTCCTGCTGATCCCGGAGGAACCGTACGAGGCGTGCGCCCTCCTCGACCGGGCTCCGCAGCGCTCCGGACAGGTCGCTCCAGCAGCCGGTCACCGACACCTCGTCGAACGCGCGGCAGAGCCTGCCGCTGCGGTAGAAGGTGCGGAAGTCGGCGGGAAGGCGCAGGCCGAGGGGGGCCAGGTCTGCCTCCACGGCCTCGAGGTGCTCCCCGTGACCCGGCTCCGGCCCGTCCGGCGCAGCCGTCCCGCCCAGCCACCCGAAGCCACCGTCGAGGCGGCCGGGGTCCAGGGAGGGCAGGCTCTCCAGCGGGTAGACCTCGTAGGTGAACTCGCACGGCCGGTGGGGGCCGAGGTCGGTGGCGCACCATCCGGTGGGGAAGCGGGAGGGTGCGGTGGCAGGTGCGGGTGCGGACATGAGGATTCCCTTGGATGTCGCCGGTTCAGCGGTACGGTCACATCCTCGTACCCGCCACTGACACACACGACGAACGACGTCCCTTGGAAGTGCGGTACGCAGGGTCCCGCGTACCGGATCGATATCCTGTGCGGGCGTCGGCGGCAATGATGCGAAACTTCCGGTCATGACCTCACCCGAGCTCAGTGACCTGGACTATCTCCGGGAGATCGAGCGCCTCGCCAACCGCGTCAGCGTGGAGGCGTCCAACGAAGGATGGCTCTCGTTCCAGGCAGACCCCGCAGGGGCGACACCGCTCCAGCGCCGTGTGAACGAGCTTGCCCGGGCGCTGCGGCATTACCACTTCGACGGTGACGGCTGCCTGGACGAGGACCGGCCTCTGGTCCGCCTGGTCGGAGCCTCGGTGTTGAAGCCCGGGGCCATGCCGGCCGGGGTGGAGGAGACGTACGAGGAGGTGTGCGCCCGGATCGGCGTCGACGCCCGGCCTGAGGGCTGGGCACTGTGGAACACCTGGAGCGACGGGGACCTGAAGGTGACCATGGTGGTGTCCGCGGTCACGACGACCGAGGGGTTGTTCGAGAACTGGGCGCGCGGGAGGGCACTCGACCCGGTGTCACCGCTGCCCTCCCAGATCGCCCTCGTCCGCCAGGGATGGATAGGACCGATGACGTTCTCACCCCGCGGCGTCACGCGGACAGGTCTCGGCGGTCGGCCACTGTCCTAGTGCCGCATCGGGTGACGTTCGTCCTGTTGTGACGAGCCGTCCGGATGGTGATCCGGGCGGCTCGTCGTACGTCATGCCGGGCGGACGGCTGAGCGTGTCCGGGTCCGCGACGTACCGGCCCGCCCGCCGCATGGGCCTGTGCTGACGGCGCCCCGAACGTCCGGGAGTTTCCGCGCGTCCGACTCCAGAGGGTGATCACCTTCACCGCTCCTTCCATGCCCTCGCCGCCGCGACGCGGCCAGCGCCCCGTCGGGGCAGGAAGAACCCGGGGTGCGGCTATCCGGCACGGTGTGATACGCGGTGTTACACGCCTGTTATTCCGGGCAACTGCTTCGAGGTGGACAGCCGTCGCAACCGGGAAGGCCAGAAGCCGAGGTGAGCCGCGTGAATCGCTGGGAGAACAGCACAGCCGCTGTGCCGGCACAGGAAGTCGTCTGCCTCTCGGCACGCCGGCCCGGAGCTGTCGCGGAGGCGCGCAGGCGGGCACGGGGGTTCCTGCGGGGTCTAAACCCGGCCGTCGAGGAGGGCGTGGGCGACGCGGTCGTGCTGGTCGTCTCCGAGCTGGTCACCAACGCCCTGCGCCACACGGGCGGCACGTGCTCCTTCGAGCTGGCGGCCGCCGAAGGCCATGTCGACGTCTGTGTGCGCGACACCAGCTCCCGTCTCCCGCTCATCCGTCCCCCCGACGTGAGCGGTGAGACGGGCGGGTTCGGACTGTCCTTGGTGCACCGCCTGGCGAACGCGGTCACGGTGACCCGCGAAGGGCGCGGCGGGAAGACCGTCCGCGCCCGCATGGCGCGCCATCCGGCCCAGTCGGCGCACGGGCACGGGGCCGTGCGGTCCCCCTCTGGCGATGCCGCGGAGTAAATGGCCGCGTTGCTTTCTCGATTTGAGTGCCGCCACGGCCGAGACCGGGTGCGGCGGGGTCCCCCGACGGAGAGGCCCGGGCGCACGCGGTGACGCGGCGCCGGCCGCATGGTGCTGGTGCGGACACCCCCGGCCTCGTACGGCTCGTCGTGCGCCCGCCCGCCCCAGGTCCCATCCCCCTTCGTAACGTCTCGACAGAATGGCCCTCACCATGACGAACTTCCTGGCCGTGGAGCGCGCTGTCCGCACGGCGGCTCCGGACGATCTCCTGCGTACGCTCCGCGACGCGCTGGTCGAGCACTTCGAGGCGACCGCGGTGGAGCTGCTCATGGCGGATTACAGTCTCACGTGCCTGCAGCCCGTGACCTTCCTGCCTCACACCGCGGAGCCGCTCCCCGTACAGAGCACCCCCGAAGGCAGGGCGTTCGCCAGTCAGGAGCCGTACCGGCAGGACGCGGCCGAGAACGACGCCGTCGATCTGCATCTGCCCGTCACGGTACGGGGTGACCGGTTGGGGATCTTGACGGTGCGCCTTCCCGAGCACAGATGCACGTCCGAGGCCGTCCGCGAACTGAGGGAACTGGCAGAGCTGCTGGGGCACGAGATCATCGTGGCCGAACGCGACACCGACCTGTACCTCCAGGCACGCCGGGCCTCCCGGCTCACTCTGGCCGCGGAGATGCAGTGGCAGATGCTGCCCGCTCGTTCCTGTGCCCGTCCGGAGTACGCGATCGGCGCCCAGTTGGAGCCCGCTTACGACATCCACGGCGACAACTTCGACTGGTCCACCACCGGAGAGAACCTCACCCTGACCGTCACCAACGGCATGGGCAAGGGGATCGAGGCGTCCCTGCTGACGAACCTCGCCATCAACGCCCTCCGCAACGCCCGTCGGGCGGGCATCGGGATCGCCGATCAGGCCGCTCTGGCCGACCAGGCCATCTACGCCCGTTACCGGGGCGCCGAGTACGTCTCCACGCTCCTGCTGTCCGTCGAGCTGGCCACGGGGCGCGGACACGTCGTGGACGCCGGCTCTCCGCAGCTGTGGAGGCTGCGGGAGAGAACGGTGGAGCGCGTCGAGTTCGAGGAGCAGCTCCCCTTGGGCATGTTCGAGGAAACCCCTTATGTGACGCAGGACTTCGCCGCGCTGCCCGGCGACCGGCTGGTCTTCGTCAGCGACGGTGTGTACGCGGCCGCTTCCGCGGGCGGAGAGGTGTACAGCGAGCGGGCGCTCGCCAGGGCCATCCAAGCCACCCGTCTGCTGCCCGCCGCCGCGGTGCCGCGTGGCATCCTCCAGGAACTGGCCGTGCACCGTGGCGCTGACGCCGAGGACGACGCCCTGGTGCTGTGCATGGACTGGTTCGGCCGCGCGGCCGCGGGCTGAGGGGCCCCGGCCCCGCCGCCCGGCGGCATCCGTCGATCAGGCGATGTCGCAGATGTCGTTCGCGGCGGGAGCTTCTTCGGTGACGCCCATGTGCTCCAGGGCGGCACTGTGGAACGCGGTCATGCCCTCGAAGAGGGCTCGCTGCCGCGCGGGCGACATGCGGGTGAGGACTGCCTGGAGCTCGCCCGCCCGGGCGGCGCGTACGGACGCGAGGACGGCACGTCCCCCGCGGCTGAGCCGCACTTCCAGTTCCCGCCGGTTGGACGTGGCGCGGGAGCGGTGGATGAGGCCGGCGGCTTCCAGCCGGTCGCACAGCCGGCTGACGGACGGGGGCGTGGAGCCGAGCACTTCGCCGAGGTCGCGCAGGTTCATGCCCTCCCGCTCGTCGATCACGGTGAGCGCGCGCAGCTGGGACGGCGGCACGGCGGTCATGGCTTCCTGACCGCGGCCCCAAAGCAGGTCCAGCATCTCCAGGAGAGCGGACGCCTCGAGAGCCACCTGTTCAGGGTGGGGGGACGGCAACGGGAAGGCGTGCGGCATCGCACCAATCTAGTCACCCCCGCGGGCGTTCGCCAGCCCGCTCGCGTGTGCCCATCCGCAGCACACGGGGGGGGGTGCCCGGTCGGGATGCCGGTCCGGCTCATCTGTTCGGTCCCCTCATTCTGAAGGCCAGGGCCAGGGTGTCGTCGGCGTGCTGCACGATGGTGTGCATGTCAGCTGCGACGGCGCCGGGAATCTCGGCCATCGGCAGGTGGGCGTGGTCGCGCAGTGCCCGGATCAGCCTGCGCTCGCCTTCGATCATGTCCCGGCGGCTCTCGGTGAGCCCGTCGGTATACAGGAGCAACAGGTCTCCCGGTGCGACGGGGACGGTCAGGACCGTGTCGCTGCCCGGACAGGGGAAGCCGATGCCCCTGCCCCTCACCTCCAGGTAGTGCGCCGTGCCGTCGGCCCGCAGGAGGAGGGCGGGCGGATGGCTGCCGTTGGCCAGTTGCAGTTCCCCGGTGGCCGGGTCGAGCCGGCCCAGCAGCACTGTGGCCATCAGGTCCGCGTCGATGGGTTTCAGGAGGTCGTGCGTCCGGGCCAGGAGCGACTGCAGGGAGTGTCCCTCCAGTGCCAGCGCCCGCACGGCGTGGGTGACGGTGATGGCGCTGCGAGTGCTGGTGACGCCATGGCCCAGGGCGTCGACGACGGTGACGTGGACGGTCCCGTCGGGCAGCACGAACCAGTCGTACAGGTCTCCGCCGGTGGGGGCGGCCGGGTCGGCGGGTGCGTAGTGGACGGCGAGTTCGAGGCCGTCGACTCGCGGTGGTGGGGGGCGCAGGGCGTCCTCGAGTTCGCGCAGCACCCGGCCGTGGGCGCTGCGCAGCTGCTCTTCCTGCTCTGCCAGCTGTACGTAGAGGGCCAGGACGCCTGCGTTGGTCTCGGCCAGTTCGTGCTTGAGGAGCCGGTGGTCGGCCGCGAGCGAGTCCGCGAGCGCGAGTGCGGCGCGCATCTCCTCCTCGGCGTCGGCCTGGGCGTTCGCGTCGGCCTGGGCGTCGGTCCACCGTCCCGGGGACATCTGCTTTCGGGGCGGGGGGAGCCGGCCGGGAGAGTGCGTGAGGGCGGTCCGCCAGGTGGCGGAGTTCGCCGTGGTGGTGGGGGCGGGCAGCGCCAAGGCGTCGCAGGGCAGGGCCGCGGCTGCCTGCGGGGCGGTCAGGGTGACGACGAGCTGGGCGCCGTCGTGTCCGGTGCCGCTGTCGCAGGCGGCGGCGAGCTCGACGTGATGTCCGGCCTCGAACTGCCCCGTGGCCAGTTCCGTGACGGACAGGACCAGACGGCCGCGCACCTCGGCGGGCAGCCGGTGGTGGTGGGCGAGGGCGCGTACGGCCCGGCGCAGGGCCGTCACGTCGCGGAAGGTCTCACCGTTCGTCATCGTGAGCTGCGGGGCTGGGCCGCGACCACGGTGGCGTCGTCACGGGTGCGGTGGTAGCCGTGTACGAGGGCGGCGGCGAGCAGGGGGGCCGGCAGACGCAGCAGACGGAGCGGTGGGGTATGGGCCCAGCGGAGGTCGATGCCGTCGCTGTGGAGTACGACGGTGGCGGCGCCGGCGAGGGGGAAGCCGTGCGTCCGGGGCGCCGGCATCCGCCAGCCGACCGCACCGGGCTGGCCGGTCAGCCGGAGTTGGACCTCGTCCGGGCCGATGGCCACGGCCCGGACGTTTCCGACGCCGCAGTACTCGGCCTCTCCGGCGGCGAGTCGCAGCAGGCCGACGGCGGCGCCGCGGGTGTGGCGCAGGGTCCGGTGCATGGCGGTCATGATCTCCGTGAGCGGCCGTTCGGCGTGGGTCCGGAAGGTGCGCACCGCCGCCTGTGCGGCCTCGGAAGCGTCGGGGCCGTGCCCGAGGCCGTCCACCACGGCGGCGGTGCGCAGACCGGTGAGGTCGGTGACCGCTGCGGCGTCTCCGCACTCGTCCTCGTTCGCCGCGGGCAGGCTGAGGAGCCCTACCGCCTCCCGGGCCGCCTCGCGTGCGTCGGGAAGGGTGAGCCGGGCGCAGATCAGGGTTCCGGTGCCGGCCCGCGTGCTGATGGTGAGGTCCGTGGCGATGCGGCGGACGGCGCCGAGCCCCGCGCCGAGGGTGCCCTTGGTGGTGTAGCCGTCGGTGAGGCAGCGTTCGAGTTCGGCCATGCCCGGCCCGCGGTCCGCGGCCAGGATCTCCAGGCCGCCGCCCAGCGGCAGCGGCTGGAGGTAGAGACTGCCGTCGACGGCGTGCTTGTCGAGGTTTCCGGCGAGCTCGGAGGCGAGGACCGCCGCCTGGTCCGGCATGGCACCGGGCAGCCCGCATTCCCGTGCGAGGGACCGGGCGGTTTCGGCGGCGTCGTGCACGGCGCTGTGGTGGTCGATCCGTACCCGGCGGGTCGCCGGCGCGGGAGAGCCGGCCATCAGTGCGTCCCCCTGTCGTGTTCCCCGGTCTGGTCGGTGGCCCCGCATTCCGTGTACTGCGTCCGCACGGCGGCGGGCCGCATCGAGGGGCGGGTCGTCAACGGGTCGTCCCGGGTGCATGGGGTGTCGCCGTGGTCAGCGGGAAGTGTCATGGGGCACCCCTTCCGGGGGCTGGGAGCTGAGAGCTGCGGTGCCGTACGAGGGCCGCACGCCCTGTCGCGTGTGCGGCGCGGGTTCGACGCCGACCGGCTCGTTGCCCGGTTCGACGAGGGTCATGGCCGCTGCGGCCTTGTCCTCGCGTGGGTCGGGCAGAGCGGTCAACAGCGCGTCTTCGCGCCGCTGGTCGCGGCCCGCGCGTCCGCGTCGGGCCCGCTCTGAGCGGCTCGCCGCGGCTGTGGCGGGCCCGGCGGTCGGTGATGTCCGCTCCCGTCCCTCCAGCCGGCGCTCTGCGCGCCGGCGGGTACGGACCGCGCTGCTCATCACGAAGGTGCCTTTCGGGCAGGGGGCCGGGGCCCGTCGGCGGGTCCGGGTATTTGCCGGACGGTAACTGTTGCCCTGCGGCAACTATAGGCAGGCCGGCCCGCCGAAGGGAAGCGGACCCGCACCCACCGGTCACTCTCCGCAGTCTGCCCGGCCATGAAGTCCTGGTGGTCCGTCGCACGCCGAAGGCCGACCGCCGGCCCGGCGCGCCGGCTGCTCCTCACCTTCCCGGTTCGGGGACGCCGCTCGCCACCCGGGACCGGAGTTGCGCGTGGTGTCATCGGGATACGGGCGGGATGAGGCCGTCCCAGAGGGCATACTCTCGTCAGAGAGGGCAGACGCGGGAGACCCCGCGCGGAGGCGGTGGCGGATGCCGGCGGCTTCTGGGGGCACTGCACCCGCTCATGGAGGCGACCGCCACAATGGACCGCGCGGAACCGGCCGACGATCCTCTGCACGAGGCGTCCCGTGAGGTCGCGGACGCCGCCGAGGCGTTGGTGGACTGCTGGAACCGCGCGGGCCAGAACTCCTCGCCCCGCCTTTCGGCCCTTCAGGTCCGGGCCCTGGTGGCCGTACGGCGCGTTCCGGGAGCCAACCTCTCCCGGTTGGCGGAGATGGTCGGCGCATCGGTTCCGGCAGCGAGCAGACTCTGCGACCGGCTCGAGGCCGCAGGCTTCCTGCGCCGCGACCGCGCCGCCACTGACCGCCGTGAGATCGGCCTCTCCCTGACCAAGGACGGCGCGGACGCCCTCCTGTCCCTGTCCGAACGGCGCGCGGAAGACCTGCGCGACGTCCTGCGGCACTTGCCCGACGAGGAACGGGACGTCCTCCTGGCCGGCCTGCGCGCTTTCACCCGCGCCGCACACCCCCCGGACAGCGCTCCACCCGACCGTGACCCCGGGCCGTGAGCGGCCGCGGCGGTGCTCGGGTCGAACCGGTCACCACGGGCCGCCTTGACGCCGGTCCAGCCCGCCGCACCCCCACCGAGCACCTCACCCCCGTCACGCAGGCCGAGGCGGCGCCGACGGCGGTACGCGGGGTGTGATCCGGACGGCCAGGGCGAGGGTGTCGTCCGCGTGCGGGACGAGGGAGTGCATGTCCGCGGCGATGGCGGCAGGGACTTCGTACAGAGGGCGGTCGGCGTGCGTCCGGGCCGACGCGATGAGCCCGCGCTCACCTTCGACCGGATCCTCGCGGCTTTCCACGAGTCCGTCGGTGTAGAGCAGGAGCAGGTCACCGGGGGCCAGGCGCTCCCTGCACACTCCCTCACTGCCCGAGCCGGGGTGACCGATGCCCCTTCCCCGTGCTTCGAGGTACCGGGCGGTTCCGCTCGTCCGCACCAGAACCGGCGCGGGATGGCCGCCGTTGGCGATCTGGAGTTCCCCCGTGACGGCATCGAGCCGGGCCAGGAGCACCGTCGCCATCAGATCGGCGTCGAAGGACATGAGGATGTGGTGGCTGCGGGCCAGGACGGAGTCCAGCGAATGCCCCTCCAGGGCCAGAGTGCGCACCGCGTGGGTGACGGTGATGGCGGTCCGGATGCCGCGCACGCCGTGGCCCAGGGCGTCGACGACGGTGATGTGCACCGTGCCGTCCGGCAGGGTGAACCAGTCGTACAGGTCGCCGCCGGTCGGGGCGCCGGGATCGGCAGGGGCGAAGTGCACGGCCAGCTCCACCCCCTCGACTTCCAGCGGCTCGGGGCGCAACGCGTCCTCCAGTTCCCGCAGCACCCGTCCGTGCGCCTGGCCGGCCTCCTCCTCCCGCTCTTCCAGGTGGACGTACAGGGCCAGGACCCCGGCGTTGGTCTCCGCCAGTTCGTGTTTCAGCCGCCGGCGTTCGGCCGCGAGCCCGTCCGCGAGGGCGAGGGCGGCGCGCAGTTCCTCGTCAGCCGCTCCCGTGTGGTCGGCCGGTGCGCCGGGGCCGTCCTCGGGTCGGTCGGCGCGCCGCGTTCCGCCGGGGAGCGTGGAGGCCGGGGCCGGCAGGGTGATGTTCCAGGTCACCGAGGTGGCGGAAGCGGCCAGCGCCGTCAGGGCGAGCCCGCCGACCTGCAAGGGGCGCCCTGCCCGGGGGGCGGTCAGGGTGACGGCCAGGTGGGCGCCCGTGCCCGACGCGTCGCGGACGGCGGTCAGCCTGACGGGATGCCCGGCCTCGAATTCGGGGGCGGCCATGTCGGTGACGGACAGGACGAGACGCCCCCGCAGGTCGGCGGGCAGCCGGTAGACCGCCGCCAGCTCGCGCACCTCTTCGCGCAGCGGGGTCAGAGCCCAGAACAGCCGGCTCATGGCCGCGGGGTCCGAGCCGCTACCGCCGCCGCCCCGCCCGCATCCTCCGGGTGGCCCGGAAGCGCGGACAGCGCCTCCGGGGGGCTCCGCAGGGTGAGCTGGACGCCCGCGGGGAGCCGCCCCGCGGCCCGCGGCGCGTCCCTCACCGCTCTTCCCGCGCCCGGAGGCGACACCGATGACGCACCGCGGGACGTCAACGCCGCCACCGCGTGGTGGTGATCGTCGTACCGGCGCCCGGCTCCGTGCGCACCTCGAACTCGTCCATCAGGCGGCGCGCTCCGCCCAGCCCGTGGCCCAGGCCCACCCCGGTGCTGTAGCCGTCGGTCAGGGCGGCCGCCAGATCGGGGATGCCCGGTCCGTGGTCACTGATCGTCAGGCGCAGCCCGGTGCGTCCTTCGTCCCGCGCGGAGTCGATCGTCAGGCTCCCGCCGCCGCCGTGCACGTAGGCGTTGCGCGCCAGTTCGCTGGCCGCGGTGATCACGCGGGTCTGGTCGATGATGGAGAAGCCGGCCGCGACCGAGGCCGAACGGACGGCATGCCGGACCATGAGCAGGTCGTCCTCCGTGGTCAACGGGATCCGGAGGGGTCCGTCGTCACGGCCGGCCGGCTGCGGGGCATCCGGATGGCCACCGTCGCTGGTGTGCGTGCCGTCAGCCAGTGGCCTCATGTGGCGCCCCTTCCCGAGGCGGCGCCGTCCGGGTCCAGCCCAGCGCGGCCATGCCCTGTTCGGCGTGCAACGCCGTTTCCACGCCGGTCAGTTCGATCCCCAGCTCCACGAGGGTGATGGCCACCGGAGGGCGCATCCCCGCGACGATCACCCTGGCTCCCAGCAAGCGGGCCATGCTCGTGACCTCCATCAGGTTCCGTGCCACGAACGAGTCGATGATCTCCAGGCGGGAGATGTCGATGAGGACACCCCGTGCCCGATCGGCGGAGATCCGCTCGGTGAGCTCCCGCGCGAAGGCGACGGCCGACTTGTCGTCCAGCTCGTCGAGCAGCCCGGTGACCAGCACGTCGCCGAGACGCAGGATCGGCACGGCCGAGGAGGGCGCCGTCACCGGATGACCGGAGCACGGGGCGCCGGCGCGGCACCGCCGGTGATCTTCATGGCTTCGGACAGGGCCTCGGCGAGCGTGGCCCGGGTGAGGATGTCGAAGAGGTCGATGCCCAACTGCGCGATGGTCTGGGCGATGGTGGGACGGATCCCGCTGATGACGCAGTCCGCACCCATCAGGCGCACCGCCCGCACGGTCTGCATCAGGTGCTGGGCCACGGCCGTGTCGACGGTCGGGACCCCGGTGATGTCGATGATCGCGACCTGGGCGTCCTCGTCCTGGATGGCTTGGAGCAGGTTCTCCATCACCACCTGGGTGCGCGCGGTGTCCAGGGTGCCGATCAGGGGCACCGCGACGACCTGCCGCCACAGCCGGACGACCGGCGTCGAGACCTCCAGCAGCTGCCGGCTCTGCCGCCGGATGATCTCCTCGCGGCCTTCCACGTAGGTGGCGAAGGACAGCGCGCCGGCCGCGTCGAGGAGCCGGTTGATCAGCAGCGCCGCGGCGAGCAGGGCTCGGGTGTCGTCGATGCTCTCCCGGACGATCCCGAGCAGGACCTCCTTGAGGGCCAGTACGGACAGCGAGGTCGCCGTCGGCGCCGCCCCGGCCCGCGCCCGGCGCAGCGACAGGTCCCGGACCGCCTCGCGCAGTTCGTGGTGCTCGGCGGCCACCTGCTCCACGGGCAGCGCGCTGTCCAGACCGCCCAGGAGCGCGGAGGCCAGCACGTCCGCTTCGTAACGAAGCTCGCGCTCGCTGTTCGCGGGGTCCATGGGGGCCCGCTCCATCTGGAGCAGGACCCAGCGGTCAGCTATGTCGTCGGCCCGGCCCTTCAGCGATTCCACCACGAGACGTCGGACATCGGCCGTACCGGCCGCACTGCTGACCACGCGGGTCTCCCTTCACTGGCTGCCCAAGCGCCCCCGTCGGCACCGAGAGTTGATGCACGGCAATAGTTGCTCTACGGCAAATATACGCACAGCGGGCCGGCGGGGAAAGGTCGAACAAGTCAATACGGGCAGAACCGGCTGAAGTCCCTCTCGGTGACGGCGGTTCGGCATCCGAGTCGCGGCGTAGCGTGCCGCGGGTCAGGAGGCCCCTTGGCGCCCGGGCGCCTTCCGCGTCCTCACCCCGCCGACGACGAGCGCCAGCCCCGCGACGACGACACCGAGGTGGGCGGCGGACGGAAGGTCGAGGACCTTGTGCAACCAGCCCCACTCCGCGCCGAAGAAGGTCTGCGAAACGAAGCCGACGAGCCCCTGGGCTCCTACGACGTAGCCGATGCTCTCGATGGTGTATCCGATGGTTGCCCGCACGGATCGACCCTCTCGTGACGGTGCCGCGAGATCGTCACCCCCGGGGCTGAAACCACAGTAGTCCGAAGGATGCAGTGGCTGTGTGCGGCGGCCGCCGGCTGACGGGCAGAACGAGTCCGACCGTTGGCCTGAACGTTCGCTTACCGTGACCGTGATCAGGCACGATGACACATCGTGCTCATGAACCTCGTCAGTGTCATCGGTCTCGCCGTCCTCCTCTGGGCGATCGTCAGTACCGCGCGCAACGCCCAGCGCAACCGGAAGGCCGGGCGCTTCGACGCCGCCGCCTACGGGCTCGTCCCCCGCGAACAGCTCGACACCCGCCACTCGGGGCCGCCCCGGGACGAGCCCGCGCTGCGCCTGGCCGTCGAGTCCGCCTTCGACGGTGAATGGGCGCCGGCCGCCGCGATGCTCGCGGCGGCCTCGGAGTCGGAGGACTGGGCCGAGCGCTGGCGGCTCGTCCAGGTGTTCGCGGACGTCTGCGTGGAGGACGAGCGCTGGCTGCGCGTCTGGCGCGCGACGCGCCCGCAGGACGCGGACGCCGTCGTCGTGCACGCCCACTCCATACTGCTGCGCGCCTGGGAGGCCCGCGGCGAGAAGGACATCAGGCACACCTCGGACGAGCAGATCGCGAGCTTCTCCGAGCTGCTCCCGACCGCTGTGCACGCCGCGGGAGAGGCGGCACGGCTGGCACCGCGCGACCCGTCGCCGTGGATCACCATGGTCGCCGCCGCGCGGGGGCTGGGGCTGCCGCACGACGAGTTCCGGCGGCTGTGGGGCGAGGTCGTCAGCCGCGCACCGCACCACTACGACGCCCACTGGCAGGCCCTCCAGTACTGGTGCCAGAAGTGGTGCGGCTCCCAGGGGCTGATGTTCCAGTTCGCCAGGGCGGCGGCCGAATCGGCCCCGCCGGGCAGCCTGCTGACGGGGATCCACCTCCACGCCGTGTACGAAGCCGCCCGCCAGGAGGGCGAGGGGGCCTACCGCACCTGGGCCACCAGGTCCGTGCTGGCCCGGGTGCGGGAGGACTTGGCGCAGGCCGCCCCGGACGACCGCCTGCTGCCCTCCGTACGGCATCTGTACGCCGCCGCACTCGTGAAGACGGGGCGGTTCCCCCAGGCCCTGGAGCAGTTCCGGCTCATCGGCGGGTGGTGCGGCGCGGCCCCCTGGGACGACCACTCCGATGTCGCCGCCGCCTTCGACCACGCCCGTGGACTGGCGGCTCTGCACTCACGGTCCACGGGCTGAGCCGGTTCCGGGGCCCGCGTACGCCGCCGCGCCGTACGCGGGTCAGCCGCCGACGTGGATGCCGGGGCGGCGGTCCGGGTCGGGTTCGTTGCTGCGGATGATCTCGCGGGTGACCGGGGCGGTGTCGCCGCGACCGAGGAGGAAGTAGCGGACCATGTGGACCAGGGGGCTGCCCTCGGCCCAGGCGAAGTAGCAGTGCGGCTGGACCTCGGTGACGTTGCGCAGGGCCAGCAGGATGGCGGCGATGGCGTTCGGGGCGGCCGGGGCGTCGGCGCGCAGGATCCGGTAGCCGTCCACTTCGACGCCGCGGACCGTGAGGGTGTCGCTGAAGTCGGAGGGGTCGACGACGTCGATCTCGAGGAAGAGGACGTCCGCCTGCCCGGGTACCGGATTGACGCCGCGCTGTTCGCGCTCCTTGGCGCTGTACTCTGCGTGGTCGCCGCCCTGGCGGCGGTTGGCGATGATGTTGATGGCCCCGTCGTGGGCGAGGGTGTCGTCGATGAAACGGCGTGCGTTCTCGTCGAAAACGATGCGGTCGGCGCGCAGTTCGGTGGTGCGCGAGACGCGGGAGACCAGCGACACGACGATGATCCCGGCGATGAAGAAGGCGGAGATGGCGATGCCGTCGGGCTTGTCGACGATGTTGGCGGCCAGGGCGTAGAGCAGGACCGCGGTGAGCAGACCGAAGCCGACGGTGGCGGCGCGCCGGCGTCGGCGGGCGACGGAGACGGTAACGGCGAACGCACCGGAGACCATCATCGCCAGGATGCCGGTGGCGTAGGCGCCGGCCTGCTTGTCGACGTCGGCGTTGAAGGCGATCGTGATGAGGACGCACAGGGCGGTGTACACGATCACGACGGGGCGTACGGCGCGTCCCCATTCGGGGGCCATGCCGTAGTCGGGGAGGTAGCGCGGGACGATGTTGATCAGCCCGGCCATGGCGGAGGCCCCGGCGAACCAGAGGATGAGGATGGTGCTGATGTCGTAGACGGTGCCGAACGCCTCCCCGACGTGTTCGTGGGCGAGCCACGCCAGGGCACGGCCGTTGGCAGCGCCTCCGGGTTCGAACGCCTCGTGGGGTATGAGGAGGGTGGTGACGAAGCTGGCCGCGAGCAGGTAGACGCTCATCACGAGGGCGGCGGTGGTCAGCAGGCGGCGGGCGTTGCGGACCCGCGCGCGAAGCCGCTGTTCGGGGTCTTCGCCGTCGGCGGCGATGAGGGGCATCATGCTCACGCCGGTTTCGAAGCCCGACAGGCCCAGCACGAGCAGGGGGAAGGCCAGGAGCGCGGGCCCCATCAGCTGCCCGAAGCCCCCTCCGCCGTCCAGGAGGGCGTCCGTCCACTGCGACCAGGCGCCGGGGGTGGTGAAGACGTGGACCAGGCCGACGCCGATGACGACGGCGTTCAGCGCCAGGAAGACCGCGACCAGCGGGATGGCCACGCTGACGGCTTCGCTGAACCCGAGCAGGAACACCCCGCCCAGGACCAGCAGCAGCACCACCGTCAGGGCGACCTCGTGGCCGTGCAGCGCGGCGGGGAAGAAGGGGTTCTCCACCACGTGCACGGATGCGTCGGCCGTGGACAGGGTGATCGTGATGATCCACGAGGTCGCCACGAACCCGAGCAGGACCAGCACGAACAGCTTCCCCCACCAGAACGGCAGCAGGTCCTCCAGCATCGCCACCGACCCGGCTCCGTTGGGGCTCTCCTTCGCCACCCGCCGGTACATCGGCAGCATCCCCAGCAGGGTCAGCGCCACGAGCAGCAGGGTCGCCAGGGGGGAGACCGCCCCGGCGGCGAGCGCGGCGATCGCGGGCACGTACGCCAGGCTGGAGAAGTAGTCCACGCCCGTCAGGCACATCACCTTCCACCACGCCTGCGGCTCGGTATGGCCTTCACCGGCCGCCGGCCCCACCGGCTGGACCCGGTGGCGCAGCATCCACCGCGCCAGTCCGCCGGACGGCTGCTCCGCGGCGGCGGGGCTGTCCACCACCTCCGGCATCACCAGCTGGCTCGTTTCCTTCATGTCCCCCATCAACCCTTCCTGGCCTACGTGGCATGCGTGCGCGACGGCCGCTGGACCATGGGCCACGCGACGATCACCGAGTATGGGGCCGCCCGAGCCCGGGCCTTCACCCCGGAGCGGCCGCCCGCACCGCTTCCTGCCCCGTGTGCCCCGCCCGTCCCCGAGCAGCCCTGCAAAGCCGCCGGGCGGCAACAGCGCTGGCCCGGAGCGGGTCCAGCCGGGAGCCGGCCCTCCCGGCCCGTCCCGCCTGTCCGGCGCCCGAAGGACGTCGCAGGGCGCGCGACCGGGTCCCGGCCCGGTAAACCCTTAACGCATCCCTAACGCGCGGGGGCCGCCGACCGGCTCTCGGAGAAGCTCCGCCGCACCCGTATGTCAGGGACCGGCTACTCGGGGTGTGCGTCGGAGGTGCAGAGCCCAGGGAGCACCGCGCGGCCCAGCCGCCCATGACGGCGGACCCGCGGCGGCATGGTCGCCGGAAGGCAGGGCAGGCGACGACCATCTGAAAGCGCGATCCCCGGGTGGCGGTATGAGAAGTGTGGGTGTGGAAGAGGAACTGCTCTTGGTGGACGAGCGCAGCGGTGAACCGCTGGCCGTCTCGGGAGCGGTTCTGGCGGCGGCGGACCGCCTGGCCTGGCTGCGCCCGGGCGGGGAGGACCACGCGTTCGAGAAGGAACTGCACAAGGAACAACTGGAGTTCGCCACCAAACCGGTGACCCACATGGGCGAGCTGCACGACGAGATCGTCCGCATCCGCGGGGAGGCGGCGCACCACGCGGCGAGTGCGGGCGCCGTGGTGGCGGCCGTCGCGACCTCGCCGCTGCCGGTACGGCCCTCACTGAGCGCGGGGCCGCGCTACCGGTGGCTGGGAGAGCAGTTCGGCCTGACGGCGCAGGAGCAGCTGACATGCGGCTGCCACGTGCACGTCTCGGTCGAATCGGACGAGGAAGGCGTGGCGGTCCTGGACCGCATCCGACCATGGCTGGCCGTTCTGACCGCCATCAGCGCGAACTCACCGTTTTGGCAGGGTGAGGACAGCGGATACGGCAGCTATCGCAGCCGGGTGTGGAACCGCTGGCCGTCCGCCGGGCCGGTCGACGTCTTCGGCTCCGCGGACCGGTACCACGAGCAGGTCCAGGCGATGATCGACACCGGGGTGCTCCGGGACGTGGGCATGATCTACTTCGACGCCCGGCTGTCGGCCAACTACCCGACGGTGGAGGTCAGGGTGGCCGACGTCTGCCTGGACGCTTCCACCCCGGTCCTGCTCGCCGCTCTCGCACGCGGCCTGGTCGAGACCGCGGCCCGCGCGTGGCGCGACGGCGAACCCCCTGCCAGGATCAGCACGAGCCTGCTGCGCCTGGCCAGCTGGCGGGCCGGCCGCTCGGGCCTGGACGGCCCGCTGCTGCACCCCGAGACCATGCGGGAGACGTCAGCCGTGCACGCCGTCGAGGCCCTGTACCAGCACGTGCGAGAGGCCCTCGTGGACCACGGCGACGACGAGCGGGTCCGGGAAGCCATCGCCCACCTGCACGAACGGGGCAACGGTGCCCGCGTCCAGCGCCGGCTGCACGACAGCGGGGAGTCGCTCGCGGCGGTCGCCACCCGGTGCGCGGAGTTGACGATCAAACCCTGAGGCGCGACGCGGACCGCCGGTCGGCCGGTGTCGGAAGACCGGCCGACCGGCGGTGAGGCCGGGCGAGTGCGTGGGGCACGCCGTCAGGGGCTTCGCCGTTTGCGAATGTCGCGCCGTAGTGGGCGACACCGTTGGTGCGGCCGATGGAGAGCCGGATCAGGGGATGCGACAAAGGGCCTCCTGGCGGCCGGAGAAGTGGACACGCCGAAGGGGGGCCGGCCGTCGGCCGGGAAAGGGGCGTGAGTTCGAGTGTGACTGCTCGGTCGGGTGATCTTCCTGCGATCCGGGTATCAAGCCAAGGGTGATCGGCGAGCGAGGGGGCGGACTTCGAATGGGGGCGGCGGACGAGCAGGACCTTGAGGACGGGGAAGACTGGCTGACGAGGGCCGAAGTCCGGGAGATCTGGCCGCAGATCAGGCCGTGCAGCATCAGGGCCGTGGCGCGGGCCAACAGCGTACGCACCTCGGGTGCGCCCTCCCCGGACCTGACCCGCGAGCCGACCTACCACGCGGCGGACGTGCGCCACACGGCCGCGCGGATCGCTCGGGGCGAGGCCGATGTCGCGCCCTGGCAGCGCGCCGACTCCGACGCTGCACGCGACGACGCCACGCCCTGCCCACCGATTCGGCAGCCCGTCAGCTGGGGGCCCGAGAACGTGCCGGGGCTGATCCTGCTGGCAATCATCGTGGGGCTGGTCCTCTGGGGCCTGACCTCTCCCGACAACCACGGCACAGTAACGGGCTTCGTGCGCTGAGTGCGCTCACTAGCGGTTGCTCTATCGAGCTTGGTGATCGTGAGTTCGAGTCTGCCGACTCGGTCGGGCGATCCCCCGGCGGCGATCCAGGCCCACGTGATCTCCGACATCCGAGCCTCCGTCTCCCTCTCCTCCCCACCGCCACCTCCAAGGCATCCTCGGAACATGACCGAGAACGAGATCAAGCTCAAAGCCATTGCCGCCCTGACGGCTCTGCGCGCCGACGTCGACGAGGGCCTCGTCTCGGAGCTGCTGGGCGAGGTCATCCCGGACCAGTTCACGGTTCCCGCGGCAGCTGGTCCCGAAGAGGTCGGCTCTGCCGTGCTGAGTCAACTGTCCGAGCCGCTGAGCGCCCTGGTCAGCGGCTTCATCACCGCCTTCGAGGCGGTCGCGGGTGCGTACGACGAGACGGGCTCCGAGCCGCGGACCGAGGGGATCCTCCAGGAACTGGCGCTCCGGCTGGCCGGCGAAGACCTGGGATGAGGAGCAGGCTTCGGGCTTGCCCCATGCCGTCAGGGCACGACGGCCAAGGGGCGGTGAGCGACTGGTCGAGCAGCCGCATCGGTGGCGGCCTTCAGGTCGCGGACCTCGAAGTGGACCGGCCAGCGCGGCCGCAGCTGCGGTTTCGGAGCGGCCTCTTCGACGGGGCCGCTGTTGAGACGTGTGAGGTCGCGCCCTCGCGGTCGACGGCCAGGGCCGCCCGTCCGTGGGGCGGGTACGGCGCGGGGCCGGCGGCGACGGTGCCGCGCTCCCGGATCCGGGCCACCGTGTAGTCGGCGTCGGCCACGGCGAATGATTCCGGCTCCGCCGTACCGGGTCAGCAGGCCGAAAATCGGCCTGCCGGCCCGGCTCCACCCTTTTCAGCGCACGGCACGGTCCGCTGCTTCTCGGGTGATGTCGGCGTAGAGGCGGAAGAGGGCCGGACGGGTTTCGCCGTGCTCTCGGCGGTGCAGGGCGGCCCAGCAGCGGGCGATGAGCTCCCGGGCCTGGGTGCCGGGCCATGGCCGGGGCAGGAGCTGAGGCGGCAGGAGCGGGTCGGGTTCCATGGCGCGAGTGAGTTCGGCGGCCAGTTCGACCGCGATGGTGAGGAGTGCGGAAGGGGAGAGCTGGCCGGGGCCGGTGAGTCGGGCGAGGCGGGGCTGGGCGAGGCGGCTGAGGCGGTGGTAGCGCTCGGCGATCTCCTGTAGGGGCCACAGGTGGCGGGCGAGTTCGGCGGGCTCCCGGGTGGCGCCCCTTCGCAGGTCCGTCGTGGTGAGGAGGGTGAGCGCGTCATGGGCACCGAGGCGGCGGGCCGCTTCTTCGACGTACGGTTCCCAGGTGTTGGCGCAGACGTACAGCCCGCCCTGGAGTGGGGCGCCGCCGAGGTGGACGAGGGTCTCGCGCAGGGAGTCGCGGGCCGTGCGCGCCGATTCGGGCACCGCGAACGCGGCGAGGTGCCAGACACCGTCCCAGGGCGCGAGCCCGGCGTCCTGCCGGAACGCGTGCCGCAGGAAGTCCGCGTTGGGGGCGAGGGCACGCACGGTGTCCGCGGTGGCGCGCAGCTCCGCCTTGCGACCCCGGCCTTCGTGGGTGAACCGGCCTTCGGCCACGAGGCGTTTGACGCACAGCCGCACCTGCTGGTCACTCATGCCCAGCAGGTTGGCGACGGTGTAGAGCTCGTCCGCGCCGACGGTGCCGTCCTCACGGATCAGCGCGTGGACGAGCATGCGGGTGGGGATCTCGATGTGTTCGGTCATGGTGCGCTCAGTCTCCCGGCCCGTTCGCCCCGACGGGGCGGTGCATGGTGGTCACCGCGCCGAAGCCCATCAGCCCGCGAAGCCAGGGCGTGTGCTCGGTCCGTACGGCCGTGAAGCCGCGCCGCTCGTACAGGGCCCTGGCGCGCTGGTTGGTGTCGATCACGTCCAGTCGGATCTCCCGGCAGTCCTGCTCGGACGCGACCGCGGCCACTTCCTCGATGAGCAGGCTCCCGACACCGCGGCCGCGTAGGCCCGGGTCCACGGCGATGCCGTCCATGACGAGCTGCCCGGGAGCCGGGTGGCGTTCGAACAGGGCGAGGAGCAGGAGCCGGTGCAGTCCCCGCAGGTGTCCGTACGCGCGCAGCACGGCGGCGGCCGAGCCGCCGGTGAGGGCCCGGCCGCCGAGCTGGTAGCCGGCGAGGCCGACGAGCTGCCCGTCGAGGAACGCGCACACCGCGCGGTCGGCGTTCAGGTGGGCGGCGATGAAGGACACCGCCTTGTCCGGCGGGTTCAGGGCGGGGCCGAGTTTGCGGCCGAAGGCGTCCCAGTACAGCTCGGCCGCCCGTCGCTCGGCTCCGTCCGGTATGCCCCGCCGGACCGTCACCGGTCCGGTGCCGGTGTCCGTCGCGTCGAATCCCATGCGGTTTCCCCCTCTTGGCGCTGTAACCTCCGCCCAAAACTATCACTTGATGAACGATCGTTCCATCAACGATAGTTTGGTTACGCGTGAACCGAACAGAGGCGGTCAGAGTCATGTCTCCAAAGATCCAGCCCCGACGGCGCGGGCTCCGCATCGCCGTGTGGTCACTCGTCCTGGTCCTGCTCGTGGCCACTGGTCTCGTCGGCGTGGTGCTGTGGCAGAACACGTACGCCATGGAGGAGCAACGGGTCTCGATACGCCACGGCGGCCACACGCTCAACGGAGTACTGGCCACCCCCAGGGACGGCCGAAAGCAGCACGGCCTGGTCGTGTACGTCCACGGCGACGGCCCCGTCAGCGCCACCCACGACGACGGTTACAAACCCATGTGGGAAGCGAACGCCAAGGCCGGGTACGCCTCCCTGTCCTGGGACAAGCCCGGAGTCGCGGGCGCACCCGGCAACTGGCTCGACCAGTCCATGGACGATCGGGCCGACGAGGCCGCCGCCGCCATCGCCTGGGCGCGTGCCCGCCCGGACATCGACGGTGACCGGATCGGGCTGTGGGGCGCCAGCCAGGCGGGCTGGGTCGTGCCGAAGATCGCCTCCAAGACGTCCGTGAGTTTCGTGATCGCCGTCTCGCCCGCGATCAACTGGCTCCAGCAGGGCCGCTACAACCTGCTGGCCGAGCTGCGCGCCGACGGCGCGTCGGCGGTCCGCGTCCAGGCCGAGATCACCAGGAGCGAGACGACACGCCGGCTGCTGGAACGCGACGCGACCTTCGAGGAGTACGTCAGGGCGATGGGCGGCGACGCGAAGGGCATGACCGCCGATCGCTGGAGCTTCATCTCCAAGAACCACACCGCGGACGCCACGCACGATCTCCGCGCCCTGCACGGCGTACCCGTATTGCTGGCCCTCGCCGGCCACGACATCAACGTGGACACCGCCGACACGGAGCGCGGCTACCGCGGGGCGCTGGACGGAGGCGGCGCCTTGACGGTCAAGCGATACCCGGACGGAGCCCATTCACTGGTCAAACGGTCCATCGAGCAGTCGGACCTCAAGACCGCGCTCACCGCGCTCTTCTCCCCCCGTTCGCTCTTCGCGGACGGATATCTGAACGACCAACAGCAGTTCCTCACGGATCTCGGCCCAGGCGGCCGTGCCACCCCATGACACCCGACGCCTCAGCGTCGAACGCCCGGGCGGGGTGACCGTCAGGGGCGCGGCACCACCGCCACGGGCACCACGGCGTGCTGCGGCATGGCATGCGTGAGCGGGCCGATGCACACCTGGGCGGCGGATCCGCGCCGCACATCAGCCCGGCGTCGGAGCGCGATGTGCCGGGGTACGACCACAGGAGGAGACCCGCCACCTCCCGCGGTCGTAGGACGGCCGCCCGTCCGGGGCTCCCGGTTGCACCTCCGGTCGCAGTCGGCGGCGACCCGGGGCCGATGCGTCGGCGCGGGCCCGGCGCCGAGCATGGGCGGGTGACCGAAACCATCCCGGGGCTGTTCCTGTCCCTTCCGGAAGTCCTCGTCCTGCTGGGCGCCGTCGCGCTGCTGGTGGCGCGCTGGCTTCCCCCGGCCGCCCGCCGGCCCGTCACCGTCGTGGCGGGGGCGGTCCTCGTACCGTCGGCGCTCGTGCTGGGCGTCGTGGGGATCCGCTGGCAGATGCTGCCGGTCCTGTCCGGCGCCGCCGTCGCCTCGGCGTTCGCCCTCCCGCCCCTGCTGCGGCGCGGTGCCGGCCGACCGGCGTGGCGGGCCCGCTGGTGGCTGGCCCTGCCGGGGTCGCTGGCCTGCGCCGGCCTGGTCGCCACCGGCCCGGTGGCCGCCTGGGCCTTCCCCGTGCCCGTCTTCCCCGAGCCGACGGGCGCCTCCGCGGTCGGGACCCGGGTGGTCCAGTGGACCGACCCGCTCCGCCCCGAGAGCTTCACGGCCGATCCGGACGACCGGCGCACGGTCGTGGTCCAGCTCTGGTACCCGGCGCGGAAGAGCCCTGCGGGCGTCGCCCGGGCCCAGTACCTCGGACGCACGGAGGGCGAGGCGCGGACCGTCTCCGAGGCCCTCGCCGACGGGGTCGGCCTGCCCGGTTTCCTGGTCGACGGCGTCCCGAGGGCCCGCAGCCGCGCGGTCGTCGACGCCCCGGTGGCCGGCGGGGAAGAGCGGTTCCCGGTCGTCCTCTTCTCCCCGGGGTCGGGCGGGGTGCGGTCCCAGAACACCGCCTGGGCGGAGGAGCTGGCCAGCCACGGCTACCTGGTCGCCGCCCTCGACCACCCGTACGACTCCAGCGTCGTCGTCCTCGCCGACGGCCGCACGATCCGCGCCACCACCGCCTCCTCCGGGGACCGCGATAGGGACGAGGAACTGGCCGCCGGCTGGACGGCCGTCCGGGCCGCCGACCTCGGCTTCGTACTCTCCCAGCTGGAGCGACTGGACCACGGTGAGACATCCGACCCGCTGGCCGGACGCCTGGACACCGGCCGCGCCGCGGTGGCCGGCCACTCCCTGGGCGGAGCCGCCGCCCTACAGGCGGCCCGGCAGGACCGCCGGTTCGACTCCGTCGTCGACCTGGACGGCTACCCCCACGGCCCCACCGCGCCCGCCCTGGAGCAGCCGGCGCTCGCGCTCACCCAGGAGATCACCGCCGGCACCGACCCGCGCTACCTGCCCCGGCTCACCGAGGCCCTCGAGCACAGCACCGCGAAGAGCTACCGGCTCACCGTCCCCGGCGCCGGGCACCTCACCTTCATGGACGGCCCGCTCTACCTGCCGCCGGTGTCCTCGATCGTCGGCACCCTGGGCCGCACCGAGAGCCCGCGCGTCGTCGCCGCGGCCACCCTCGCCTTTCTGGACGCCACTCTGCGGGGCCGCCCCGGCGACCCGGCCGACACCCTCCGGGCCTACGGCACGGTCTCGTCGTCATCAGGGGCTCGGGGAACTGCGACGCCAACCCCGTAACCGTCGTTCGATCTGCTCCCTCTCCCCGGTACGGAGCTTCACCGCTGATTCCACGGCGGACACGGCCGGGTGGCGTGCGTGGCGTCGGGATTTGTACGGGTTGCCGGGTGATGATGGCGCGGTGCGACTTGATCACGTGTCCTACGCGGTGGCCCGCGACAGCTTCGTCTCGACCGTCCAGTGGATCGGATCGGCCCTCGGCGCCGGGTTCGTCGACGGGGGCGTGCACCCGCGATTCGGCACCCGCAATTTCATTCTGCCGCTGAGCGGCGGCACCTACGTCGAGGTCGTCACCACGCTCGACCACCCCGCCGCCGACCGCGCCCCCTTCGGCCAGGCGGTCGCGCGCCGCGCCGCCGAGGGGGGCGGCTGGCTCGGTTGGGTGGTCTCCGTCGAGGACATCGCCCCGGTCGAGGCACGCCTCGGCCGCACCTCGGCCGAGGGCCACCGTGTCCGCCCCGACGGGTTCGACCTGAGGTGGAAGCAGATCGGCCTGCTGGAACTGCTGGACGATCCGCAACTGCCCTACTTCCTCCAGTGGCTGGTCCCCCTCGAGGAGCGCCCGAGCGCCGACCCGCGCACCTCGACCACCATCCACGGGCTCTCCATCGCCGGCGACGCCGCCTCCATCGCCGAATTCCTCGGAGAACCGGCCGACCACCCCCTCGACCAGATCGACGTCACCTGGGTCGAGGACGAGGAACCGGGCCTGGTCTCGGTCGAGTTCGCCACCGCCCACGGCCCGGTCACGATCTGACCGGGGCGATCTGCTCGCGGCCCGCCGGGCTTGCCCGGCCGCGCGCCGGCCGGGGCGCTCAGACTCCGGCAGCCGGCTCCGGCGCCTGGCGGCGGGCGTCGAGCAGGTGATGGCGCAGCTCGTGCAGGGTGTGCACGGCGACCCAGCGCAGGGACCGCTCGGCGGGCTCGGGGTAGCTGTACACGAGGGTGCGGGCCCAGTGCGCAGGCGGCAGGCGGTCGAGGACGTTCCCGAACAGCGCCGCCGCGTCGGCGAGTTGCCGGGCGACGTCGGCCGGGCTCTGGAGGGCGTACCCGTCGTGCTCGACGCGCTCGTCCCGGCCCATGGGCTCGGCGACCGGCGTGTCGGTACGCCGGGCGGCCAGTACCCGCTCACGCTGGACGAGCAGGACGTCCCGCACGTGGCAGGCGTACTCGAGCGGCGACCAGACCCCGGGGGCCGGGCGCCGTGCCAGCGCCGCCGGCTCGGCCCGCAGCAGGTCCGCGAACCGCGCCGCGTGTTCCCGGGCGAGCGAGGCGACCGAGGGCGCCAGATCGAGGTCGTAGATGAACCCGCATTCCGTGCAGTCGTCATTCACGCGCCCACCCTAACGGCGGGGCTCCGTCAACTCGCCAACCGCGCCTACCCGGAGCAGACCGTCACCCGCCTGTGTTCGCTGCACAGAGCTGGCGCAGGAGCTGGAGACCCATCCCCACAAACCGGCAGGTCAACGCACCCTTCCCCTGGGCTTCAGGTGGGTGGGCGGGAGCTCGGGAGCGGGAATCGGAGGGCCGTCGTAGCCCTTCACCTCGCCGAATCGCGACCCGTTCATCCAGTCCTCGCGGGCCTGCGCGATGTCCTCGTGGGACCGGCCGATCCAGTTCCAGAACATCACGATCTCCTCCTCGAACGGCTCGCCGCCCAGCAGCATCAGGCCCGCGTCCGAGGCCGCGCGCAGCGGGAGGTCCGTACGTCCGCAGCCCAGGTAGAGCATCGAACCGGGCAGGACCGGGACGCCGTCGACGTGGGCCTCGCCGGACATGGAGAGGACCGCGTACTCGAAGTCCGGGTTCAGGGGGAGGCGGGTTTCGGTGCCGGCCGTCAGGGCGAGGTCCGCGCCGACGATGGGGGTGTACGCGGTGCCCGGGGAGGCCGCCGTGTCCAGGGTGCCCAGGATGACCGTCGCGTCGAGGCCGGGGGCCGTGACCCGCGGGAGTTCCGCGTGGTGCTCGAAGCGCGGGGCGACGTCGCTGTGGGCGTCGGGCAGGGCCACCCAGAGCTGGGCGCCGTGCAGGGAGCGGGCGTGGGGGCGCGGGCTCTCCTCGGAGTGGCTGATGCCCCGGCCGGAGGTCATCAGGCCCAGCTCGCGCGGGCGGATCGTGGCGAGGCTGCCCGTGCTGTCACGGTGCAGCACCTCACCCTCGTGCAGCCAGCTCACGGTCTGCAGCCCGCTGTGGGGGTGGGGCGGGACCTGCATGCCGGGTTCGTCGGCGATGTCGTCCGGGCCGTAGTGGTCGACGAAGCACCAGGCGCCCACCATGCGGCGGCCCAGGTTCGGCAGGAGTCTGCGGACCTCGGACGATTCCCCGAGCCTGACCGTGCGCGGGCTGAGGAGCTCGCGCACCGGCTCGGCCACGACGAAGCCGCGGCCGCCGCAGGCGGAGAGAGCGGGCTGGCGATCGAGATTGCTCATGCCGCACAACTTAGTCCTCGCGGGTGCGGTCCGGCGCCACACCTTCGCGGGATATGTCAGGGCGCGGGGTGCGGCCGGACGCGGGGCGGGGCCGTCTCGGCTAGCCTGGGTGCCATATGAACCGCCTGACCACGCCTTTCGGCTCCTACGAACTCACCCGCTTCCCCGCCGACCCCCGCGACCGGCTCCGCGCCTGGGACGCCGCAGACGAGTACCTGCTGCAGCATCTCGACGCCGGTACCGGCGACCGCGGACCGGTGGACCTGGCCGGCGCCGGGCAGATCGCGGTCGTCGGCGACCGCTGGGGCGCGCTGACGACGGCCCTGGCCGCGTACCGCCCCGCGCAGATCACCGACTCGGCGCTGGCCCGCGCCGCGACCGAGGCGAACCTGGACCGGGCCGGGATCGGCACCTCCAAGTCCACGGTGACCCTGCTGACCACGCAGGACGCGCCGCCCGCGCGGATCGACGTCCTCCTCGTACGGGTCCCCAAGAGCCTGGCGCTGCTGGAGGACCAGCTGCACCGACTGGCCCCCCACGTGCACGAGGGCACCGTGGTCGTGGGCACCGGCATGGTCAAGGAGATCCACACCTCCACGCTGAACCTCTTCGAGAAGATCCTGGGGCCGACGCGGACCTCGCTCGCGGAGAAGAAGGCCCGGCTGATCTTCTGCACCCCCGACCCGGCGCTGCTGGCCGCCGCCGGGGCCTCGCCGTGGCCGGTGACGTACGAGGTCGACAAGGACGGGGGCTCCGGGGCCGGGCTGACGGTGGTCAACCACGCCGGGATCTTCTGCGCGGACCGCCTGGACGTCGGCACCCGCTTCTTCCTCCAGAACATCCCGACCAACACCGACGGGGCCCGGGTCGTGGACCTGGGCTGCGGCAACGGCGTGGTCGGCACGGCCGTGCAGGTCGCGGACCCGGACGCGGAGGTGGTCTTCACCGACGAGTCGTACCAGGCGCTCGCCTCGGCCCGGGCCACGTACGAGGCCAACGTCCACCCGGGCCGGCGGACGGCGGAATTCCTCGTCGGTGACGGGGTGGCCATGCTGGCTCCCTCCTCGGTGGACCTGATCCTGAACAATCCGCCCTTCCACTCCCACCAGGCGACGACGGACGCGACGGCGCTGCGCATGTTCGCGCAGTCGCGCAAGGCGCTGCGCCCGGGCGGGGAGCTGTGGGTGGTCGCCAACCGGCACATGGGCTACCACACGCACCTGCGCCGCCTCTTCGGCAACAGTGAAGTCGTGGCGAGCGAGCCGAAGTTCGTGGTGCTGCGGGCGGTCAAGCGCGAAGCGCGGCCCCGCCCCATGTGACCTGCCGGTACACCCGTCGGTAGGTCCTACACTCGGCCGCGTGAGCACCGAGGCGCAGACGGACGGCAGGGCGGGCGGCAGGGCGGAGGGCGTCGGCGGGCAGCGGCGCTACCGCCGGGAGGACGTGGCCCGCGCGGCCGGGGTCAAGGTGCGCAACCTGCGCTACTACCAGGAGCGCGGGCTGCTGCCGCCGCCGCGCCGCGAGGGGCGGATCGCCTGGTACTCCGACGACCACCTGACGCGGCTGCGGCTGATCAGCGACCTGCTGGGGCGCGGGTACACGGTCAACGGCATCGGCGAGCTGCTGGCCGCCTGGGAGCAGGGCGGCGGGCTCTCGCAACTCCTGGGGCTGGAGCGGGAGATGACCCGCGGCTGGGTGCAGGAGGAGCCGGTGACCATGACCCGGGCCGAGCTGCGCGAGCTGTTCGGCCCGGGGGCGACGGCCGAGCACACCCGGCGGGCGGCCGAGCTGGGATACGTACGCCTGGAGGGCGAGCGGGTCACCTACCCGAGCCGGCAGTTGCTGGAGGCGACGGTGGCGCTGGTGCGCCAGGGGGTGCCGCTCGGGGAGATCCTGGACGCGGGGGATTTCGTACAGGTCCAGGCGGCGGCGCTGGCGGACCGGTTCGTGGCGCTGTTCCGACGGCACGTGATCGGTGCGGAGGGCCTGGGACCACTTTCGGCCAGCCAGCTGGATCATGTCCGGGAGGCGGTGGCGGCGCTGCGGCCGGTGGCCGGTGAGGTGGTGGCCACGGAGTTCGCCCGGGCGATGGGGCGCCGGGTGGAGGCGGAGGTCGCCGAACTCCTGCGTACGGAGCAGTAGGAGTCGGCCTAAAGGGTGCGCTCGCACAACCTTGCCAACCACCATTGGCACTCTTACATTCAACTCGTCGGTAACAAAGGTGCACAGCCGAGATAAGGACCATCTCATGGCAGACTCACCGAACTTATCCGAGGCCGGATCAGGCTCCCCCGCCGAGGCCGGACCGCCCGGCGACGAGCTCGTCAGAGACGGCGGCCGGGTGCGCTGGCGCCGGTTCGTGCTCCTGACCGCGCCCGCCGTCGCGGTCACCGCAGGCCTCGGCATCGCCCTCGCCGAGGGCGCCCTCGCCGCCTCCTTCGCGGTGTCGGGCCAGCAGTTCAAGGTGTCGGCGAAGAGCCTGGAGGGCGAGGGCTTCGCCCAGTACGGCAGCGTCGACGTCAACGCCCGCCAGGAGCTGATCCCGGTGGCGGTCACCGCCATCAGGGAGGCCAAGCTGCACCACCTCTGCCAGTCGGTGGTCACCACCCTCCCGGTCGTCGGGGACATCTCGCTGAATCTGACCGCCGGTCAGAAGTCCCCCGTCGAAGCCTCCAACCTGTTCGTGGACGCCACCCAGCTCGCCGGCGACGCGGAGTTCACGAACATCGAGATCGGGCGCGACGCCTCCACCCTCGACAAGGGCCCGGCCGAGGCGCAGGGCATGCAGGACCTGTTCGCCCAGCAGGCCGACAAGATCAGCATCAGCAATCTCCAGCAGACGGCGTGGGCGACCAACGCCGGCACCTTCAAGCTCTCCGGGCTGAGCATGAACATCAGCAAGGGCAAGAAGGAATGCTTCTGAGCCGCTGGCGGCGGTGGCGGCGCGGCAGGCCCTTCTGGGGCGGCCTCTTCGCCGTGCTGGCCGGGGTGTGGATCAGCGTGCTGCCGCTGGCCCCGCTGAAGATCATGCTCCAGCAGGGGGTGGCGGGCATCCCGTCCGTCCTGATGGGTCTCGTCATGATCGTCCTCGGCCTCACCGCCTGGTTCTCCCCCGCACAGCGCACCCTCGCCGGGATCCTCACCACGCTCGTCGCCACCGCCGCGCTGGTCATGTCGAACCTCGGCGGGTTCCTGATCGGCACCCTGCTCGGCATCCTCGGCGGCGGGCTGATGTTCGCCTGGCAGCCGTACGCCGCCCCGCGCGCCGGGGGCTCCGCCGCCCCCGCCCGGCCCTCCCCCGCCGGGAAGTCCCCCACTCCGCACCCCGATCCCCAAGGAGTACAGCCATGAGCCGAACGCGCACCGCGCTCGCCCTCGGAATGGCCGCCGCCGCCGCACTGACGGCGGCCTCCGCCACCGCCACCGCCACCGCCGCGCCGTTACCGGTGGCCGGGTCGACGACCGTCACCCCGGCCGGGCACGCCTTCAAGGCGACCCTCAGCGGGAAGGCCACCCTCAAGGCCGGTTCGGTCACGGTGACCTGTACGGTCTCCGTCGCCGCCGGCTCGGTGCCGGCCGCCCCCGGCAACCAGAACCCGGCGGGTCCGGTCTCCTCGCCCATCTCGCCGCCGACCTACAGCTCCTGCACGTCGAGCATGCCGGGCGTGACCCCGACCGTGACGACCAGCGGGTCCTGGTCGGTGTCCATGCAGAACGGCTCCCCGATCACCGCGACCATGACGGTGCCGGCCGGCGGACTCGTCGTGCAGACCACCGGCCTGGCCAACTGCACCGTCACCACCGCGCCCGGCGGCCCGGCGAACGTCCCCGGCAGCTGGGCGAACGGCGCCCCGTCGAGCCTGACGTTCACCAACGCGGTGGTACCCGTCACCGTCACCGGCGGCTTCGGCTGCCCGACGAGCGCGACCACGTCCACCTTCAACGCGGTCTACAAGGTCACCGACACCACCGACCCGGCCCAGCAGATCACCGTCACCCCCTGAGGCCCGGCGGCTCCCGCTCCGCGTCCCCGTTCCCCGGGCCGGTCGTCCCGGGGAACGGGGAAAACGCGTTGCGCGGCCCGGCCGCGGCGGACCAAGCTCGGGGCATGTCACAGAACACCGCTCAGCACAGCACTCAACACGGCGATGACCAACGGGAATCCGCCGGCAGCCAGAGCCGGCGAGGGGTCGCCGACCTCTTCTCCGGCGGGCGCCTCGTCGCCATCCCGCGCAAGGCGGCCCGGCGCGAGCAGCTGCTGGAGCACCTGACCGAGACCCTCTTCGCGGCCGGCCGGGACTACTCGGAGCCCGAGGTCAACGACGCGCTGCGGACCGTGCACGAGGACTGCTCCGCCCTGCGCCGCTACCTGATCACCTCGGGCCGGCTCACCCGGACCCGGGACGGCGGCAGCTACCGGCGGGTGACGACCACCCGGTAGTGGGTCGTCAGCCGCCCGTCGCCGCCGAGCACGTGGAAGGCGACGGCCGGCGGCTCGTCCAGGTGCACGTGGTGGTCGGGAGCCGTCCGCGTCTCCCATGGGAGCCGCAGGGTGGACACCACCCCGGGCGCCACGAGCAGCGGGCGGCCCGCGAAGGTGGTCGCCGCCGCCGTGTGCGCGTGCCCGCACAGGAAGGCGCGCAGGTGGGGGTGGCGTACGGCCAGCGCTTCCAGGCGCTCCTCGCCGAACTGCCGGATCCCGTCCACGTACGGGGTGTGCAGCGGGACCGGCGGGTGGTGGAAGGCGACGAGGACGGGCACCTCGTGCGGGGTCCGCGTCAGGATGCCGTCGAGCCAGTCGAGGGTGGAGTCCTCCAGCCGGCCGTGGTCCTCCCCCGGGACCGAGGAGTCGCACACCGCCAGGACGAAACCCTCGCCGCGCAGCACCTGGTCGACCGGGGCCGCGGAGGGCTCCTCCTCGTCCAGCAGCACCCGCCGGAAGGCGAGGCGCTCGTCGTGGTTTCCGGGGCAGATGACCAGCGGGTGCCGCGAGGTGAGCAGCTTGCGGGCCTCCTCGTACTCGGCCGGGCTGCCGTGATCGGTGATGTCCCCGCTGACCAGCACCGCCGCCAGGTCGTACGGGAGGCCGTCCAGGTACTCCATCACGGCACGGGTGCGTTCGGCGGCCCGGGGGCCGCCGTCGAGGTGGACGTCACTGAGCTGCGCTATCACGATCACGGGCGGTGGCTCCTTCGTCGCTGGTGCGGGCGGCCGGGACGCCCGGTGACGGTCGGTCACCGCGGCGTGGGCCGGGGTGTGTTCAACCTATCCGACGTGATCTCCGGCGGCGGTCGGTCCCGTGGCCGGGGAGCACCCGTGCCGCCCCGGTTGCGGAAGGCCGGGGGATGGGGTTCGTTCGAAGGGAGGCCCGGAACGGACGGGGTGAGCACTGTGATCTTCACCGACCGTGCGGACGCGGGACGGCGTCTCGCGGGCGCGCTGCGTCACCTGCGGGGCGAGGACCCCGTCGTACTCGGCCTGCCACGTGGCGGGGTGCCCGTCGCCTTCGAGGTGGCGCGGGCCCTGGACGCCGCCCTCGACGTGATCGTGGTCCGCAAGCTCGGCGTCCCCCATCATCCGGAGCTGGGCTTCGGCGCCATCGGCGAGGGCGGGGTACGGATCATCAACGAGGACATCGCCGGCCGCAGCCGCGCTTCGGAACGGGAGCTTGCCGAGGTCGAGCGCGCCGAGGAGACCGAGCTGGAGCGGCGGGCCCACCGGTTCCGCGAGGGCCGGGCGCGCGTGCCGCTCGGCGGCCGGACGGTGATCGTGGTCGACGACGGGATCGCGACGGGCGCCACGGCCGCGGCCGCCTGCGAGATCGCCCGCGCGTCGGGGTCGGCGCGGGTCGTGCTGGCCGTCCCGGTGGCGCCTCCGGACGCGGTCGCCCGGCTGCGCGGGGCGGCGGACGAGGTGGTGTGCCTGTCGTCGCCGCCCGCGTTCCGTGCGGTCGGCGAGTGGTACCGGGACTTCTCGCAGACCCCGGACGAGGAAGTGGTCGCCGTACTCGCCGAGGCGGCGGCCCGGCACGGAGCCGTCCCGGGGACCGCGGAGGGGTCTGCGGCCTCGCCGGAATCCGGATGATCGCGGCGCGCTGCCGTGATGGGATGGCGGGGTCGAGACCAGCCGCTCCGGAGAGCGTCCGCAAAGGAGTCCCCGTGCCCCTGCCCCCGTCCGTCCACGCCCTCGCCCTCGCCCTCGCCCTCCGGTGGGTGGCGGCATGAGCCGGGGCGTACTGGTCACCGGCGCGTCCCGGGGCATCGGGCGGGCCGTCGCCACGGCCTTCGCCCGGCAGGGGGACCGGGTCGCCGTGCACTCCTCCGCCCGGCACTCCGACGCCGAGGAGACCCTGGCCCTGCTCGACGGGACGGGCCACGCCCTCGTCAGCGGAGACCTCGCCGACCCGTCCCGCGTGGAGGCCCTGGCCGCCGAGGCCGCGGAGGCGCTCGGCGGGGTGGACGTCCTGGTCAACAACGCCGCCGCGATGGTGCGGCACCCGCTGCCCTCCACCTCGTACGCGGACTGGCAGGAGGCGTGGCAGCGCACGGCCGCGGTGAACCTGTTCGGCGCCGCCAATCTCAGCTACTGCGTGGCCCGCCGGATGATCGACGACGGCCGGACCGGGCACATCGTGAACGTCGGCTCGCGCGGCGCGTTCCGCGGTGAGCCCGACCACCCCGCGTACGGGGCCACCAAGGCCGCCCTGCACGCCTTCGGCCAGTCCCTGGCCGTCTCCCTCGCCCCGCACGGCATCGCGGTCGCTTCCGTGGCACCGGGATTCGTCGCCACCGAACGGGTCTCCGGCCGGCTGGGCGGGGCGGAGGGCGAGCAGATCCGCGCCCAGAGCCCCTTCGGCCGGGTGGCGGAACCGGAGGAGATCGCGGCCGCCGTGCTGTACCTGGCCTCGCCGGCGGCGGTGTGGAGCTCGGGCGCGGTGCTCGACGTCAACGGGGCCTCGTACCTGCGCTGAGCGCGGCCCAGGGGGCTCCGTACCCGCGCCGGGTGCGCGGGGGTCACCCCCGGTAGGCCTCCAGGAGCCGGAGCCAGACCTCGCTGATGGTGGGGAAGGCGGGGACCGCGTGCCACAGCCGGTCGAGCGGGACCTCCCCCGCGACGGCGATCGTCGCCGCGTGCAGCAGTTCGGCGGCGCCGGGGCCCACGAAGGTGGCGCCCAGCAGCACCTGCCGGTCGAGGTCGACGACGATCCGTGCCCGGCCCCGGTAGCCGTCGGCGTACAGCCCGGCGCCGGAGACCTTCCCCAGGTCGTGGTCCACGGCGCGGACCCGGTGGCCGGCCCTCTCCGCCTCGGCGAGGGTGAGGCCGACCGCCGCCGCCTCCGGGTCGGTGAAGACGGCCTGCGGCAGGGCCGCCGTGTCGGCGGTGGCCGCGTGCGCGCCCCAGCGGCCGGTGTCGGGGGCGGGGGCGCCCGGCCCGGCCGCCCGGGCGGCGATGGCGGCGCCCGCGATGCGGGCCTGGTACTTGCCCTGGTGGGTGAGGAGCGCGCGGTGGTTGACGTCGCCGACGGCGTACAGCCAGTCGTGGCCGGTGACCCGGCAGCTCTCGTCGACCCCGATCCAGTCGCCGGGCGTCAGCCCGACGGTGTCCAGCCCGATGTCCTCGGTCCGGGGCGCGCGGCCCGTCGCCATCAGCAGTTCGTCGCCCTCCAGCAGCTCGCCGCCCTCCAGGACCACCGTGACCGGGCCGGTCGGACCGTCCCGTACGACCGCCTCCACCGACACCCCGGTACGGACGACCGCGCCGGCCTCGGCCAGCGCCTCGGCGACCAGCTCGCCCGCGAAGGGCTCCATCCGGGGCAGCAGCCCGGAGCCCCGTACGAGGACGGTGACCCGGGAGCCGAGGGCCTGCCAGGCCGTGGCCATCTCGGCGGCCACGACGGAGCCGCCGACGATCAGCAGCCGGCCGGGCACCTCCCGGGCGGAGGTCGCCTCGCGGCTGGTCCACGCCCCCGCCCCGGCGAGGCCGGGCACGTCCGGGAGCACGGCCCGGCTGCCGGTCGCGACGACCACGGCGTACCGGGCGGAGAGCACGTGGTGCACGCCCTCGGGGCTGGTGACGGCGACCTTGCGGATGCCGTAGAGGCGGCCGTGGCCCCGGTAGAGGTGGGCTCCGACGGAGTCGAGCCAGTCGAGCTGGCCCTCGTCGTTCCAGTGGCCCGTCCAGTGGTCGCGGTGCGCGAAGACCGCTTCGGCGTCGAGCGGCCCCCGGACGGAGTCGGCGAGCCCCGGCACCCGGCGGGCGTCGGCGCGGGCGAGCGCGGGGCGCAGCAGGGCCTTGCTGGGGATGCAGGCCCAGTACGAGCACTCCCCGCCGACGAGCTCGCTCTCCACCAGGGCCGTGCTCAGCCCGGCGGCGCGGGTCCGGTCGACGATGTTCTCGCCGGCCGGGCCCCCGCCGAGCACCACGACGTCGTACTCCACGGCTTCGGTCATACGGTCCAGTGTCACCGCAGTCCCGCGGCCGCGTGCGGCAATCCCGGGCCTGCGGCGTGCCGGGGCCGGCTACGCTCCGGGCCCGTCCTTCGGCTGGGAGGCGGCGATCTGCGCCCGGACCTCGTCCATGTCGAGGGCGCGGGCCTGGCCGATGAGATCGCTCAGGGCGGCCTCCGGCAGGGCTCCGGGCTGCGCGAAGACCGCCACCTGGTCCCGGACGATCATCAGTGTCGGGATCGAGGTGATCTGGAAGGCGGCGGCCAGCTCCTGCTGGGCCTCGGTGTCCACCTTGGCGAAGACGAGGTCGGGGTTGGCCTCCGCGGCCTTCTCGTAGACCGGGGCGAACTGGAGGCAGGGGCGGCACCAGCCCGCCCAGAAGTCGATCAGCACGAACGGGTTCTCGCTGACCGTCTCGTCGAAGTTCTCCTTGGTGAGCTCGACAGTAGCCACGGTGTCCAGACCTCCTGTTTGCGGGGTGTCCTGAAGGAACGAACGGCCGCCCTTCCGCATTCCTGACGAGCGGGACAGGGCCGGGGAGCCAGGAAACCACGGGAACACCCCTCGGGCGGATCCCGTCAGAAGGGGTGACCGGGCGGGGAGGGGCGGGCCGTGGTCCAGCGCAGTTCGGTGAAGGCGTCCAGGTTGGCCTCCCCGCCGAACCGGGCCCCCGTACCCGAGGCGCCGATCCCGCCGAAGGGGGCCACCGCCTCGTCGTTCACGGTCTGGTCGTTGACGTGCACGATCCCGGTCGGTATGCGCCGCGCCAGCTCCAGGCCGTGCGCCGCGTCGGCCGTGACGATGCCCAGGGAGAGCCCGTACGGGCCCGCCGAGGCCAGCTCCACCGCCTCCTCCTCCGTCGCGAAGGAACGTACGGGCGCCACGGGGCCGAAGACCTCCTGCGCGTAGGCGGGGGTGTCGTCGGCCACGCCCGCCAGCACGGTCGGCCGGTAGAAGAGGTCCCGGTGCGTGCCGCCCGCGAGCAGCTTGGCGCCCTGCCCGACGCTGGCCTCGACCAGGCCGTGGACCCGCTCCAGCTGGCTCCGGTCGATCAGCGGGCCCAGGTGGACGCGCTCGCGGAAGGGGTCGCCGACGGCGAGGGCCTCGGCACGGGCCGCGAGCCGCTCCACGTACTCGTCGTACAGCGAGGTGTGGACGAGGTGGCGGCCCGCGGTCATGCAGATCTGGCCCTGGTGGAAGAAGGAACCCCAGGAGGCCTGCGCGACGGCGGCCTCGACGTCGGCGTCGTCCAGTACGACGAGGGCCGAGTTGCCGCCCAGCTCCAGGTGTGCACGCTTGAGGTGACGGCCCGCCAGCTCGCCGACGGCCCGGCCGGCGGCGGTGGACCCGGTGAAGGAGATCACGCGAACGAGCGGGTCGGCGACCACCGCGGCGCCCGTATCGGCCCCGCCGGGCAGCACGTGCAGCAGCCCGGCCGGCAGTCCGGCCTCCGCGAGGACGGCGGCCAGGGCGAGGCCGCCGCTGACGGCGGTGCGGCGGTCCGGCTTGAGGAGGACCGCGTTGCCGAGCGCGAGGGCGGGGGCGACGGAGCGGATGGAGAGGATCAGCGGGGCGTTGAACGGGGCGACGACGCCGACCACCCCGGCCGGGACGCGGCGGGTGAAGGAGAGGCGCGGCGCCTCGCTCTGCAGCACCTGCCCGGCGGGGCGCGAGGCCAGCGCGGCGGCCTCGTAGCACTCCTGGGCGGCCACGTGCAGTTCGAAGTCCGCCTTGCCCGGTATGGAGCCCGACTCCCGGACCAGCCACTCGCGCAGCTCGTCCGCGTGGGCCGCGAAGAGGTCCCCGGCACGGCGCAGTACGGCCGCCCGCTCCAGGTGGGTGGCCCGCTCCCAGTCCCGCTGCGCGGCCCGGGCCCGCAGGGCCGCCTCGGCGACGTCGGCGGGGGCGGCGAGGTCGACTGTGGCGAGGCTGCGGCCGGTCGCCGGTTCGACGACCGGGCCGGTACCGCCGGTGAGTGTGGGTCCGTCCTGCCAGAGGGTCGGGTCGAGCAGCGGCATGGCGCGGGGCCTCCGGGTGGGGATGGGCGGGCGGGGCGGTGGGCGGCAGCAGGCGCCATCGTGCCAGACCGGAGGCATCATCTCTGTTCAGTTATTGGGCAGTTGAGGGCACCACGTGACCGGAAATGATCGACGGGGTCCCCCGGCCGCCCGGGGGCTCAGCGTTCCAGGACGAGGGCGATGCCCTGGCCCACGCCGATGCACAGCGCCGCCATCCCGGTACCCGAACCGGCCGCCGCCAGCTGGTGCGCCACCGAACCCGCCAGCCGGGCGCCCGAAGCGCCGAGGGGGTGCCCGATGGCGATGGCGCCGCCGCGCGGGTTGACCACCGCCGGGTCCAGCTCCGGCCAGGCGGCGAGACAGCCCAACGCCTGCGCGGCGAACGCCTCGTTGAGCTCGAACGCGGTCAGGTCCGGGAGGGAACGGCCCGCCTTGGCGAGGGCCCGCTCCACGGCGTCGACCGGGCCGAGGCCGAAGAGCTGCGGCTCGATGCCGGTGACGGCGGAGGCCCTGATCCGGGCGAGCGGCTCGCGGCCTGTGGCCGCCAGGCCCTCCTCGTCGGTGAGCAGCAGGGCCGCGGCGCCGTCGTTCAGGGGGGAGGCGTTGGCGGCGGTGACGGTGCCCGAGCCGTCCGTCCGGAAGGCCGGCTTGAGGCGGGCGAGCGCCTCGGGGGTGGAACCCTCGCGGATGCACTCGTCGCGCGGGAGGTCCGCGCCGGGGTAGGGGACGACCTCGTCGCCGTACAGCCCGTCGGCCCAGGCGGCCGCGGCCTTGCGGTGGCTCTCCAGCGCGAAGGCGTCCTGGGCCTCGCGGGTGATGCCGTGCTTCTCGGCGACGAGCTCGGCGCCCTCACCGAGGGAGGCGGTCCACTCGGCGGGCATCCGGGGATTGGTCATCCGCCAGCCGAGGGTGGTGGACCACATCTGCTGGTGTCCGGCGGGGAACGCGCGCTCGGGCTTCTCCACCACCCAGGGGGCGCGGGACATCGACTCGACACCGCCCGCGATGGCGATGGAGGCGTCGCCGAGCGCGATGGCGCGGGCCGCCTGGATCACGGCCTCGAGGCCGGATCCGCAGAGCCGGTTGACGGTGACGCCGGGGACCGTCACCGGCAGGCCGGCCAGCAGCACCGCCATGCGGGCGACGTCGCGGTTGTCCTCGCCGGCGCCGTTGGCGTCACCGAAGACGACGTCGTCGATGCGGGCGGGGTCGAGGTCGGGCGTACGGTCCACCAGCGCGCGCACGACGTGCGCCGCGAGGTCGTCCGGGCGGACCCCGGCCAGGGCTCCGCCGAACTTGCCGATCGGGGTGCGGACGGCGTCGACGACGTAGACGTCGCGGACGGTGCGGATGCTCATGGCGGCTCTCCTGGACGACTCCGTACGGTCGGCGGCGGGCCGGTGCCGGAGTGGGCACCGGGACACGCCCCCGGGCACGCCCGGTGGGGCGCGCCCGCAGTCTCCGCCGCGGCGTCGGTGCGTGTCAACGGTGGACGGGGTGGCCCTTGCCCCGGCCGGGCGGGAGCCGGGTGGCGGGCGGCGTTGCCCGCCGGGCGGGGTTCCGGGGGTGCCGGGTGACCGGTGGGCCGGGGTCGGGAGCAGTCAGGAGCCGTACGGGTTGAGTGCCCGGAAGCGGACGGTGTCGCTGCGGCGGTCGAACCACTGGTTGGTGGAGTAGCCGCTGCCTTCGCGGTCCAGCTCGTGCGACCGGACCCACTGCGGGTCCTGCGGCCCCTCGCCCTTGAGCGGCTTCTCGAACCACGAGGAGAAGTCAGCGGCCGGACCTTCGGAGACGAAGGCGTGGGCTGCCATCAGCTCGGCGAGTTTTCCCGGTGCGAGCCGCGCGAAGCCGGAGATCACCAGCTCTGGCGACGGTATGTCCCGGTCGCTGTCCCGGCTGCTCACCCACTTGGCGTCCCTGAGCGGGCCCAGCAACGGGAAGGCCCGCTCCAGCGGTGCGGTGTCGGTGTGCCAGTCCGCTTTGGCGCCGCTCGCCACTTGGCGCAAGGCCCACCAGGCGGGGAGGACTGCTACCCCCGCCCCGATCCCGATGCCGATGCCGATGCCGATCAGCTTCCGTCGCTCCAACACCATCCCCCTCACGCCTGTCTTCGGGTACCTATCGATCACGCCCTGAGGGGGCTGGGCGCTTGGCTTCGGAGGCTCAGAGGAGGACAGTCGTCGCCGTCACCACGGTGATCGCCACCATGGCCGCCTGGGTGTCGCGGATGGCGGCGCGGACGCTCTCGGCCGCCCACTGGCCTTCGGCTATCTCCTCCATCCGCGCGGCCACGGGCTTGCGCGGGCCGTCGGGGAAGGCCAGGCCGTGCAGCTTGGCGGAGTGGATCAGGGCGATGAGGCCGGCCGTGCGGGTGTCCGGCTCGGCACCGTCCAGCACGACCGCGCGGAGCCGGTCGCGTATCTCGCGCTCGACCGCGCCATCAGCCTCCGGGTAGCGGCGTACCGGGAACATGCCGAGCACCTTGCGCTTCTCCTCCGCGACCACCCCGCGCTCGCAGAGGCGCGCCACTGCCGCGGAGACGGCCTTGGGCTGGTCCTTCGTCAGCCACTCCGACACCCCGTGCTTGGCGCGCTGCCGCAGCCAGGTCCCGATCAGTTCGGTACGGCTGTCCAGCAGCGGCTCCCCGGTCGGGGTGGAATCCGTCAGCTCGAGGCGCTTGCCGGTGACCGAGACCTTTCCCGCCAGGACCAGTTCGAGCAGCAGGCCCCCCGCCACTGCCCAGCCGGCCGACTGCCGCTGCTGCGCCGAGCCGGACTCGTCGTCCAGGGACAGCAGAACGACCTCCTCCGCCAGTGTGATCGCCATTCCGCTACTCCCGCACGCTCATTGATCGTTTTCTCATGGGGTGAGACGCCTCGGGGGCGGGAGAAGTTCCCCGACGCGCCGTCAAGTGCCGGGGCCAAGACGCGGCAGCAGGCGATTCCCGAAAGCGGTCCTCTCGGAACCGGAAGGAGGACGGCACGCGCCGGGCGTGGCTCACGGTGTTCGCGGAGCCACTAGCCTCGCCCGCATGACGGCACTTTCGCAGCACGGCAGCAGCCACGTCGAGCAGCCCGGCAGGGACGGTCTCACCGCCACCGCCGAGGCCGATCCGCGTGCCATCGGCCCGGTCCGGACGGAGTACGCCCCGGACCCGGACGGGGACCCCGACCCGGGGGAGATCGTGTGGACCTGGGTGCCGTTCGAGGAGAACGACGGGCGGGGCAAGGACCGTCCCGTGCTGGTGGTCGCGCGGGAGGCGGGCGGGGCGACGCTGCTCGCGGTCCAGCTCTCCAGCAAGCGGCACGACTTCGACCGGGAGTGGGTGCCGATCGGATCCGGCCCCTGGGACGGCGCGGGCCGGGAGTCCTGGGTGGATCTGGACCGGGTGCTGCGGGTGCACGAGTCGGGGATGCGGCGCGAGGCCTGCGCGCTGGACCTGCCGCGCTTCCGCCTGGTGGTGGACCGCCTGCGCGAGCGGTACGGCTGGCAGTAGCGCGCGTCCGGCGGCCGGGCGGGCGCGCCCCGGTGGGGTGGGTGCTGGGCCTGGGGGCTCCGCGGTTGCGAGGGCCCGGCACCGGGTCGGGGCCCCGCGCGGTGGTGTGGTCCGTGGTGCCCCGGTGGTCCGTCGGGGGCGGAAGAGGCGGCCGTCGGCCGGCGCGGCCGGGCCGTTGAGGCCGGCGCGGCGGTGCGTATGGCTTCCCCGCCGCCCGGACGGGCCGTCCCGCACTCCCCTTCGCGGGACCGGACCCGGGCGCCCGTGGCGTCCCTTGCCGTCGGGCCGTCGCCGGCTCAGCAGCCGGCGAAGGCCGCGGCGAAGGCCTCACGGGTGCGGGGGTCGCGGTCCAGGATGCCGAACACCACCCGCTCGAAGACCCCCGCGAAGCGGCCGGCCAGCGCCGCCCGGAAGGCCTCCGCCACCTGCTCCGGATCGTTCTGGAACACCCCGCACCCCCACGCGCCCAGCACCAGCCGCCCGTACCCGTGCAGCGCGGCCACCTCCAGGACCAGCCCGGCCCGCCGGGCCAGAGCGGCCGGGATCTCGTGCGCGCGCTCCGGCTCCTGGCGGCGGATGGTGCCCGCGTTCGGGGCCGGGGAGGTGAGGAATCCGGCGCGGAACGGGGTGTCCAGCAGTTCGCCCCGGTCGTCGCGGAAGACCGGCACCCCCGGGGAGTGAATCACCCGGTCGGTGTAGAAGGTGCTCTTTCCCGCGCGGTGGACCTCGTAGTACTCCGGGGCCTCCAGCAGGGTCTCGTACAGGGCCGAGGCGCGGCACAGGGCCTCCTCCTGGGCCTTGGCCCCCCTGACGTACCCGCCCCCGGGATTGCGGGCCGAGGCGAAGTTCAGGACGGCCACGCGGCCCTCCGCCGCGAGGCGGCGCGCCGCGACCGTGCTGCTCTCCCCCGTGACCTCGAAGACCGTCGGGTGGCCACCTCCAACGGACTCCCCGCCTGGGATGACCCGTTTCGGCCCATATATTCTGGTTCCGTCCTTGGCTTCCGCCAGGTCGGCGGCGAGGGAGACCCGCCGCCCCGACCGCGTCCGGTACTCCCCGGACGCCACGATCAACGCGTTCTCCCGCGCGATCTCACGCAATCTGCCGCTCACGCCCCCATCCTGGGGCGCAGGGCCCGGGGCGGCAAAGGAATTAGCGCTCCGATGACGGGTAGGCACGGGTGACATCACGGCCGACGACAGGAGACGAGGTTCCGGCCATGCCCGAGGACTCGCCCGCTCCATTCGCCCAGAACGCCGAGCAGAACCCCCTGACCGAAGCGGCCGCCGAGGACCTCGTCCACGGCATCTGCTTCAAGACCGGCCCGCCGCGCCTCCTCGGCGCCGAGCTGGAATGGCTCGTCGTGGACACCGAGCGGCCCTGGCTGCCGCTGACTCCCGAGAGGCTGACCGCCGCCCACGCGGCCGCCCGCGCGCTGCCCCTGAACTCCCGGCTCACCGTCGAACCGGGCGGCCAGCTGGAGCTCAGCTCGGCCCCCGCCGACTCCCTCACCGCCTGCCTGGACGGCCTGCGGGCCGACCTCACCGCCGTGCGCGGCGCCCTGCGCGGTCAGGGCCTCGCCCTCCAAGGCCTCGGCCAGGCCCCCCGGGGGCCGCTCGACCGCCTGCTGTCCAGCCCGCGCTACGACGCGATGGAGACCTACTTCGACCGCACCGGCCCCGCCGGGCGCGCCATGATGCGCTCCTCCGCCTCCGTGCAGGTCTGCGTGGACGCCGGCCACGAGGAGCCGGGTCCGCTCGGATACGGCCGCCGCTGGCAGCTCGCGCACCTGCTGGGCGCCGTACTGGTGGCCGTCTTCGCCAACTCCCCCGGCCGCGAAGGCCCGTACCGGGGCTGGCGGTGCGCCCGGCAGGGGATCTGGAGCGACATCGACCCGCGGCGGGCACTCGCCCCGCCCCTGGACGCCGAGCCCCGCGCCGCCTGGGTCCGGCACGCGCTGGACACCGAGGTGATGTGCGTACGGGCACCGGGCGACGGCCCCTGGGCGGTGCCGAGCGGGCTGCGCTTCCGCGACTGGCTCCGTACGGGCGGCGAGCGGCGGCCCACCGCCGAGGACCTGGAGTACCACCTCAGCACGCTCTTCCCGCCGGTCCGGCCGCGCGGCCACCTGGAGCTGCGGATGATCGACGCGCAGCCGGGCGAGAACGGCTGGCTGGTCCCCGTGGCTCTGGTACACGCGCTCTTCGACGACCCGGAGGCCTCGGAGACCGCCTACCGGGCGGTGAAGGCGCTGGCCGACGCCTACGGGCCCCGGTGCGCGCCGCGCAATCCCCTGTGGCGGACCGCCGCCCGGTCGGGTCCGGCCGATCCGGAGCTGCGCGCGGCCGCGGTCGTCTGCTTCCGGGCGGCGGTCGAGGCGCTGCCCCGGCTCGGGGCGGACACGGAGGTCAGGGACGCGGTGGGGGAATTCGCGGAGCGCTACGTACGGCGCGGCCGCTGCCCCGCCGACGACGCCGCAGCCGGAGCCTCCGCCGGAACCGGAACCAAAGCCGGCGCCGGAGCCGGCCTCGCCGATGCCACCGCCCGCGCCGGGGAACACCGGCGACGGCCGCCCGCCCCGAAGGGACCGCGCCCGTGACCACCGAGACCCGCCCCGAGATCCACCCGGAGCCGCTGCGCGAGCGCGCCGTGGCCGCCCTGACCGCCGCCCGGGCCCGTACCGCCGCGCTGACCGACGTGGTGAGCGACCGGGACCTGACGGCGCAGCACTCCCCCCTGATGTCGCCCCTGGTCTGGGACCTGGCGCACATCGGGAACCAGGAGGAGCTGTGGCTGCTGCGCCACGTGGCCGGCCGCGAGTCCATGCACCCGGAGATCGACTCCCTGTACGACGCCTTCGAGCACCCCCGCTCCGAACGGCCGAAGCTGCCCCTGCTGGGCCCGGAGGCGGCCCGCCGGTACGCGGCCGAGGTGCGCGGCCGCGTCTTCGCCCTGCTGGAGCGCACTCCGCTGGAGGGTACGGCCCTGCTCGACGAGGGGTTCGTCTTCGGGATGATCGCCCAGCACGAACAGCAGCACGACGAGACGATGCTGATCACGCACCAGTTGCGGGCCGGTGCCCCGGTGCTGACCGCGCCGGACCCGGAGCCGCCGCAAGGGCCCCCGCCGGCGGCCGCGGAGGTACTCGTCCCGGGCGGGCCCTTCACCATGGGCACCTCCGCCGAGCCCTGGGCGCTGGACAACGAACGGCCCGCGCACGTCCGGGAGGTGGCGTCCTTCTGGATCGACACGGCGCCCGTGACCAACGCCGCCTACCAGGCCTTCATCGCGGACGGAGGCTACCGGGAGCGCCGCTGGTGGGCCGTCGAGGGGTGGGATCAGATCCGTGCTCACGACATCGGGGCGCCCCTGTTCTGGCACCGCGAGGGCGGCCAGTGGCTGCGCCGCCGCTTCGGGGCGACCGAGCCGGTGCCCGATGAAGAACCGGTTCTGCATGTGAGCTGGTACGAGGCGGACGCGTACGCCCGCTGGGCCGGCCGCAGGCTGCCCGACGAGGCGGAGTGGGAGAAGGCCGCCCGCCACGACCCGGCCACCGGCCGCTCCCGCCGCTACCCCTGGGGCGACGCCGACCCGACCCCCGTGCACGCCAACCTGGGCCAGCGCCACCTGCGGCCCGCCCCGGCGGGCGGCTACCCGGCCGGGGCCTCCCCGCTCGGGGTGCGCCAGCTGATCGGCGACGTGTGGGAGTGGACGGCCTCGGACTTCCTGCCCTACCCGGGCTTCCGCGCCTTCCCCTACCGGGAGTACTCGGAGGTGTTCTTCGGGCCGGCGCACAAGGTGCTGCGCGGCGGCTCCTTCGCGGTGGACCCGGTGGCCTGCCGGGGCACCTTCCGCAACTGGGACCTGCCCGTGCGCCGGCAGATCTTCTCCGGCTTCCGCACCGCGAGGGACGCCTGATGTGCCGCCACCTCGCCTATCTGGGGCCGCCGGTGGCCCTGGCGCGGCTGCTGAGCGAGCCGGAGCACTCCCTGGTCCGCCAGTCCTGGCAGCCGCGCCGCCAGCGGTCCGGCACCGTCAACGCGGACGGCTTCGGCGTCGGCTGGTACGCCGACGGCGATCCGGTACCGGCCCGCTACCGGCGCGCCGGGCCCGTCTGGAGCGACCTGACCTTCGCCGACCTCACCCGCGTCGTGCGCAGCGGGGCCTTCCTGGCCGCTGTACGCGACGCCACGCTCCCGGGGGCGGACGGGGAGGCCGCCGCGGCCCCCTTCGCGTCGGGGCCGTGGCTGTTCAGCCACAACGGGGCGGTGCGGGACTGGCCCGACGCGGCGGCCGCGCTCGCCGCCGGCCTGCCGCCGCGGGATCTGCTCCAGCTGGCGGCGCGCACCGATTCGGCGCTGGTCTGGGCACTGGTGCTGCACCGGCTGCGGCAGGGCGACGACATGGGCACGGCCCTGGCGGAGCCGGTCCGCGAGCTGTCCTCGGCGGCTCCCGGCTCGCGGCTGAACCTGCTCCTGACCGACGGCGCGACCATCGCGGCGACCGCCTGGGGCGACTCCCTGTGGTACCTGGCCGACCCGGCGGCGGGGCGCGTGGTCGTGGCGTCCGAGCCCCATGACGACGACGCCCGCTGGAACGAGGTGCCCGACCGGACCCTGCTGACCGCCACCCGCACGCGGGTCGCCCTGACCCCCCTCAAGGAGACCTCCTCGTGAGCGATTTCCAGATCACCCGCACCCTCGACGAGCACGCCGCCGACAAGGCGCTGCGCGCCGACGTGCTGAACGGACTGACCCGCTTCCCGAAGGAGCTGCCGCCGAAGTGGTTCTACGACGCCCGGGGCAGTGAACTCTTCGAGGAGATCACCCGGTTGCCCGAGTACTACCCGACCCGCGCCGAGCGGGAGATCCTGCTGGAGCGGGCGGTGGAGATCGCGGCGGTGAGCGGTGCCCGCACCCTGGTGGAGCTGGGCTCCGGCTCCTCGGAGAAGACCCGGCACCTGATCGAGGTGATGCCCGCGCTGCGGACGTACGTGCCGGTGGACGTGAGCGAGAGCGCGCTGACCGGCGCCGGCGAGCTGCTGCCGGCGCAGCATCCGGGGCTTGAGGTGCACGCGCTGCTGGCCGACTTCACGAAGCCGCTGCACCTGCCGGACTCGCCGGGTCCGCGGCTGATGGTGTTCCTGGGCGGCACGATCGGCAATCTGCTGCCGCCGGAGCGGGCGGTGTTCCTGGAGTCCGTACGGGCGATGCTCTCGCCCGGGGACGCGCTGCTGCTGGGCACCGATCTGGTGAAGGACGAGGCCGTGCTGGTGGCCGCGTACGACGACGCCCGGGGGGTGACGGCGGAGTTCAACAAGAACGTGCTGGCGGTGATCGACCGGGAGCTGGGCGCGGACTTCCACACCGCCGACTTCGACCACGTGGCGGTGTGGAACCGGCAGCACGAGTGGATCGAGATGCGGCTGCGGGCCCGGCGGGCGGTCACGGTCAAGGTGCGGGCGCTGGACCTGCTGGTGCCGTTCGAGGCGGGCGAGGACATCCTGACGGAGATCTCCGCGAAGTTCCGTCAGGACGGTGTGCGCAAGGAACTGGCGGAAGCCGGGCTCGAGCTGACGCACTGGTGGACGGACGCTGCCGGCCGCTTCGCGCTCTCCCTGTCGGTGGCCAGGGGCTGATCCGGCGCCGCGCCGGGCCGTCGCCGTGCGGGTACGCCCGCCGGCGGCGGCAGCTCCCGCGCGGCGTCGCCGAGGACGGCCCGCCGCGCCGCCGCCGCCAGGTCCCGCCGGCCGCTGTGGCGGCCCGGCGGGATGCGCGGCAGCAGCCGCACCTCGGCCCGTATCCCCCGCGCCCGGGCGATCCGCCACAGGGAGGCCGTCAGCGGGTCCTCCCCGACGAAGGCGGGCGCCCCGGCGGGCTCCCCGTCCGCCAGCCGGTACGCGATCCGCACCGGCTGTACGGGTACCCGCGCGTCCAGCGCCGACTGGAACGCGGCCCGCCGGAACGGCCCCTGGGCGCGGCCGCACCAGGTGGAGCCCTCGGGGAAGACGGTGACCCGGTCCCCGGCCCGCAGTGCGCCGGCGAGCGCCTCGACGGTGCGGGGAAGCGCCCGTATCCGGTCGCGTTCGATGAACAGGGTGCCCGCCCGGGCCGCGAGCCGGCCGAGCACCGGCCAGGCCCCGATCTCGCTCTTGGCCAGCATCCGGCCGGGCAGGACGGCGGCGACGAGCGGGACGTCCAGCCAGGAGATGTGGTTGGCGACGATCAGGCGGCCCTCCGGTGCCCCGTCCGGGCCTGCGGTGCCGCGCACGGTGATCCGTACGCCCATGGACCGTACGAGCGCGGCGGCCCAGGCCCGGACCAGGGCGCGCCGGGGCCGGGCGGGAAGGAGCCGGACCGGCGGGCCGGTGGCGACGGCGAGCAGGACCAGGACGAGGGCGGTGGCGAGCCGGAACGCCGCGCGGGCCGCGCTCGCGGTCTTCCCCGGGTGTCGGGCGCAGGCCTCGGGGGTGCAGGGCGAGGCGGGCAGCCAGCCGCTCATGCGCCCGGGGCGAGGGAGAGGAAGTGGTTCAGGTAGCGCGGGTTGGTCCGGCGCAGGGAGAGCAGCACGTACAGGTCGGCGCAGCCGAACCCGGCGTCCAGGGCGGGCTCTCCGCAGACCCAGGCGCCCAGGCGGAGGTAGCCGCGCAGTAGGGGCGGCAGTTCCGTGCGCCCGGGGACGGTGATGCCCTGGGGGCTCCACGGCAGGTGCGGGGTGACGCGGTACTCCTGCGGGGCGAGGTTGCGGGCGAGGACGGCCTCTCGGGTGGCGGCGGCCAGCACCCCGCCGTCGGCGAGCGGGATCGAGCAGCAGCCGGCGAGCCAGTTGTGGCCGGTGCGCTCCATGTAGCGGGCCAGGCCGGCCCAGATCAGGGCGATGACGGCGCCGTTGCGGTGGTCGGGGTGCACGCAGGAGCGGCCGACCTCGACCAGGTCGGGACGGATCGGGGCGAGGGCCGAGAGGTCGAACTCGCCCTCGGAGTAGAGGCGTCCGGCGACGGCGGCGCGCTCCGGGGGCAGCAGCCGGTAGGTTCCGACGACCTGCCCGGTCTCCTCGTCGAGGACCAGGAGGTGGTCGCAGTACGCGTCGAAGGCGTCGGTGTCCAGGCCGGGCTCCGGGCCTTCGAGGCGGGCGCCGAGCTCTCCGGCGAAGACCCGGTGGCGCAGCCGCTGGGCGGCCCGGACCTCGTCCTCGTTCCGGGCGAGGCGGACGGTGTAGCTGGGGGCGGCGGGAGCCGTGGGGGCGGCTGCGGCCGGGGCTCGGTGTGCGAGGGGGGACGGGGACAGGGGGGCGATGGTCATGGCTGCTCCTGGTCCGGGCACGGGGAGCCGGGCCGCGGGTGGCGGGCCCGGCTCCTTACTTCTTCCGTGACCGGCTGGATTCGGCGTGACCAGGCAGCGGCACCCGGATGTGCGGAGGCTGAACTCGGCGGGTGGCTCGGTGTGTGGGCGCCCGGCGTGGTCCCGGCCGGAGCTCTGGCGGGATCCCCGGCCGGCTGGCCCGGCCGGCTGCCCCGGACGGCTCAGCGGTCGGAGCTGAGGACCCGGCCGAGGGTGTCCGAGGCCGTCTTCGCCGCCTGCCGGGGGTCCTGGCCGGTGAGCACGGCCGTCATGTACGGCTTGATGGGGTTCTTGGCCTCGACCTCGGCCCAGCGGGCGGACTTCGGCGTGGCCCGGCCCTGGGCGGCGCCGGGCGCCATGGCGGCCGCGCCGTCGTTGCCCTCCACCACGCGCGCGAGGGTGGTCTTGTTGGGGACGTAGCTCATGGTGCGGGCGAGTTCGGTCTGCCACTTCTCGCTGACCAGGGCAGTGATCACGTCCACGGCGCGGGCCCGGTTGCGGGTCTTCTCCGGGATGATCAGGTCGGAGCCGCCGGTGAGGACGGCGCCCGCCTTCTCGGAGGTCTTGCCGGGGATGGGGAAGAAGCCGAGCTTGCCCTTGAGCGCGGGATTGGCGGCCTCGATCTGGGCCGCCTGGCCGGGCGTGGCGATGATCTGGGCGACCTGGCCCCGGGCGAAGACCTCGTACTGCGGGGGCGTCTCCTCGTCGGCGGCCTTGGGGCCGTCTCCGAGGGCCTGGAGCTGCTTGTAGAAGTCCATCGCGGCCAGGGCCTTGTCATCGTCGAGGCCGCCGACCCACTGGCCGCCGGTCTCGACGGCGAGTTCGCCGCCCTCGTCCCAGACGAACCCGGCGAGGACGTACCAGTTCTGGCCGGGGAGGTAGATGCCCTGCTGCTCGCCCTTGTCGAGCTTCTGGGTGGCGGCGATCCACTCCTGGCGGTTCTTGGGCGGGGTCTTGATCCCGGCGCCCGCGAACAGGTCCTTGTTGTAGATCACCACCCGGTTGGCGGCGTACCAGGGCACCCCGTACTGGGCCCCGTTGACGCTTCCCGGGTCGGAGAGGCCCTTGAGCCAGTCCTTGCTGCCCCACGCTCGCAGGCCTTCGAGGGTCACCTCGGAGACTCCGCCGGTCTCGACGTACTGAGCGACCTGGGTGTTGCCGACCTCGATGACGTCGGCGCCATCCTCGGCCTTTCCGCTGAGGACGGCGTTGACCTTGTCGCCGATCCCCTTCCACTCCTGGATCCGCACGTCGAGGTCGGTGCCGGGGTGCCGCTTCTCGAAGTCGGCGGTGAACCTGGCGATGAAGTCCTCGGAGGCGCTGCCCCTCATCAGCCACAGCGTCACCTGGTCGGCGCCTCCGTCGGATCCCGACGACCGGCCGCAGCCGGTGACGGCGGTGGCGGCCACGAGGGCCGTACACACGGCGAGGAAGCGCATCTTCACGGGGTCACCTTCTGGGGACGGATCTCAGATGGCTTGAAATTGGCATAGACCAATGGCCGGGTCAACCCTCTTTCACCCGGGATCGTTCCCGCAAAGTTCGCGGACCCGGCCTTACTGGGGCACCTTGGAACAAGGCAACAGCGACGACTGGCGGGAGACCCCATGTCCAACCACACCTACCGGGTGACCGAGATCGTCGGCACCTCCCACGAGGGCATCGATCAGGCCATCCGGAACGGGATCGCTCGTGCGGGGCAGACCCTGCACAATCTGGACTGGTTCGAGGTCACACAGATGCGCGGGCACATCGAGAACGGTGAGATCGCGCACTACCAGGTCGGACTGAAGGTGGGCTTCCGCCTCGACGGCGAGAGCTGAGGCCGCGCACTGGGCTACGGACAGGAGCCGGTCAGGTGCGGCCCTCACCCTCCTGCGCCTGCTTGAGTTCCGGCGCGTCCGCGGCCCAGTCCGCCAGCAGCACCCGGAAACCGGCCGCCCGGGCGGCGTCGCAGACGAGCTCGTCGTCGTCGACGAGCACCCGCACCTCGCGCTCGCGGGCGATGCGCCTGAGCACGTCCAGCTTGGTCAGCCTGGCCGGGCGCCGGTCCTGGTTGCCGCGCATCCACACCCGGCCCTCGGGCAGCCCGTGCCGGGACAGCCAGTCGGCGGTGTCGGCCCGGTAGCGCTCGGGCCTGCCGGTCAGGTACACCACCTCGCAGTCGGCCGCGCTCTCCACCGCCAGCGCCACGCCCCGGGCGAGCGGCGGATCGGCGGGGGCCGCGCCGAAGAAGCCCGCCCAGTCGCGGGGCCGGCCCTCCAGGAAGTGCTGGCGGTGAGTCGTGTCCGCGAGGGTGTTGTCGATGTCGAAGACGGCCAGCGGCCGACGCGATGCGGTCTCGGTCATGTACGCAGCCTAGGCTCTGCCTCCGACAGCGCACCGGCCAGCGCACGGGCGGGGAATGCCCTCCGCCGCCGCGCGTTGAGACCTCTGTGATCCGAAAAGTCTCGATACTCGACCGGTCCCGCACCCGCGAGGGGCACACCGCCGCGGAGGCCCTGCGGGACACCGTGGAGCTGGCCCGCGCGGCGGACGAGCTGGGCTACCACCGCTTCTGGGTGTCGGAGCACCACAGCGTGCCCGGGGTCGCGGGCTCCGCGCCCACCGTGCTGGCCGCCGCCGTGGCCGCCGCCACCCGGCGGATCCGGGTCGGAACCGGCGGGGTGATGCTGCCCAACCACCAGCCGCTGGTCGTCGCCGAGCAGTTCGGGGTCCTGGAAGCCCTGTTCCCCGGCCGGATCGACATGGGGCTCGGCCGCTCGGTCGGCTTCACCGGCGGCATCCGGCGGGCGCTGGGCCGTGACACCGCCGACGCCGACCGCTTCGAGGAGCAGCTGGCCGAGCTGCTGGGGTGGATCGACGGCAGTCAGCGGGTCCACCCCGAGGTGCACGCCCGTCCGGCGGAGGGGCTGCGGATCCCGCCCTTCGTGCTGGCCACGGGGAACGGCGCGGGGATCGCCGCCCGGGCCGGGCTCCCGGTGGTGGTCGGAGACCTGCGGGGCCGCGCCAGGGTCACCGAGGCGGTGCGCCGGTACCGGGAGGAGTTCCGGCCGTCCGCGTGGGCGGCGGAGCCGTATGTGGTGGTCTCGGGGACGGTCGCGGTGGCCGCCACCGAGGAGGCCGCCCGGCGGATGCTGCTGCCGGAGGCCTGGGCCCTCGCGCTCTCGCGGACCCGGGGCAGTTTCCCGCCGTTGCGCCCGGCCGAGCAGGTCGCGGCGCTGGAGATGACCCCGAAGGAGCGGGAGCTGTACGAGGGAGGCCTCGCCGGGCACATCGCCGGTACCGCCGAACAGGTAGCCGCCGCGCTGGCAGGGGTCGCGGAGACCACGGGTGCGGACGAGCTGCTGGTCACCACCTCCACGTACGACCGGACGGCCCTGCTGGACTCCTTCACGCGGCTGGCCGGGATCAGCGGGCTGGGCTAGACACGAGAGGGGGGCTTCGTCCGGACCGGGTGGCGGGAATCCCGCCGAACAGGCCCCGGGCCCGGACGGCCGGCCTCCGGCGCCGGTCGTGCACTCCCGACCCCGAAGGCCCCCTAAACTGGGACGAATGCACCACTCCCCCGATGCGCCCGCCGGGCCCGAACGGCCGGACGCCGCCCCCGACCCCTGCGTACGGGTACGCGGTGCCCGGGAGCACAACCTGCGCGGGGTCGACGTGGACATCCCGCGCGACACCCTGACCGTCTTCACCGGAGTGTCCGGCTCCGGGAAGAGCTCGCTGGCCTTCGGCACCCTCTACGCCGAGGCCCAGCGGCGGTACTTCGAGTCGGTCGCCCCGTACGCCCGGCGGCTGATCCACCAGATCGGCGCCCCGAAGGTCGACTCGGTGACCGGGCTGCCGCCCGCCGTCTCCCTGGAGCAGCGCCGCTCCGCCCCCGGCTCGCGGTCCTCGGTGGGGACGGTGACCCTCCTCTCCAACTCCCTGCGGATGCTGTACGCGCGGGCCGGAACCTATCCCCCGGGTGCCGAACGGCTCGACTCCGACGCCTTCTCCCCCAACACGGCGGCCGGCGCCTGCCCCTCCTGCCACGGGCTGGGGCGGATCCACCGCACCAGCGAGGAGCTCCTCGTACCGGACCCGGAGCTGTCGCTCCGTCAGGGAGCCATCGCGGCCTGGCCGGGAGCCTGGCAGGGCAAGAACCTGCGCGACATCCTCGAGGTGCTCGGCCACGACGTGGACCGGCCCTGGCGGGAGCTGCCGGCGGAGGACCGGGAGTGGATCCTGTTCACGGAGGAGCAGCCGGTGGTCACCGTGCACCCGGTACGCGATGCCGACCGCATCCAACGGCCCTACCAGGGCACGTACACGAGCGCCCACCGCTATGTGATGCGGACGTTCGCCGACACCAAGAGCGCCACCCTGCGGGCGCGCGCGGAGAAGTTCCTCACCGATGCCCCGTGTCCGGTCTGCGCGGGGCGCAGGCTGCGGCCGGAGGCGCTGGCGGTGACGTTCGCGGGCCGGACGATCGCGGAGACGGCGGCGCTGGCGCTGAGCGACCTGGACCGTCTGCTGGCCACGGCTCCGCTGGAGGGTGAGGCCGCGCGGGTGCTGGCCGGGGACCTCCGGGCGCGGATCGCGCCCGTGGCGGAGCTGGGGCTCGGCTATCTCAGCCTGGACCGGACGGCGCCCAGCCTGTCGGCGGGCGAGCTCCAGCGGCTGCGGCTGGCGACCCAGCTGCGGTCGGGGCTGTTCGGGGTGGTGTACGTACTGGACGAGCCGTCGGCGGGGCTGCACCCGGCGGACACCGAGGCGCTGCTCGGCGTTCTGGAGCGGCTGAAGCGGGCGGGGAACACCGTCTTCGTCGTGGAGCACCAGCTGGACGTGGTGCGCCGCGCGGACTGGGTGGTGGACGTGGGGCCGCTGGCCGGGGAGCACGGCGGACGGGTGCTGTACAGCGGACCGCCCGGGGAGCTGGCCGCCGTCGCGGAGTCGGCGACGGCACGGCACCTGTTCGCTCCCGACGCGCCCCGGGGCCGGGAGCGGCCCCCGCGGGAGGCCTGCGGTGCCGTCCGGCTGACGGGCGTCGACCGGCACAACCTGCGCGGCGTGGACGTGGAGTTCCCGCTGGGGGTGTTCACGGCGGTGACGGGGGTGTCCGGTTCGGGGAAGTCCACGCTGGTGGGGCAGGTGCTGGCGGGCGAGGTCGCCGGGCGGCTGGGGGAGGCGGAGTTCCCGGTGCGGCGGCTGGTGGAGGTGGACCAGAAGCCGATCGGGCGGACGCCCCGCTCCAACCTGGCCACGTACACGGGCCTGTTCGACGTCGTCCGCAGGCTCTTCACGGCCGCCCCGGAGTCCAGGGCGCGCGGCTGGAAGGCCGGCCGGTTCTCCTTCAACGTGCCGGGCGGGCGCTGCGAGACCTGCCAGGGCGAGGGCTTCGTCTCGGTGGAGCTGCTCTTCCTGCCCAGTACGTACGCCCCGTGCCCGGATTGCGCGGGCGCCCGCTACAACCCCGAGACGCTGGAGGTGCGTTACGCGGGGCTGAACGTCGCGGAGGTGCTGGGTCTGACCGTGGAGGCGGCGGCGGGCTTCTTCGCGGAGGTCCCGGCCGCGGCGCGCAGCCTGCGGGCCCTGGAGGACATCGGCCTGGGTTACCTGCGGCTGGGGCAGCCCGCGACGGAGCTGTCGGGCGGGGAGGCGCAGCGCATCAAGCTGGCGACGGAGCTCCAGCGGCTGCGCCGCGACCACACCCTGTACCTGCTGGACGAGCCGACGACGGGCCTGCATCCGGCCGATGTGCGGGTGCTGTTGCGGCAGTTGCACGGGCTGGTGGACGCGGGGCACTCGGTGGTGGTCGTGGAGCACGACATGGAGGTGGTGGCGGGGGCGGACTGGGTCATCGACCTGGGGCCGGGCGGAGGCACGGAGGGCGGCCGGATCACGGCCGCCGGTCCGCCGACGGCGGTGGCCGCCTCGCCGGACGCCCGTACGGCCCCCTACCTGGCGCGGGCACTGGGCCTGTAGGGCGCTCCGGGGCGGATCAGGCGTCTCCGGGCAGGAGGTCCTGCGGCAGTTCGCGGAAGGCCCACGCGCCGCGGGTGCGGGTCAGGGTCCAGACGAGGTCGTAGCGGTCGGGCCAGGCGGCGGGCACGCCGAGGACCCGGTGGGCGCCGAGGGCGCGGACCAGGCGGGGGATGCCGGCGGGCTCCCAGCACACGAGTACGGGTGTCCGGGCCTCCAACGCGGCGCGGGCCAGGTCGGTTTCGGCTCCGAGGGCGTACCGCGTGCTGACGGGGATCCGCAGGGCGGCGGCCAGGGGCGCCAGGGTCTGCCTGCACCGGGCGGGGGCGGATTCCGGCCCGCCGGTCGCGAACAGCGCGGCGGGCCGGGGCAGCCGGGCACTGTGGGCGGGGCCGAAGAGCCGGGGCAGCTCGTCTGCGCGGCGGCGGCCGCGTCCGGCGAGGAAGCCGGGGTCCTCGTTGCCCTCGTCGTCCTCGCCGGTGGCTCCGGCGTAGGGCTTCTCCGCGTGCCGGATCACCATCACGAGGGCGTCCTTGGCGGGGGCCCGCCCGCCGGGGGCGGGGCGGGGCGCCCTGTGGCGGGTTGCGTCGTCGTGCGCCGTGCAGCCGGCCGGCGCCAGGCAGGCGAGGGCGGCGGCCAGCGCGGTGCGGCGGCGCGGTCCGGACCCGGCGGGGGCGTGGGGCATGGGGCCCACTGAACCCCACGCGCCGGACCGGGCCGGGGCGCGGCGCGGCGTACGGCCCGTACGAGCGCCCGGTCGGCGGATCGGATCAGCCGATCGGCCCAGGCCGGGGTCCGGGGCGGGGCCGGGGCCGGGCTCTTTCGGGGGCGGGGCGGCACACGGGCGGGGCCGCCCCGCCGCCGGGTGCGTCAGGCCTTGCGCAGGGCCCGCAGCCACTCCTTGTTCATCGCGGCGATCGACGGCAGCGGGATGCCCTTGGGGCAGGCCGTCGCGCATTCTCCGGTCAGGGTGCAGCCGCCGAATCCCTCGCCGTCCATCTGCGCCACCATGTCCAGCACCCGCGTCTCGCGCTCGGGCGAGCCCTGCGGGAGCACGTTCAGGTGGTTGATCTTGGCTGAGGTGAAGAGCATCGCGGAGCCGTTGGGGCAGGCCGCCACGCAGGCGCCGCAGCCGATGCACTCGGCGTGCTCGAAGGCGTGGTCGGCGGCGGGCTTGGGCACGGCCGTGGCGTGCGCCTCGGGAGCGGAGCCGGTCGGCGCGGTGATGTAGCCGCCGGCCTGGATGATGCGGTCGAAGGCGCTGCGGTCCACGACGAGGTCCTTGACCACGGGGAAGGCCGAGGCGCGCCACGGTTCGACGTCGATGGTGTCGCCGTCGTCGAAGGACCTCATGTGGAGCTGGCAGGTGGTGGTCCGTTCGGGGCCGTGGGCGTCGCCGTTGATGACGAGGCTGCACGCGCCGCAGATGCCCTCCCGGCAGTCGTGGTCGAAGGCGACCGGGTCCTCGCCGCGCAGGATGAGGTCCTCGTTGAGGGTGTCGAGCATCTCCAGGAAGGACATGTCCTTCGATATGCCGTCGACCTCGTAGGAGGCCATGGCGCCGGGGGCGTCGGCGTTCTGCTGGCGCCAGACGCGCAGGGTGAGCTTCATGCGTAGCTCCGCTGGGTGGGGTGGACGTACTCGAAGACGAGGTCTTCCTTGTGCAGGACGGGCGCGGCGCCGGTGCCGGCGTACTCCCAGGCGGCGACGTAGCCGAACTCCTCGTCGCGGCGGGCGGCTTCGCCGTCCGGGGTCTGGGACTCCTCGCGGAAGTGGCCGCCGCAGGACTCGGCGCGGTGGAGGGCGTCGAGGCACATCAGCTCGGCGAGTTCGAGGTAGTCGACGATGCGGTTGGCCTTCTCCAGCGACTGGTTGAACTCCTCGCCGCTGCCGGGGACCTTGATCCGCCGCCAGAATTCCTCGCGGATCTCCGGGATGCGGGCGAGGGCCTTGCGCAGGCCTTCCTCGGTGCGGGCCATCCCGCAGTACTCCCACATGAGTTCGCCGATCTCCCGGTGGAAGGAGTCGGGGGTGCGGTCGCCGTCGACGGCCAGCAGCCGTTCGAGCCGCTCGCGGGTCTCGCGTACGGCTTCCCGCGCCTCGGGGTGGGTGTCGTCGACCGCGCCGGTGCCGTCCCCGGCCGGGCGGCGGGCGAGGTAGTCGCTGATGGTGGAGGGGAGGACGAAGTAGCCGTCGCCGAGGCCCTGCATCAGGGCGGAGGCGCCGAGGCGGTTGGCCCCGTGGTCGGAGAAGTTGGCCTCGCCGATCGCGAACAGGCCGGGGACGGTGGTCTGGAGGTCGTAGTCGACCCACAGTCCGCCCATCGTGTAGTGGACGGCCGGGTAGATCCGCATCGGGACCTCGTACGGGTCCTCCGCGGTGATCCGCTCGTACATCTCGAAGAGGTTGCCGTACTTCTCGGCGACCTTGTCCCGGCCCATGCGGCGGATGGCGTCGGCGAAGTCGAGGTAGACGCCCTGGCCGCCGGGTCCGACGCCGCGGCCCTCGTCGCAGACGTTCTTCGCGGCGCGGGAGGCGATGTCGCGCGGGACCAGGTTGCCGAAGGAGGGGTAGATCCGCTCCAGGTAGTAGTCGCGTTCGGCCTCGGGGATCTCGGCGGCGGGGCGGGTGTCGCCCTTGGCCTTGGGGACCCAGATGCGGCCGTCGTTGCGCAGGGACTCGCTCATCAGGGTGAGCTTGGACTGGTGGTCGCCGGTGCGCGGGATGCAGGTGGGGTGGATCTGGGTGAAGCAGGGGTTCGCGAAGTAGGCGCCGCGCCGGTGCGCCCGCCAGACGGCGGTCGCGTTGGAGTTCATGGCGTTGGTGGAGAGGTAGAAGACGTTGCCGTAGCCGCCGCTGGCCAGTACCACCGCGTCCGCGTAGTACGTGGCGATCCTGCCGGTGACCAGGTCGCGGGCGACGACGCCGCGCGCCACCCCGTCGACGGTGATCAGGTCGAGCATCTCGGTACGGGCGTGCATCTCCACGTTGCCGGCGGCGATCTGCCGGGACAGTGCCTGGTAGGCGCCGAGCAGCAGCTGCTGGCCGGTCTGGCCGCGGGCGTAGAAGGTGCGGGAGACCTGGACGCCGCCGAAGGAGCGGGTGTCGAGGAGGCCGCCGTACTCGCGGGCGAAGGGGACGCCCTGGGCCACGCACTGGTCGATGATCTCGACGGAGATCTGGGCGAGGCGGTGGACGTTGGACTCGCGGGCGCGGAAGTCGCCGCCCTTGACGGTGTCGTAGAAGAGCCGGTGTACGGAGTCCCCGTCGTTGCGGTAGTTCTTGGCGGCGTTGATGCCGCCCTGGGCGGCGATGGAGTGGGCGCGGCGCGGGGAATCGCTGAAGCAGAACTGGACCACGTGGTAGCCCTGCTCGGCGAGGGTCGCGCCGGCGGCACCGCCCGCCAGGCCGGTGCCGACGACGATCACGGTGTGCTTGCGGCGGTTGGCCGGATTGACCAGCTTCGCCTCGAAGCGGCGGCGGTCCCAGCGTTCGGCGATCGGGCCTTCGGGGGCCTTTGTGTCGCGGACGGGCCCGCCGGTGGTGTAGGCGGCGTACTCGGTGCTCATGGTCAGCTCACCACTCCGGTCATGACGGCGAGGGGCACGGACACGAAGCCCGCGAAGAGGACGAAGGCCAGGGCGTTGGCCAGGGACTTCAGCGCCCGGTCGCGCCGGGCGTTGCCCGCGCCGAGGGTCTGGGCGGCGCTCCAGAAGCCGTGGCGTACGTGGAGGCCGAGTGCGGCCACCGCCGCGATGTAGATGGTGTTGCCGTACCAGGTGGAGAAGGTCGAGAGGACGTTCTCGTACGGGTGGCCGGCCCAGGCGCGCTCGTTGACGGTGAGCGTGGTGAGGTCGAGGATGTGCCAGACGATGAAGAGGCCGAGGATGACGCCGCCCCAGCGCATGGTGCGGGTGGCGTAGCCGGCCCGGCGGCGCTTGCGGGCGTACTTGACGGGGCGCGCCCTGATGTCGCGGCGGCTGAGCTGGTACGCGCAGACGGCGTGGGCGACGACGGCCGCGACCAGGATCACGCGGACGATCCACAGGGCCCACTCGTGGTGCAGGAAGGGGGAGCCGAGGGTGCGCAGCCAGCGGGCGTAGCCGTTGAACTCGTCCGCCCCGAAGAAGATCTTGAGGTTGCCAAGCATGTGCACGACGAGGTAGCCGAGCATGACCAGGCCTGATGCGGCCATCACGGACTTCTTGCCGACGGTGGAGTCCCAGAGCGTGCGCGTGGTGGACGGCCGTCGTGCCGTCCGCGTTGCCAGAGCCATGGCATGACCGTACGGACGAAGGTCCCCAGAGGTCCAAGACATGGTGGAGCTGATCGCGATAGGCACGCCCTATGGTTGGCGGTAGCCTGGGGGGATGCAGTTCCAGCAGCTCGTCTATTTCGTGGCCGTCGCCGAGACCCGGCACTTCACGCGCGCCGCCGAGCGCGAGCACGTGGCCCAGCCGTCGCTGTCGCAGCAGATCAAGGCGCTGGAGCGCGAGCTCGGCGCCGAGCTGTTCAGCCGGGCGCGCGGCAACATCGCCCTCACCGACGCGGGCGAGGCCCTGCTGCCGCTGGCCCGGCGGATCCTGGCGGACGCGGACACGGCACGGCTCGAGGTGCAGGAGCTGGCGCAGCTGCGGCGGGGCCGGGTGCGGCTGGGGGCGACCCCGAGCGTGTGCACGGGCCTGCTGCCGGCCGTGCTGCGCGCCTTCCACACGGCCCACCCGGGCATCGAGCTGCTGATCGAGGAGAGCGGCTCGCTGGACCTGGTGCGCGAACTCGCGCGCGGGGTGCTGGACCTGGCCCTGATCGCGCTGCCGCTGCCGCCGTCGGCGCCCGCCCTGACCACGGTGGAGCTGCTGACCGAGGACCTGGTGGTGGTGTCGTCCGCGGACCTCCCGCCCCCGGCGGGCGGCGGGGAGCTGACCATCGCCGACCTCCGCGAGGAGCCGATGGTGATGTTCCGCCACGGCTACGACCTGCGGGACCTGACGGTGGGGGCGTGCCGGGCTGCGGGCTTCGAACCGGTGTTCACCGTGGAGGGCGGGGAGATGGACGCGGTGCTGGGCTTCGTACGCGCCGGGCTGGGCATCGCGGTGGTCCCGGCCATGGTCGTGGACCACGCCGGCCCGGGCCTGCGCGCCACCCCCCTGGCCGGCTCCCCGCTGCGCCGCACCATCGCCCTGGCCCACCGTACGGACGTCGCGCCCCCGCGGGCGGCCCGAGAACTGAAGCGGATCCTGGTCGGCTGAGACGGCCTCCCCGGCCGGCGGCGGACGGCTCGCGGCGGTGCGACGGGCGGCGGACGGCGGACGGCCCGCGGCGGTGCGACGGGCGGCTGGCGCGGGGCGGCGGGCCTTCGCGGCGGCGCGGGGGCCGCGAGGGCCGCCGCATGCGACCCGCTCGGGGAGACCGCTCATCGGTTTGCCGCGGGTCCTCGGTTTGCCGCCGGATATTGGTTTGCCGCCTGCCGGCCCGGCCGGATAGGAAGCTCGCATGCTCAGAGGCAGCAAGGTCGGGCTCAGGGCCCGGCACGAGGATGACATCCCGGCCCTGCGGGCCGAGCTCTACGACGACGTGGTCAACTCCTCCCGGGCCGAAAGCGGGCCGTGGCGGCCGATCACGCCGGGCTCGAAGGATCCGCGGCTCGTGGTGGACGACACGAGGGAGGGAAGCGTCCAGTTCTCCGTGGTGGAGCTGGAAGGCGGCACCCTGGTCGGCACCGCGACGCTGTGGGGCATCGACAACCACAGCCGGTCCGCGCACATCGGGCTGGGGCTGCTTCCGTCCTGCCGGGGCAAGGGCTACGGCACCGACGTGGTCGCGGTGCTGTGCCACTACGGCTTCGTCGTGCGCGGCCTGCACCGGCTGCAGATCGAGACGCTGTCGGACAACGCCGCGATGCTGCGCTCGGCCGAGCGCAACGGCTTCGTACGCGAGGGCCTGCTGCGCTCCTCGGCCTGGGTGCTGGGCGAGTTCCTGGACGAGGTGCTGCTCGGGCTCCTCGTCCACGACTGGAAGCAGCACGCGCGGCGATAGGCGGCGTCCGGCGGATCACGGCCGGGGCGGCCCCGGTCCGCCGGAACTCCCCCGTGCGCTCTCGGGTCATGCGGGTGGCGGGGACGGCGCGGTCGCGGCGCGCTGTCGCAGGCGCCGCCTGTCGGGCTTGCCCCGGTCGGTCAGCGGGATCTCCCGTTCCCAGAACACGGCGGTCGGCCGGTGCGCCGGGGCCAGCTCCCGCTCCACCAGATCACAGGCCTCGGCCGCGGACGTCCCGCTCGGCTCACGGCCGGGGACCGGGACCAGGAAGGCGCACAGCTCCTCGCCGGTGACCGGGCTGGGACGCCCGACCACCACCGCCTGCGCCACGGCGGGATGTTGTGCGAGGGACGCCTCGACGGGCAGGCAGTAGATGTTGGCTCCGTTGACGATCACCATGTCCTTGACCCGGTCGTCGAGGTAGAGGTACCCGCCCTCGCCGACGTGCCCGACGTCCCCGGTGCGCAGCCATCCCTCGCGCAGGACTCCGGCCGTCAGGTCAGGCTGGTTCCAGTAGCCGGCCATCACCGTCGCGGAACGGACCCACACCTCTCCCTTGTGTCCGGCGGGCAGCACCTCGCCCCGCTCGTCCCGCACCTGGAGCTCCACCCCGGACGCGGGCCGGCCCGCCGACGCCAGCAGCTCGGGGCGGCCGGCCGCCGCCGCGTCGTGGTCGGCGGGGGTGAGGCGGCAGATCACCCCCGCCTCGTTCATCCCGTAGCCCTGCCGCCACTTCACACCCCATCGGGTCACGGCCTCACGCAGGCGTGCGGGGAGGATGGGCGAGGCTCCGTACGAGACCGCCTCGAGTCCCGGAATCCCCTGGGCGGTCGCCGGGTCGTCCAGCAGCCGGTAGAGCATCGGCGGCGTCAGATACGTGGACACCCGCCCCAGGCGCCGGCAGGCGGCCGCGAACTCCCGCGGCTCGAAGGGATCGAGGATCTCCACCCTGCCGCCGGTCCGCAGCTGCTCCAGGCACCGCCCGCCGGAGCGCTGGGCCAGGGTGGTGACCGAGAGGTACACCGACTCGGTCCACCGGGCCCCGCGGCCGCTGTCCCGCGCGGCCAGCGCGCCGAAGGTCGAGGCCACGCCCTTGGGGCGGCCCGTGGTCCCGCCGGTGTACATCACGCGGGCGAGGTCCTGCTCCCTCGCACGTACCGTCACTTCGGCGGCCTCCCGTTCGGCCGCCGCCGCGAGCAGCCGTTCCAGGGGGAGCCGCGGGGCACCGGTCTCCGGCACCGGGACGTCGTGCACCACGACGGCCGGCCGGCAGTCCCGCAGGATGAAGTCCACGCCGTGCACGGCCGGACCGCCCACCACCTGGGTGAGCCGCGCGCCCAGCACGTGCGCCGCGAGCCGCACCAGGAGCGCCTCCGGCCGGTTGCCGCCCGTCACGCAGGCCAGCCCCTCGCCCCGCCGGACGCCGGCCTCGTCCAGCGCCCCGGCCAGCCGGTACACCGTGTCCTGCACTTCGGAGAACCGCAGGACGTCCGCCCCGGACCCGATCGCCGGCCGGTCCCCGTACCGCTCCAACGCCTCGATCAGCTCGGTGACATACCTGGCGCCCATCCGCACTCCCGCCTCCGCGATTCGAGTCACCGGCGATCCCGTGCGCCGGCGTCAGGAGGGTATGAGCGGCCCGAGGGTCCGGTCGAGTCCGTCGGCCAGCATGGCGAAGGCACGGTCGGCTTCGGCGACGGCGGCCGGGTAGGCCTCGTCGGCGCTCTGGCCCGCGGAGAGCCGGTGCCAGTTCTCCCGGCCCAGCTCCTGTCGCACGGTCACCAGGTGCAGGGCCGCCAGCCGGGCGGTGAACGGCGGGATCGATTCCGCCTCCAGGACCGCCGCGAGCAGGTCGACCTCCCGCGCCGTGTAGTGGGCCAGCCGGGTCTCCAGGCTGGCGGTCGAGTACAGCAGCCCCTGGAAGGCGAGGACGTCCGGGTGGTCGCAGAGCCCGGTGATCGGGTCCCGCTCGGCGAGGGCGGCCACGAAGTGCTCGTGGACCGCCCGGACCGGGGTCAGACCCGCCGGACGGTCGCGCACGACGCGCGCCGCCTCGTCCTGGTGGTCGGCGAACCGGTCCAGCACCAGGTCCTCCTTGCTCGGGAAGTACCGGAACAGGGTGGGCTTGGAGACCTCGGCCGCGGCGGCGACGTCGGCCACCGACACGGCGTCGAAGCCGCGCTCGAGGAAGAGCTCGAGCGCCGTGGCCGCCAGCTGGTTCTTCGTCCGCAGTTTCTTCGTCTCGCGCAGCCCCGTGGGTGCATCCGTCATGTTCTCCATGCCTCCAGAGTGGCACGAAAAAACAACCAAGTCAATTTCGTGACCGGGTTGCATTTCTGCCCGGGTCGCGCTTTCCTTGAGTCATCGACCCACCGAGGGCACCGAAGGAAGACAGGACATTCCGATGACCGACGTACTGATCGCGGGCTCCGGCCCCACCGGACTCACCCTTGCCTGCGACCTGACCCGCCGGGGCGTCCCGGTCCGCGTGCTCGACCAGCGGCCCGGCCCGCACCGCGAATCCCGCGGCAAGGGCCTCAACCCGGAAAGCCTCGAGGTCTTCGCCGGGCTCGGCCTCGGCGAGCGGCTGTCCGCAGCGGGCATCCAGGGGCTGGTGCTGCGCAAGTACTTCGACGGCGCTTACGTCAACGACACCCCCTCCGGGGGCGGTCTCTTCATCGGCCAGTGGCAGATCGAGGGGATCCTGCGCGAGCACCTCTCCGCCCTCGGCGTCCGCGTCGAGTACGACGCCCGGGTCACCGGGATCGACCAGGACGCGGAGGGGCTCACCGCGCGGCTGGCGGACGGCCGCTCGATCCGCGCGGGGTACCTCGCCGGATGCGACGGCGGGCACAGCACGACCCGCAAGCTCCTCGGCATCCCCTTCGAGGGGACCACGGACGAGACCCAGCTGATGGTGATCGGCGACGTCGAGGCCCCGGGTCTGGTCCGGGACCGCTGGCACCAGTGGTTCACCTCGGACGGCGGGGCCGTGATGCTCTGTCCGATACCGGGGACCCCGTCGTTCCAGCTCCAGGCCTCGCCGGAGCTCGACGAGGAGGGCACGCCGGTGCCGCCGTCGCTGGAGGGCTTCCAGCGGCTCTTCGACCGGCACGCCCGGATGGAGGGCATACGGCTGACCCGGGCGACCTGGCTCTCCACCTGGCGGGTCAACGTCCGCATGGCCACGCGGCTGCGGGAGGGCCGGGCCTTCCTCGCCGGGGACGCCGCCCATGTCCACTCGGTGGCAGGCGGGCTCGGAATGAACACCGGCATCCAGGACGCGGTAGCCCTCGGCCGGACTCTGGGCGCGGCCCTCACCGGGGAAGCCGGGGCGCAGGTGCTCGACGTCTACGAGGCCGAGCGGCTGCCGGCGGCCGCGCGGGTGCTGGCGGACACCTCGGAGCGGCATCGGCGGGTCATGGCCGCGGTGCGCGAGCCCGGCCGCGGAACGGAGGCCGGCATGGGCTGACCCGGGCGAGCGCCCTCGGGGCACCCTGCCACCGGGGCGCGGCACCGGCTCGCGCCCGGCAGGGTCGTACCGGCGCGCGGCCCCGCCGTTCGGCCGTCGGCCCCGCCAGACCGGGCGCCGGACCCGTCGTTCGGGCGCCGGACACCGTTCCGGCGCGGCCCCGGCCGGGTCCGGCGGTCCGCCGACACCCTCGCCGGGGCTCCGGTTCAGGGGGTGGGGACGGCGTCCGAGAGGGTGAGGGCGTGGATCCGGTCCGGGGCCCCGGGGCGGGCGTAGTACCAGCCCTGGGCGGTGTCGCAGCCGAGGGCACGGAGCTGGGCCGCCTGGACGCCGGTCTCCACCCCCTCCACCGTGACCGCCAGTTCGAGGCTGTGGGCCAGGGCGACGATGCCCTCCACGATCTTGACGTCGACGGGGTTGGCCGGCTGCTGCTGCATCCCCTGCGTGAAGGAGCGGTCCAGTTTCAGGACGCTGACCGGGAGGCGGCGCAGATTGGCGAGGTTCGAGTAGCCGGTACCGAAGTCGTCGAGGGCGATGTCCACGCCGAGCGCGGCGAGCCGGCGCAGCGGCTCGAGGAGCTCGTCGTCGGCGCCGATCAGCGCCGATTCGGTGACCTCCAGGCACAGGGCACCCGGAGCCAGCCCGAAGGTCTCCAGCACGCGGACGGTGTCGGCGACCAGACCGGGATGGTGGAGCTGGGTCGGCGAGAGGTTGACGTTGACGCGCAGGGCCGCTCCGCCGTGCTGGCGCTGCCAGTTGCGGGCCTGGCGGACGGACTCCTCCAGCACCCAGCGGCCGAGCGGCACGATCAGCCCGGTCCGTTCGGCGAGCGGGATGAAACGGTCCGGGCCGAGCACCCCGTACTGGGGGTGCGACCAGCGCACCAGCGCCTCCGCGCCGTGGACGCTGCCGTCGTGCATGTGCACCAGGGGCTGGTACTCGATGAAGAACTCGCCGCGCTCCAGCGCCGCCGGCAGGGCGTTGGTCAGGCCGTGCCGGGTGATGGCGCGGGCGTCCGCCTCCGCGTCGGCGAACTCGAAGCGGTTTCCGCCGGCCGCCTTGGCCCGGTACATGGTGATGTCCGCGCTGCGCAGCACCTCCGCCGGGGTGCGCTCCCCCGCGCGGCCCTCGACGATGCCGATGCTGCCGCGCACCGACAGCTCCCGGCCCTCCAGCCGGATGGGGGTGGACAGCGCCGACAGGATGCGCACCGCCAGGTCGGTCACCTTGTCCCCGGGATCCTCGTCCGTGCCGGCGGCGGGCCCCGTGGTGAGGGCCACGAACTCGTCACCGCCGAGGCGGGCCACGACCTCGCCCGGTCCGGTGGCGCAGCTCTGCAGCCGGTCGGCGACCTCCACCAGCAGCCGGTCCCCCGCCGAGTGGCCGAGGCTGTCGTTGACCGCCTTGAAGCCGTCGAGGTCCAGGTAGCACAGGCCGAAGCGGCTGCCGGGGGCGCCTGCCAGTGCCTTCTCCAGCCGCTCGAAGAAGAGCGTCCGGTTGGGCAGACCGGTGAGGGCGTCGTGGGTGGCCTCGTAGCGCAGCCGGAGGTTGAGCAGCCGGCGTTCGGTGGTGTCCTCCATCAGGGCCAGCTGGTACTGGGGCACGCCGTTGGCGTCGCGCAGCAGGGACACCGTCAGGTTGGTCCACAGCACGGTGCCGTCGTGCCGGTAGTAGGGCTTCTCGACGCGGTAGTGCTCGCGTTCCCCGCGGACCAGTTCCCCGTACATCCGCCAGACGTGCGGGGTGTCGTCGGGGTGGCCCCATTCGCTGACGTTCCGGCTGCGAACGTGGCCCTCCAGGCCGCCGAACATCTTCAGCAGGGCGTCGTTGACCTCGAGGACGTTGCCCTCCAGGTCGGCGATGCCGATGCCGACGGCCGCTCCCTCGAAGACCGCCCGGAAGCGTTCCTCGCTGGCGTGCAGGGCCTGCTGGGCGTCACTGCGGGCCGTCAGCGCGGAACGGGCGATGGCCTCCTGCTCCCGCAGGGTGCGCTCGCGCAGGGCGCGGGCGAAGCCGGCCGCGATGCCGTGCTGGAGCCGGGCGCAGCGGGACCGGTACTCCTCGGTGCTGTCCGTGCCGGCGCCGTCAGGCCCGTCGGGGCCGCAGTAGAGCACCAGGTAGGACTCGACCACCCCGAGGGTGCCGGCGAGCGCCTCCGGGTCGGTGCAGTGCACGGCGACGAGCTCGGCGCCCACGCGCTGCGCGACAGACGCGTCGAAGGGACGGGCGTGCAGGGCCTCGGTCAGGGTCCGGGCGAGGGGCACGAGGTGCTGCTCGAACTCGGGGCGCGTCAGGGACGTCGCGGTGACGGGGAAGATGGCCCGGCCCCAGATGGTGGCGAAGCGGGCGATGCGGTCCTCCAGCCCGCTGCGCGGCTCGCGCAGCGGTGCCCGGCCCTCCCGCGGGCCGGCAGGACGGGGGCCGACCGGGCCGGGAACAGCAGCCGCGGGGCCCACAGGACCGGAGGCAAGGGGGCCGGAGCCGACCAGACCGGAGCCGGCCGGACCGGAGCCGATGGGGCCTGGGCTGATGGGGCCTGGGCTGGCAGGGGCACGGCCCGCGGGGCGGGGGCCGGCGGGCGGGGGTGTCGGAGCGGGGAGTCTCACGCCTTGCGTCCCACGCCGCCGTAGCCCGAGAACGCGTACGGGTCCTCGGGCTCCTCGCCGTCCTCGAGCGGCCCGATGCGTTCGGGGCGCCACTCGGGCATGGACACCAGGCCGGGATCCAGCAGCTCGAACCCGTCGAAGAAGCCGGTGATCTGCTCGTGGCTGCGCATGACCAGCGGGTTGCGGATGTCCCGGTAGACGCCGACGACCTCGCCCGCGACGTCCTCGGTGAGCGGGATGCCCTCGTAGGAGGCGTGGGTGAGGATCAGCAGGCTGCCCGGGGCCAGCGCGTCGCGCAGCTCGGCGACGGAGTCGTACGGCTGGTCGGTGTCCTCCAGGAAGTGCAGGACGGCGACGAGCAGCAGGGCGACGGGCCGTTCGAGGTCCAGCAGCCGGCCCACCTCGGGCGAGCCGAGGATGTCCTGCGGCTTGCGCAGGTCGGCGGGGACGACACCGGTGCGGTCGTCCCCGGCCAGGACGGCGCGGCTGTGGGCCACGGCCACCGGGTCGTGGTCCACGTAGACCACGCGGGCCTCGGGGCTGGCGGCGCGGGCGACCTCGTGGACGTTGCCGAAGGTCGGGATGCCGGAGCCGATGTCGAGGAACTGGGTGACGCCCTCGGCCAGGGCGTGGCGGACGGCGCGGCGCATGAACGCCCGGTTGGCCTGCATGATCTTGGGCAGGCCCGGCATGAACTCCATGGCGCGGCGGGCCGCCTGGCGGTCGACCTCGAAATTGTGGGAGCCGCCCAGGTAGTAATCGTAGATGCGGGACACGCTGGGCACCGATATGTCGATGCCCGGCGGGGCCCAGGCGGGGCGTTCCATCGGGGTCTCCAAGCCTCGTCGTGCCATGGTCGGGCGGGTTCGTCCGGGGGTGGGACGGTGGTCGGACTGCTGTCCGAGCCGAATGTACTGATCATTTCCCAACAGGGCGAGCAAAAGCGGAAATTGGCGGTCCGTTCTTGGTCACACACCAAAGGCACGTGCGGCCCCCGCCAGCGATGAAGAAGAAACCGACAAATACCATTTGAGATTTCGACTGCGAGCGATCAGAAGCGATCCAAAGCTGGCTCAAACATCTACGCTCCACGCTCCACCCGATCAGGCGAACCGACACCAACGCCCCGCGTGCGCGGGCGCGCGCGGGCCCATGCTCCCCCAGTGAACAGAGCCTGTGCCAGACGCCTGCTGGCGGTCCCGGTCCTGCTGTGGGCGGCGCTCTCCGCCACGCCGGCCGTGGCCGATAGCTGCGCCTACGCGACGATCGGCGCCGCGGACGGCGGACCCGCCGTCGAGCTGTACGCCTACGCGGGCAGCGGCGGCGCCGGGGCCGGCCGAGGTGGCGGACATCACGGCGGCCACGGCCACGGCCACGCCCGCGGCCACCGCGGCGAGGGCCACTCCGGCGCGCACCACTGCCCGCCTCCGCCCCCGCCCTGCCCGCCCAAGCCGACCCCCAAGCCGCCGCCACCGCCGACGCCCCCTCCGCCGCCGAAGCCGCCACCGCCGAAGCCCACCCCGCCGCCACCGCCGCCCGAACCGGCCCCCGCGCCGCCCGTGCCCGCCCCGAAGCCGCCGCCGGCGGCGCCCAAGCCGCCCCCGCCACCGCCGCCACCGCCCCCGGTGCGCGCCGCACCCGCCGCGCCGCCGCCGAAGCCCGCGCCCGAGCCACCGGCACCGGCACCGCCATCGGCGACGGCTCCGGCTCCCGTGCCCAGGCCCGTGGCCCGTCCCGCGTACCACACGCGCACCCGCAAGCCGGTGGAGCACCACATCTCACCGGTCACCTTCACCCTCATGACCGCCGCCCCGGCCGTGCTCGCGATCGTCGCGCTGCGCCCGCGTTAGCCCGCCCACTCGCTCACCGCCCACCGCCCACCGCTCACCGATCGGGAGTCGTCTTGTCGGAATGGCTCGTCCTGTCCCTCGCGATGGCCGCGGCCTGCGCCGTGGTGCTGTCCATCGCCTTCTTTAACCACCGCAGGATCGGCGAGGACGACGATCCGAACGAAACCCCCGACGTCATCGAGTACATGACGATGATGATCGGGGTGATCTACGCGATCGTCCTGGGCCTGGCGATCGCGGGCGTCTGGGAGGCCCGCGGGGCCGCCCAGGAGTACGTACGCCAGGAAGCCCAGGCCCTGCACGAGATCAGCGTCCGCTCCCAGGTCTACCCGGCCGAGGTGCGCACGAAGATCCGCTCCGACGTCGACGCGTACGTGACCTACGTGGTCGAGACGGAATGGCGGAAGATGGCCGACAGCGGGGTCATCACCGAGCGCAGCGGGGAACTGCTGGAGACGATCCGCAGGGACGTCACCGACTACGAGCCGCGTACCGACCACGAGGGGCAGGCCTACCAGCCGCTCGTCGACCAGGTCGCGCTCGTGGACGACGCCCGCAACTCGCGCGGCCAGAGCGCCGGCGCCACCATGCCCGGCGTGGTGTGGTTCGGGCTGATCGCCGGGGCCATGGTGACGGTGGGCCTGATCTTCACCCTGCAGATCCGCCGTTCCTTCCGCGAAATGCTGCTGGCCGGCCTGTTCAGCGCGCTGATCGCCTTCCTGCTCTTCCTCATCTGGGACTTCGACGCGCCCTTCGGGCGAGGGATCTCCGCCACCGCCGAGCCCTTCCTCGCCCAGTTCCCGCACCTGGGGCTGAAAAGCTGAACGTGCGCCCGCTGCCGGGAAACCGGGGGCGGGCCCCCGTCGCCGGTTCGGCCCAGGGCCATGCCCCATTCGCCCGTTCCTGATCGCGGGTCACCGGACCGGCGCCTAGCGTGGCGGACATCGAGGTGCACGACCCCCACGTGCGGAAACGCTGCGCGACTGCTCCTCGGGGATCCGGAGGACCCACCATGGGTGCGATACGCGGCTCCGCCACCGTCCTGCTCAGCGCCGGCGCCTTCCTCGCGTCCGGCGCGTTCGGCGTGCCCGCCGCCGTGGCGGCCGAGGCCGCGCAGGTCACTTCCTTCGGCTTCGCCGTCACTCCCTCCACGGTCGCCCCCGGCGGCCAAGTGGTGCTCTCCGTCACCGGCTGCGACGCCGCGTACGCCACCGCCTCCTCCGGCGCCTTCGACACCGTGAGCATCGCGCGCGGGCAGACGGCCCGGGTCACGGTGGACCGCGACGCCCGGCGCGGAGCCCTGTACTCCGTCACCTTCACCTGCAACGGGGAGAACGGCTCCGCCGACCTCACCATCACCGACGGTACGACGACGCCCACCACCAGCTCCACCACCGGCGTCCGGCCCACCCCGACCACGGGCACCACCACCGGCATCCGGCCGGGCACCACCACCCCAGCCCCGGCGCGCACCACCCCCGTCCCCGTCCGCACCGCCCCGGCCGCGCGGATCCCGCCCACCGCGCGCGGCTCCGCCGAAACCTCCCGCAGCGCCGCGGCCACCCTCGGGGTGCGGGGCGGTCTCGGCGGCAGCGTGGCCGGGATGGACGCCGTGGAACTGGGGGCGGGCGCCGCGCTGTTCCTCTCCGCCGCGGGCGGAACGGCGTACGCCCTGCGCCGCCGCCGGCCGGCCCGCGGCCACTGAGCCCGCACCGCGCCTCTCCCCGGAGCCCCGGGAGTGCCCATGCCTCCGGAGCGCCCGTGACCCCCAGGAGCCCCGGACACCCCAGGAGCCCCCGGAGTCTCACAAGGCCCCGGAAACCCCCGCCCCACCGCGGAACCACCGGTCGCGCCCCGGGTCGCGGACCCGGGGCGGCCCGTGGCCGCGGCTCGCGGGCGCGTCAGCCCCGGGAGCCGGCCGGACGGCGGCGGCGGATCACGTGCGCACCCGCGCCGACCGCCGCGATGCCGACGAGCCCGGCGCCGATGGCCGTCTCGGCGGCGGACGGGCCGATGGAGCCGCCGATGCCGCCCTGCGCTCCGTTGCCCGGCAGGATCGTGAACCGGTGCGTGGCGACCAGGCTGTTGTCGTGGCACTTGACCGACAGCGTGTGGTTGCCGGGCGAGGCGTGGTTGAAGATGCGGACGGTCGCGAAGCCGATGGAGCCGGCCGACAGGTTGGTCTGCGGAAAGTTGCCGTTCGACCAGACCGTGCCGCCGTGGCCGCAGCCCGCGGCGCTGACCTGCATCGAGGCGCCCTGGTGCACGGAGTACGGGTTGACGGTGACGTTGCTGGGCCCGTTGCCGCCGCCCTGCGGCGGGTTCGCGCCGGCGAACGGGGCACTGAGACCGATCGCGGCGCAGGCGCCCGCGGTCACGGTGAGAGCGCGCAGAACACGCATGGTGGAACCTCCAGCGGGAAGCGCCCCGGAGCGGTGGCCCGGGCAGATCGACGAGAACGCCTCCCATCACGAACCCTCGGGGCACGGCGCAACCAGCGCATTTCCGTCTTTGGGCCGCCCGGTTGAGCGACACGCCGGAGCGCGTGAAGATCATCTGACGGATCCGCAGGTCATGAGCCGTCAGTCATTTATGTGACGAATACCTGGATGGACGCACCCCAACCGGACGCACCACCCGTTCGCCCCTTCCCCGATCGCCGTCCCGGGCGTGCACCCTTAGCGTGCGTGAAGAAGGGCGTACCGGGGAGGGACTGGAACGCGGGTCGGGACCCCCGCGTCGGGAAGGGAGAGCCATGACCGAGGACGAGTACGAGCAGCGGCCGAGGAGACGCTCCCCCTGGGGAGCGCTCGCGCTGGTCATGCTCAGCGGCCTCGCCATGATGAGGAACGGGGCGAACGCCGAGGCCGGGCCGCCACAGCCCGCCGCCGCGGCGGCGGTCGCCGCGCGCGCGGACCACCTGCCGGCCGCGGCGCCCACCCCGCCGGCGGACTTGGAGGTGCTGGAACACTCGTCGGTCCAGCGCATCCGGATTCCGACGATCAACGTGGACGCGCCGGTGATGACGGTCGGGCTGGACGCGCAGGGCTACATCGACGCCCCGCCGCCCCAGGACCGCAACCTGGCGGGCTGGTACCTCAACGGCATCTCGCCGGGCCAGCAGGGCTCCGCGGTGATCGTGGGCCACGTGGACAACGCGCAGGGCCCGGCGGTCTTCTACGGGCTCGGCGCGCTCAGGCACGGGAGCCGCATCGAGGTGGAGCGCTACGACGGGCGGACCGCCGTCTTCGAGGTGTACGGGGTGGAGGTGTTCTCCAAGGAGGCCTTCCCCGGCTCGCGGGTGTACGGGGACACCGGCCATCCGGAGCTGCGCGTGATCACCTGCGGTGGCAGCTACTCCAAGGCCAAGGGCTACGACGGCAACGTGGTCGTCTTCGCCCGGATGGTGGCGGCCCGCTGACGGAACGATTCACCGACGCCCCCCGGCGGCCCCGCGCTCCCCCGGGCCGCCGGGGAAGCGCGCGGCCGGCGCCTCAGCGGGTCGGCAGCGTCATCCGGTAGCCGCGCCCGAGCAGCTGGGGCAGGTACGCCTCCAGCGCCCGGACGGTCTGCGAACGGTCGCCGCCGGCGTCGTGGTTCAGCACGATCACCCCCGGCCCGGCGCCCGAGAGCACCCTGGAGATGATGGTGGCGCTCCCCGGCTCCTTCCAGTCGAGGGTGTCCAGGGTCCAGGCGAAGGGCTCCATGTTGAGCTCGGCACCGATCTCGAAGGCGGCCCGGTTCCACGCCCCGTACGGCGCCCGGAACCACAGGGGGGCCTGCCCCACGGCCTGCTGGACGACCTCGCTGGTGCGCCCGATCTCGGCTTCGAGGGCGGACCGGCCGAGCGTGGGGATGAGCGGGTGCGTCCAGGTGTGGTTGCCGATGACATGGCCCTCGGCGGCCATCCTGCGCAGCAGGTCGCGGTTCTCGGTGGCCATCTCCCCGCAGACGAAGAACATCGCGCGCACCCCGTACCGGGCGAGGGTGTCGAGGACGGCCGGGGTGTAGCGGGGGTCGGGGCCGTCGTCGAAGGTGAGCACCATGGCGCTGCCCGTGCTCGGGTCGGCCGGCAGCTCCAGGATGGGCCGGGTGCGGACGGCGGGCTTGGCGACGGGGGGCCGGGCGGGGGCCTCGGCGGTCATGGGCCGCAGCCGGTACGACTTGTCCGGGGGCCCTTCGGGGCGCAGCCCGGGTGCTCCGGGGGCGCCGGGAGCGCCGGGAGCGGGGGCGCCGGCCGTGGCCCCGCCCCCGGCGCCGTCCTCGCCGGCGGTGAGCAGTCCGGAGGCGGCGGCGATTCCGAGGAAGACGGCGGTGCGCAGGAGCACGCGCCGCCCCACTGTCGGCTCGTCATTTTTCATTATTACTACGTATCAACGACATCGCGGAAGATGTCGAGGGGCGCGGACGCGCCCCGCTCCCGTCACCCCCTCGGACCAGCCGCCCCCCTGATCAGCCCTGTCGTACCAGCGGGAACGGCAGCGTCTCGCGGATCGTCAGGCCCGTGAGGAACATGACGAGCCGGTCGACGCCGATGCCGAGCCCGCCGGTGGGCGGCATCGCGTACTCCAGGGCGTCGAGGAAGTCGTTGTCGAGCTCCATCGCCTCCGGGTCGCCGCCCGCCGCCAGCAGTGACTGGGCGGTCAGCCGCCGGCGCTGCTCGACGGGGTCGGTCAGCTCCGAGTAGGCGGTGCCGAGTTCGGTGCCGAAGGCCACCAGGTCCCAGCGCTCGGCCAGCCGGGGGTCCTTGCGGTGCTGCCGGGTCAGCGGGGACACCTCGGTCGGGAAGTCCTTGTAGAAGGTGGGCAGTTGGGTGCGCTCCTCCACCAGCCGCTCGTACATCTCCAGCACCACGTCGCCCCGGGTGTCCCCGGGCGCGTGCGGAACGTGCGCCCGGTCGCACAGCGCGCGCAGCAGGTGTTCCTCCGTATCGGCGTCGACCTCCTCGCCGAGCGCCTCGCTGATGGCCCCGTACATCGTCTTGACCGGCCAGGGCCCGGAGATGTCGTGGACGGCGAGCTTGCCGTCCGGGCCCGCCCTGTGCGCGACCGGCGAGCCGAAGGCGGCCGTCGCCGCGCCCTGGATCAGCTCCCGGGTGAGGTCCAGCATCACGTCGTAGTCGGCGAAGGCCTGGTAGGCCTCGAGCATCGTGAACTCGGGGTTGTGCTTGTAGGAGACGCCCTCGTTGCGGAAGGTGCGGCCCATCTCGAAGACCTTCTCCATGCCGCCGACGCACAGCCGCTTGAGGTACAGCTCGGGCGCGATGCGCAGATAGAGGTCGAGGTCGTAGGCGTTGATGTGGGTGCGGAACGGCCGGGCGTTGGCCCCGCCGTGGATCTGCTGGAGCATCGGCGTCTCGACCTCCAGGTAGCCGCGGTCCAGCAGCCCCTGGCGCAGGGCCTGCACCGCGCTGGAGCGGGCCCGTACGACGTCCCGCGCGTCGGGGCTGGCGACGAGGTCGAGATAGCGGCGCCGGACCCGGGCCTCCGGGTCGGCCAGGCCCTTGCGCTTGTCGGGGAGGGGGCGCAGGCACTTGCCGGTGAGCTGCCAGGCGCCGACCACCACGGAGGGCTCCCCGCCGCGGCTCGCGCCGACCTCGCCGGTGGCCACCACGTGGTCGCCGAAGTCGACCTGGGAGGTGAAGGCGTCCAGCACGTCGGAACCGGACTCGTCACGGGTGAACATCAGCTGGGCGTCGCCGGTCCAGTCGCGCAGCACGGCGAAGACGACGCCGCCGAGGTCCCGTACGACCATCACCCGCCCGGCGAGGGTGACCCGCTCGCCGGTGCGGCTGCCGGGGGTCCGGCCCGGGTGGGCGGCCCTCAGCGCGGCAGCGGTGTGGGTGCGCTGCGGGATCCCGACCGGGTAGGGGTCGGTTCCGGCGGCCCGGATACGGTCCAGCTTGGCGTGGCGCACCCGGACCTGCTCGGGCAGCCGTTCCGCCGGCGCCCGCTCGCCGCCCTCCCCCACGAGGCCGAGGCCCAGGGAGTCGATGGAGGGCAGCCCGGCGGTGTTGGCGGGGGCGGTGAGCCCCTTGGCGTGGCCGTTGCCCCACAGCCTGCGCATGCTCGGTACGGAGACGAAGCCCTCGGCGATGCCCGAGGCGAGGCTGACCCGGGCGAGCGAGCCGGCGTCCTGGTAGCACAGGAACCTCGGGTACCACTCGGGGCCGTACTTGACGTTGGAGCGGTACAGGGCCTCCAGCTGCCACCAGCGGGAGAAGAACAGCAGCAGGCGGCGCCACAGCTTCAGCACCGGTCCCGCGCCGATCCGCCCGCCCTCCTCGAAGGCGGCGCGGAACACGGCGAAGTTGAGGGAGATCCGGCGCACGCCGAGGCCGGGGGCGGCCGCGCACAGCTCGGCCACCATGAACTCCATGACCCCGTTGGGGGCGGAGCGGTCGCGGCGCATCAGGTCGAGGGAGATGCCGTCCCTGCCCCAGGGGACGAAGGACAGCAGGGCGATCAGCTCGCCGCCGGCGTCGAAGGCCTCGACCAGCAGGCAGTCCCCGTCCGCGGGGTCGCCGAGCCGGTCCAGGGCCATGGAGAAGCCGCGCTCGGTCTCGGTGTCCCGCCAGCGGTCGGCCCGGTCGACGATGGTCCGCATCTCCTCCTCGGTGAGGGCCGAGTGGCGGCGGATCACGGTGGTGGCGCCGGCCCGCCGGACGCGGTTGACGGCCTGCCGGGTGACCCGCATGTCACGGCCGTCGAGGTCGAAGCGCGCGACGTGCAGGATCGCCTCGTCGCCGAGCTGGAGGGCGCTCAGGCCGGAGCGGGCGTACGCGGTCGCCCCGTCCTCGGAGGCGCCCATCACGGCCGGCTGCCAGCCGTAGCGGCGGGCGACGGCCAGCCAGGCGTCGATGGCGGGGGTCCAGGCGCCTGGGTCGCCGACCGGGTCGCCGCTGGCCAGGCAGACGCCGGCCTCGACGCGGTACGTGACGGCGGCCTTGCCGTTCGGGGCGAAGACGACGGCCTTGTCGCGCCGGGTGGCGAAGTAGCCGAGGGAGTCGGCCCGTCCGTACGCGCCCAGGAGGGCCCGGATCCGGGGCTCCTCGTCCCCGTGCAGGGCGGCGGTCAGCCGCTGCGAGCGGAACAGGGTGGAGGCCGCGTTCAGGAGGGCGAGGGCGCCGAAGAGGCCGAGCAGGAAGGAGAGCGGGCGGGCCGGGCGGCCGTCGAACTCCCGGGCGGAGAAGAGCCCGCCGAAGACCTGCTTGGCGGCCCAGTCCAGCCACTGGCCCTTCGGCAGGGTGCCGGGGAACAGCGCGACGAGGGCCCAGCCGAGGAGAACGGCACCGAGCAGCCCGAGACCGAGCACGAGCATGGCCCGCCAGACGGCGCCGGGGCGCGAGGCCGCGTAGAACTCCCCGCGGGCGGCGACCAGGATGCCGAGCGCGGCCACCGCGAGGACCATCGAGGGGCCGCCGACCCAGAAGTCCCCGTCGGCGATGATCAGCAGGTCGACCAGGATCAGCAGCGCCAGGTAGGTGACGACGATCCACCAGGCGACCTTCTTGCGGGCCCCGAGGGCGGCGGCGAGGAGGAAGAGGAAGACGGCGTACGCGAGGTTCTCGCTGACCGGCACCACGAAGTCGTCGAGGAAGCGGACCGCGGGCCGCAGGAGCCTGCGCAGCGCCGGGGAGAGCGCCAGCAGCGCGCACACCAGCCCCAGCGACCCGAAGAACGCCCCGAAGGCGTCCGGGACCCGGTGCAGGAAGCGTTTGCGGGTCCCGCGGGTCTCGTCCAGCGTGGCACTCATGCTTGGCACTGTAGGGAGGGCCGCGCCGGTCCGCGCGCCGAGCCCGATGGCCTCGGGAGGGCGACGGAGCACGGGGAGACGGGATTCGAGTCGTCGCCGGGGGGCGGCGCCTCGGCCGAGCGGCTGAAGGACGTCTTCGAGGTGCGCCCCGGGGGCTACCGGGCCCGTTTCAGGCCGTCCTTGGCGGCGCCGCGGCTGAGCACGGCCTCCGTGACGGCCTCGTCGGCGCTCTCGTACTCCTCGTCGCCGGGGTAGGCGGCGAGGGCTGCGGGCAGGTTGACGACCCTGCCGAGGGACAGGTCCATCATCTGCGGGACGAACTCGGCCTTCACCACCCGCCAGCGCTGCCCGGGGGCGGCGGGCGGGGTGAAGGTGAAGCGGCCGATGGAGCCGTAGTTGCCGCGCATGTCGCGCGCGCCGGAGTGGTTGAACATCTCGCCGGCGACCTGGTCGCCCATGCCGTAGACGATCCAGGTCCCGTTGACCTTCTCGTAGGCCTGCGGGACGTGCGCGTGCGTACCCAGGATCATGTCGATGTCGGGGCGGCCGCCGCTGTGCGACGCGGTGAGCGCCTTCCCCAGGGAGAGCTGTGTCCCGTCGGGTTCGGTCTGCCACTCGGTGCCCCAGTGGAGGCTGACCAGCACCACGTCCGCGCCGGCCTTCCGGGCGGCGCGCGCGTCCGCGACGATCTTGTCCTGGCGCATGAGGCCGACCGCCCAGGGCCGGCCGTCCGGCATGGGGTAGCCGTTGGTGTCGTAGGTGTACGCGAGGTGCGCGACCTTCGCGGAACCGGCCGGGTAGAGCGTGGTCCGTGCCGCCTCGGCGGCCGTGCGGGCGGAGCCGGCGTGGCCGAGGCCGACCTTGTCGAAGCGGTCGAGGGTCCGTTCGATCCCCTCGGCGCCGTCGTCCAGGGTGTGGTTGGAGGCCGTGGAGCAGCCGTCGTACCCGGCGTCCTTGAGGGCGTCGGCGACGGTGGGCGGGGAGACGAAGGCCGGGTAGCCGCTGAAGGGGCCGTCGTCCTCGCCGTAGATGGTCTCCATGTGGCACAGGGCCAGGTCGGCGGCCGAGACCACGGGCTTGACCCCGGAGAACATGGGGCGGAAGTCGTGGCCGTCGCCCCCCGCGTCGGCCGCCGCCCGGTTGATGACCGAGGTGTGCGGCAGTACGTCGCCGCTCGCGACCAGGGTGAACCCCTTCGCGGCGGGGGCCACGGCGGCACTGGGGCCGAGGCGGGCCGGGGTCCGGTCCCCTTCGGTGGAGCAGCCGGCCGCCGACGCCGGGAGCAGGAGGGCCGACAGCAGGGCGAGGGCCTGCCGGGTGTGCTTGGTCATCTGTCCCAGCTCCCTTTTATAGGACTGTCGGATCACCCGAAATCCATAGGAGAAGGGGGCGCAAGTCAAGGATCGGCGCCGTCCGCGGGCCTTCTTCCCCCTCCGACGGCCCATGGCCGTTCGCCGCGCCGTTCGACCGTTCGTCGCCCGGCACGGCCGCCCACCGGACGACCCGGGGCCTTGGGCGCAACGCCCCCGCCGGACGGTTCCCGGGCGGCTCCGTGCAGGTGAGGGTGAGTGGGACGCCACAGCCCGGCAGGCGGCCGGCCCACGGCCGGTCCACCGCCCGCGGCCCGCAGCCCGGGCCCACGGCCCGGCGGACGGCCCGGCCCGCCCGCGAGCCCGGCACCCCGGCGGACCCCCGGACCCGGAAGGAGCACTCGTGTCGCCCTCCCCCACCCTTCAGCGCACGGAACCCGAGGCGCTCGCCGAACTCCAGCGCGACCACGGGCGGGCCCTGTTCGGCTTCCTGCTCGGCCTGACCGCCGGGGACGCCCAGCGCGCCGAGGACCTCGTCCAGGAGACCCTGGTACGCGTCTGGCAGCACCCGGAGGTGCTGGCGACCGGGCACGATTCCATGCGGCCCTGGCTGTTCACGGTGGCCCGGCGGCTCGCCATCGACGCCCGCCGGGCGCGGCTGTCGCGGCCGCAGGAGGTCGACCCCGACGGACTCGAGCAGGCACCCGCCGCCGAGGACGCGGTGGCCGGCTCGGTCACCGCGATCGACGTGCGGCGGGCGGTGGGCAGCCTGGGGCCCGAGCACCGGGCCGTGCTGATGCAGGTCTACTTCCGGGACCGCTCGGTGGCCGAGGCGGCGGCGGAGCTCGGCATCCCCGCCGGGACGGTCAAGTCGCGTACGTACTACGCCCTGCGCGCCCTGCGGAAGGGACTCCAGGGGTACGGGCTCGGGGCCTGACCGGTCCCCCGCGCCGGGAGTCCCGCCGCAGGGCCCGTGGAGAAACACTCAGGGAACGCCCTCGATGGGCACGATCCGGACACGGAGCACACCGAAATGGGCACCAGTCCGTGCAAGTTGAGTAAACATCCCCCGTCGCGCGAGCCGTCCGGTGAAGGCTCGGGGATGACGGCGGCAGGCTCGACACGCGGGAGAGGGTGGAACGGTGCAGCCCGAGGGTACGAACGGCACCAGTGACGGCGGACTGGCTGTGCCCATGGCGTGGCTCTACGCGGAGTACATCGCCGACGAACTGCTGCGCACCGGCCGGCTGATCCCGGCGAGCACGCTGGAGTTCCGGGCCGGGCGCGACACGCTCGCGCTGACGATCTACCTCTCGGACGCGGCCGGCGAGCTCTCCGGCATCCGGGTGGTCTCGCAGCTCGACGAGTGGCTCTCCCTGACGGCGTACGGGCACCCCTGGCGCGACTGGGTCCACACCCGGTTCCTCGCCCTGGGCGAGGAGGCCCGCGAGCGCGGCCGCGGCGAGGACCCGGACCTCGAACTGGCCCGGGCGGCATGGCGCTGGCTGGACCGCACGGAGCTCTTCGCCACCAACCTCGACCCGGGCCGGCACGGCCACGACACCCCCTCGGCCCTGGACGAGAACGCCCGCGTCTGGACCCCGGCCTGGCAGCTCGGCCTGCCGCTGGGACACCTGGCCATGCACCTGTTCTAGGGGCTGCCTCCCGACCGGCGCCTCCGCCCGCGAGGGCCGTCCGCGCCGGGGAGGCGGCCGTTCAGGCGGACTCGGCCGGGTCCGTCACCAGCCCCGTGAAGTCGGCCTCGTTGCGCTCGGCCCGGCCCACGTACCAGCGGGCGATCAGCCACATCACCGGGTACGCCGCCAGCCCGAGGGCCACCCAGACCAGCGGGCCCGCGACCGCCCGGGGAAGCAGGAAACCCAGCGGCAGCAGCCCGAGCACCAGGGCGAGCACCGCCAGCGCCCCCAGCCCGGCGCGCAGCTGGCTGCGCATCAGGGCCCGTACGTAGGTGGCGCCGAGGCTGGTCTGCTCGGAGATCTCCGAGCGGGCGGGGGTGTGCGCGGGCGGGCGGCGGGCACCGCGCGGAACGCCGGTCACGATCTCCCGCTGCTGCTGCTGCTCGGCCATGGTGCCGGAGTCTACGCAGCGCGCCGGCTACTTGAGGAGGCGGGAGAGCCTGCGGTCCGCGAGCGGCTTGCCCCCGGTCTGGCAGGTGGGGCAGTACTGGAGCGAGGAGTCCGCGAAGGACACCGAGCGGACGGTGTCCCCGCAGACCGGGCACGGCTCGCCGTCCCGGCCGTGGACCCGCAGCCCGCTCCTCTTCTCGGCCTTCAGCTCCCCGGCGGCCAGTCCGTGCGCCCGCTCGACGGCGGCCCGCAGGGTGTCCCGCACGGCCCCGTGGAGGTGCGTGACCTGCTCCTCGTCGAAGGAGGCCGCCAGCTTGAAGGGCGAGACCCGGGCGGCGTGCAGGATCTCGTCGCTGTAGGCGTTGCCGATGCCGGCGATCACGCTCTGGTCGCGGAGCACGCCCTTGATCTGCCGCCGCTCCCCGGCCAGCAGGGCCGCGAAGGCATCGCGGTCGAAGCCCTCGGCGAGCGGGTCGGGGCCGAGCCGGGCGATGCCCGGAACCTCCTGGGGGTCGCGCACGACGTAGACGGCCAGGCGCTTCTGGGTGCCTGCCTCGGTGAGGTCGAAGCCGCCGCCGCCCTCCAGGGCCAGGCGCAGCGCGAGCGGTCCCTTGCCGGGGCGGGGCGGCCGGTCGGGCAGGGTCTCCCGCCAGTGCAGCCAGCCGGCCCGGGCGAGGTGGGTGACGAGGTGCAGTTCGCCGATCCGCAGGTCGAGGAACTTGCCGTACCGGGCCGCGGGTCCGGCGGGCTGCCCTTCGAGGGCGGTCGGGGGAGGGTCGTACGTCTTGAGCACGCTGACCGCGAGCGGGAGGACGCGTGCGACCACCCGCCCGGCGAGGTGTTCGTCGAGGAACTCCCTCAGGGCCTCGACCTCCGGCAGTTCGGGCACCCTCCCAGCCTCCCGCCCCGCCCGCCGCACCGCGACCGGAGCCGCGGGGTGGCTACGCCATCACGAACTCGCACCACACGCACTTGCCGCTGCCCCGGGGCTCCACGCCCCAGACGTCCGCCAGCCGGTCCACCAGCATCAGGCCCCGTCCCGACACCCCGGCCTCCCCCGCCTCGCGGCGGCGCGGGAGGGCGCTGGAGCGGTCCTCCACCTCCACCCGCAGCCGCCGCTGCGGGCCGGCCAGCACGCGCAGGGTCACGATCGCGGGGCCGTCCGTGTGCATCAGGGCGTTCACGATCAGCTCGTCGGCGACCAGTTCGATCTCGTCGGCCCGGTCCCGCGCGCCCCACGAGCGGACCGCCGTGCCGATCATGTGCCGGGCGGCGACGAGCGCCTCGGGGTCCCCGGGAGCCACGTGCTGCTGGAGCCGGCCGCCGCCGGGCCGTGGGTCCTCGCTGTGGCGGCGCAGCAGGAGCAGGGCCATGTCGTCGTCGCCGCCCCGCTCGTCGACCACCTCGCACAGCCGGTCGGCGAGCCGCTGGAGGTCGGCAGGACCGCCCCGGACCAGGGAGGTCAGCAGGCTGACGCCGTCGTCCAGGTCGGCGCCGGGCTGTTCCACCAGCCCGTCGGTGCACAGCAGGAGCGTTTCCCCGGGGTCCAGTTCCACGGTCGTCACCGGGTACTCCAGCCGGCCGAACTCCGCCGAGAGGCCGAGCGGCATCCCGCCCTCCACCGGCAGTCGGCAGCACTCCCCCTCGCGGGTGCGCAGGAGCGGGTCGAGGTGGCCGGCGCGCACCAGCTGGAGCACCCCGGTGGAGAGGTCGGCCTCCACATAGGTGCAGGTCGCGAAGCGGTCGGTGTCCAGTTCGTGCAGGAACACCGAGGCCCGGGCCATCACGGTGCCCGGGGAGTGGCCCTCGGCGGCGTAGGCGCGCAGCACGATGCGCAGCTGGCCCATCACGGCCGCCGCGTGGGTGTCGTGTCCCTGGACGTCGCCGATGACGGCGCCGACCCGGCCTCCGGGCAGCGGGATGACGTCGTACCAGTCCCCGCCGATGTCCTGGCCCATCCGGGCGGACCGGTAGCGCACGGCGATCTCCGCGCCGGGGACGGACGGGATCCGGCGGGGCAGCATGGCCTGCTGGAGGCCCTCGGCCAGGTCGTGCTCCTGTTCCAGCAGCATGGCGCGCTGGAGGCTCTGCGCGATGCTGCTGCCCAGGGCGACCAGGAGGTTCCGCTCGTCCTGGCTGAAGCCGTCCTTGTCCTGGTAGAGCAGCCCGATCGCGCCGATCGGCCGGGCCTGCGCGATCAGGGGCAGGTAGGCGGCGGCCGATATGTTCATGTCCGAGATCTTCGACCAGAGGTCCGGGTAGCCCTCGGCGAACTCCTCGGCGGAGTCGAGGAAGCGGGGCTGGAGGGAGCGGACGACCTCGCTCATCGGGTACTGCTCGTCCACGCGGGTGTAGCGGGTGCCGGGCACGAAGCTGTCGGCGGGGCCCTCGGCCACCAGGTGGATCCGGCCGGCCTCGACCAGGCCCATGACCATGCCCATGGAGCCGAGCCGCTCCAGGCCGTGGGCGTCGCCGATGACGTCGATGACGTCGCGTACGGTCCGGGCGTGGGCGAGGGCGGCGGTGGTGCTCTCGACGACGGAGGTCTGGCGCCGGCGCTCCTCGTCGAGCCCGAGGCGTTCGGCGGAGTGGCTCAGTTCCTCGGTCGCGTCGCGGACGATGCCGATGATCCGGTACGGGCGGCCGTCGGCGCCGCGCATGACCCGGCCCTGGGTGTGGGTCCAGCGCAGGTTCCCGTCGCGGCAGCGGATGCGGAAGTACGCGCCGTACGTGTCGACGCCGCTCTTGAGGGCGCTGGAGACGAGGGCGTCGAGCCGGGTGGATTCGGCGGGCGGGACGCGCGGGGACAGCGATCCCGGCCGTCCGTCGTACTCGTCCGGGGTCGTGTCGAAGACGTCGAGGGCCGCCGCGTCCATGTGCATGAGTCCGGTGACCAGGTCCCAGTCGAAACTGCCCATCCGGTTCAGTGACAGGGACCGGTCCGCGTGTGCGGGCCAGTCCTCCGGCAGCGATACGGTGCTCGGCACCGGTCCACCATGACACAGCGGCTCGTCAGGCGCTCTCCAAGTAGGCGGGCTGGTCCGTCTCCCGCTGCCCGTCGGGCAGGCCGTCGGGGGCGACGGGATCGGCGGGATCGGCCGGGGCCGGGGGCAGGTCCGGGTCGTTGCCGGTGCCCGGGCCGTCGTCCGGGGTCAGGGGCAGCCCCGGGTCGGGTGCGCCGCTGCCGGGGAGGTCGCGCGGGAAGTCGCCGTCGGCGTCGGGCGGGGTGGCGGCGGGGCCGTCGGACGGGGGCAGGCCGCCGCTCGGGAGGTCCTGCGGGGAAGCGGGCGCTCGCGGCACGGTACCGGCCCCGGGCGGGCAGGGGGAGGCCGACGGGGCGGGCGGGGCGGGCGGGTCGGCGGGCCCCGCGAAGGGGGCGCCGGAGGGCGGGGCCGACGGCGGGTTCGGAGGGGTGGTGCGGGAGGGGCCGTTGGGGTTCGCGGGGGCGCAGGGGTCGGTGGGCGGGTCCTCGGGCGGGGTCGCGGGGCCGTTGGGGATGCCGTCGGCGGGATCGTAGGGGGGAAGCGCTCTCGGGGGCTTGTCCTGGGCCCCGTCGTCGCCCGCCTTCCGTTCGATCCAGGTGTTGTCGGCGATGTTCACGATGACCAGCCGGTTGATCGTCCGGATGGTCGGCTCGATGACGATGACCTGGGTGGGCTGGTAGCCGTTCCACTGGTCGCCCTTGAGGACGGGGCTCCCCTTGGGGGCACGCGGCGGCCCGAGGGGGTTGCCACAGGCGCAGCGGACCCGGGGCATGCCGTGGTCGTCGACGAGGACGGCCGTGCCGGCCTGGAGCACGGCCTGGTAGCCGTCGGCCCGGCCGTCGCGGAAGCCGTGGTTGGTGACGCGGGTGTCGGCGCGCAGGACGACCGGGGTGAGGGCGCGCAGGAAGTCCGGGAGCTTCTCCTGTTCGATGTTGGTGGCCTGGGCGAAGGAGCGGGCCTTGGCGGCGTCGGAGGTGAGGAAGGCGACCTGGCGTTCCACGTCGCAGCTGCCGAGCCGGCTGGTTCCGCCGTAGAGGCCGGGGGTGGCGGCGCCGACCGTGCGGATGCCCCGGCCGCTCGGGTTGGGCAGCGGGGGCTGGACCGGGGCCGACTCGGCGGTGGCGGAGGAAGGGGTGAAGGGGTCCGGTCCGGCGGCTCCGACGGGCTGGAGGGTGAGCGCCTGGCTTTCGGGGACCGGTCCCTTGGTCTGTTCGGGCCCGGCGCCGCCGCAGCCGGCCGCGGTCAGGGAGAGGAGGGCCAGGAGGGCCGTGCGGACGGGTACGTGACGGCGCGGTGCCTGACGGCGCGCTGCCTGACGGGATGTCGGTGCGGGCACGTCGTTCAGGTCGTTCACGCTGTTCTCCCTTTTCGCCCCGGTTGCTCCCTCTTGTCTGCCGCATGTCCCCGGGCGCCGCAACCGGAGCGCCGGGCCGCTGGTCCGGGCCCGTCCGGGGCGGCGCGGCGCCTGGGTCGGCCGGTGCACGCGTTCGAAGCCCCCGGCGGCCCCGCCCCTTGGGTTCCCCCGGAGGGAACGGCGCGGCCGCGCGAGCCGGGCGCCGGGGGCCGATACTGGAGGCGATGGACTGGTTCACCGCGCCCGGCTACTGGCTGAGCCGGCTGGTCTTCCAGCGGGCCCTGGCCGGCGTCTACGTCTTCGCCTTCGTCGGGGCCGCCCTGCAGTTCCGGGCACTGATCGGGGCGCACGGCATGCTGCCCGTCCCGCGCTACGTGCGGTACGTGCCCTTCCGGCACGCCCCCAGCCTGTTCCAACTGCGCTATTCCGACCGGCTCTTCGCCTGCTGCGCCTGGGGCGGGGCGGCCCTGGCCGCCGCCCTCGCCGCCGGGGCGGGGGACCTGGTGCCGCTGGGCGCCGCCATGGGGATGTGGGCGGTGCTGTGGCTGCTGTACCTGTCGATCGTCAACGTCGGCCAGACCTGGTACTCCTTCGGCTGGGAGTCCCTGCTGCTGGAGGTCGGCTTCCTCGCGGTCTTCCTCGGCAACGCCCGGGTCGGGCCGCCCGTGCTGGTGCTGTGGCTGCTGCGGTGGGTGCTGTTCCGGGTGGAATTCGGCGCGGGGCTGATCAAGATGCGCGGCGACGCCTGCTGGCGCCGGCTGACCTGCCTCTACTACCACCACGAGACACAGCCGATGCCGGGCCCGCTGAGCTGGTTCTTCCACCGTCTGCCGAAGCCGCTGCACCGGGTGGAGTGCGCGGCGAACCACTTCACCCAACTGGTGCTCCCGGTCCTGCTGTTCACTCCGCAGCCGGTGGCCTCGTACGCCGCCGGGATCATCGTGGCCACCCAGCTGTGGCTGGTACTGTCCGGCAACTTCGCCTGGCTGAACTGGCTGACGATCACGCTCGCGCTGTCGGCGGTGGACTTCACCGGGCTCGCGGGTCCCCCGCCCGCCGCCGCCTCGCGGGGCGCGCCCGTCTGGTACGTGGTCCTGGTGTGCGCCGTGACCGTGCTGGTGCTGGTGCTGAGCCGCGGCCCCGTGGCCAATCTGGTCTCGCGCCGCCAGGTGATGAACCGCTCCTTCGACTCGCTGCACCTGGTCAACACGTACGGGGCCTTCGGCACCGTCGGGCGGACCCGTGACGAGGTGGTGGTCGAGGGCACCGCCGACCGCGTCCCCCACGAGGACGGCGACTGGCGCGAGTACGGCTTCAAGGGCAAGCCGGGCGAACCGCGCCGGATGCCGCGCCAGTTCGCCCCGTACCACCTGCGGCTCGACTGGCTGATGTGGTTCGCGGCCCTCTCGCCCGGCTACGCGCGGGACTGGTTCGGGCCGTTCGTGGAGCGGCTGCTGGCGGGTGACCGGGACACGCTGCGGCTGATCCGCCACAATCCCTTCCCGGACGCCCCGCCCCGCTTCGTACGGGCCAGGCTGTACCGCTACCGGTTCACCACCTGGCGGGAGCTGCGCGAGACGGGCGCCTGGTGGCACCGCCGGCTGGTGCGCGAGTACCTGGCGCCGACGCGTCTCGCGGAAGCCGCCTCTTCAGAGCCCGAGTAGCGCCGCCTCGCGTTCCGCGGAGATCCCCTTCTCCGGACGGTCGGGGCGCTGCGGGGCGACTCCGCCGATCGACCGGAGCCAGGCCCAGGTGTCGGCGACGGTCTCCTCGACCGGCCGGCAGACGAGGCCCGCCTCGAGGGCCTTGGTGACGTCGGCGCCGAACATGTAGTCGTGCAGTTCGCCTTCCGGGAGCCAGATGGGCAGTTCGGTCCAGGGCTCGATCCCGGCCTCCAGGATCACGGCCGCGTCGGTCCAGCGCGGGTCGAGCGCCGTGCCGGTGGCGGCGGCGCAGGCGTCCAGGAGGCTCCCCATGGTGGCGTGGCCGACCGGGGAGACCAGGTTGTGGGCCCCGCCGCGCCCGGCCTCGGACGCGTCCAGGGTCCAGCGCGCGAGGTCGCGTACGTCGATGTACTGGAGCGGCAGCTCGCGGGGGCCCGGAGCGAGGAGGGGGCCGCCCCGGGCGACGCGGTTCAGCCACCAGGGCAGCCGGCCGACGTTCTCGTACGGGCCGAGGATCAGCCCGGCGCGCACGAGCAGCGCGCGGTCGCCGAAGGAGTCCAGGGCGGCGAGTTCGGCGCCCCGCTTGTCCTCGGCGTATGCGGTGGAGCCGGCGTCGGGCGAGCCCTCGACCAGCGGGCCGTCCTCCGCGAGACCGGCCGGGGCGGGGTAGGCGTGCACCGAGCGGCTGGAGATGTACGTGTACCGGCCGACGCGGTCCGCCAGCAGGCGGGCACTGTCGCGAACGGCCGTGGGTGCGCCGCCCCAGGTGTCCACGACGAGGTCCCACTCCCCCTCGGCCAGGGCGGCCGGCCCGCCGGGGGCGGTGCGGTCGCCGTGCAGCACGGAGGCTCCGGGCGGGGGCGCGTGGTGTCCACGGTGGAAGACGGTGACGTCCCAGCCACGGTCCAGGGCGTCTTCGGTGATCGCGCGCCCGACGAATTCGGTCCCGCCCAGCATCAGAAGTCTCATGCGTCCGACCCTGCCGGGTGCGGCGGGGGGTGAGAAGGCGTGATCGCCAACAGCGATGACGCTGACGGCGTAGGGCCCGCGGGAACCGGCGGCGGGGCCTGCGGGCAAGCCGCGCCCCCGTCGCCGTGGGGCGCGGGGGCGGGGAGGGATCCGGCCCGGGGGCCGGTGCCCGTGTCGTCAGTCGATGCCGGGCAGGATGTGCGGCTCCGCCAGGTCGTCCTCGTAGCCCGCCAGCCGGATGGGTGCGGATCGGGCCCAGACCTCGAGGCTGCCGAGTTCGTCGGACCGCGTGCTCGTGCCAGGCCCCCGCCCCGTGCGTTCCAGAGTCGGTTCGGGCTTCTTCGTCTCAGTCACCGCGCACTCCCTGTGTGTCGCGTAACCCGGCGGGCGGGACCGCGCGCCGGATAGGAGGGAAATCAGATGGTCGTCCGGACGCGGTGGCGCCGTGGTGGAGCGGCGCCCGGGTGGGGCACCTTGCGCCTTAGGGTACACATATGAGCGGGGGTCCGCTCGATGGAACGGTAAAATCCGCGCCGGACCGATCGTTTTTCGCCCCGGTTCCCGGAAGTCGTACGCCGGCACGTCCACCGGGCCGATCTGCTCGGCGGCGGTGGCGCGTGCGCGCGGACGGCGGAGTGAGCCGGTGCGGCTATGTCGGGGTTGCCCACGGTCGACAGTGTCGGCGAGCCGGGGGAACTCCCGCACGCCCACCGGAGCGGCCAGACGCTCGGGACGGCGGCTCCGGCGCTCCGCCGGGGCGGCGGGAGGGCCGGTGACCACTGCTGGAACCGGCCGCCGCCGGGTCCGTGCGATCCGGTTCGGGGTTCGCCCGTACGAGTGAGGGGCCGGCCGTCTCGACGAGACGGCCGGCCCCTCGGGGGGTGTTCAGGCGGGGGGTGCCTACCAGTTGGCGGGGGCGTAGTCCTTCAGGAAGACCCCGTACAGGTCGTCGCCGGCCTCGCCCCGGACGATCGGGTCGTAGACGCGCGCGGCGCCGTCGACCAGGTCGAGGGGCGCGTGGAAGCCCTCCTCGGCGAGGCGCAGCTTGTCGAAGTGCGGGCGCTCGTCGGTGATCCAGCCCGTGTCGACCGAGGTCATCAGGATGCGGTCGGTCTGGAACATCTCCTGGCCGCTGGTCCGCGTCACCATGTTCATCGCGGCCTTGGCGGCATTCGTGTTCGGGTGCCCGGCGCCCTTGTAGCCACGGCTGAACACGCCCTCCATCGCGGAGACGTTGACGACGTACGCACGCCCGCTGGACGCCTTCCGGGCGGCCTCGGCCATGGCCGGCCGCAGAGCGCTGATCAGGATGAACGGCGAGGTGTAGTTGCACAGCTGGGTCTCGAGCAGCTCCACCGGGGAGATCTGGTCGATGGTCTGCACCCAGGTGTTGCTCTCGACGACGTCCGGCAGCAGGCCGCCCGCGTCGATGGCGGTACCGGCGAGGTGCCGCTCCAGGCTGGCGTTGCCCGCGACCAGGGCGAGGTCGGCGACCTTCTGCGCCTCGAGCCCGCTCACGCCGACGGGCAGCGCCGCCAGACCGTCGACCGCGCCGGAGTTGAAGGCACCGATGACGTGGTGGGCGGGGAGCTCGCCGGCGGGGAGCGGGGCGCCCTCCGCCTCGACCAGCGCGGCGTACGCGGTGGGCAGGCGGCGCACCGTCTGCGTCGCGTTGTTGATCAGGATGTCGAGCGGACCGGCCCCGGCCACCTGCTCGGCGAGCGCCACGGACTGGCCCGGGTCGCGCAGGTCGATGCCGACGACCTCGAGGCGGTGCAGCCAGTCCGCCGAGTCCTCCATCGCCTTGAAGCGGCGGATGGCGTCCTTGGGGAAGCGGGTGGTGATCGTGGTGTGCGCGCCGTCGCGCAGCAGGCGCAGCGCGATGTACATGCCGATCTTGGCCCGGCCGCCGGTGAGCAGCGCGCGCTTGCCCGTGAGGTCGGCGCGGGCCTCCCGCTTGGTGCGGTTCTCGACGGCGCAGGCCGGGCAGAGCTGGTGGTAGAAGTAGTCGACCTCGACGTACCGCGTCTTGCAGACGTAGCAGGAGCGCGGGCGCTGGAGTATCCCGGCGATCCGGCCGGCCTCGGTCACGGAGGAGGGCAGGATGCCCTCCGTCTCGTCGTCGATGCGCTCGGCGGAACCGGTCGCGGTCGCCTCGGTGACGGCCTTGTCGTTGGCGGTCTTGGCGGCGCGGCGCTCCTGGCGGCGGCGCTGCTTGACCGTCCGGTAGATGCCGGCGGTGGCACGGCGTACGGTGATGGCGTCGGGGTGGTCGACGTCGATCTTGTCGAGCTCGTCGAGCACGCTGAGGCAGACGGCGAGGCGCTCGGGGTCGATGCCCGGCCCGTATGCGTGGTTGTCTTCGGTCACCGTCATGGCCGCTGCCGTTCCTTGCTCGCTCGTCCGCGTCCGCCTGCTGCGGAAGTCCTCAAAACCGCAACTGTACGGATCCGACACGCCCGGAACCAAACCCGTGCCCGCCGGCTTCACCGACCGCGAGCAGGCTGTCACGGTATGGAAGGGATCAAGCGTCTTCGTCCCCGTCGGGCGGCTTGCGCGTACTCCCGCTGGTGTATGTCAGGAGGATGACTCGGCCCGCGATCAAGACTCCTCCGGACGGATGAAGAGCGCCTCCCGTTGGGGCATGGTGGATCTCATGAGTGCCCTGGCCCTGTCGGTTCTGCTCTGCCTGGTCTCCGCCGTCGCCTACGCGGCGGGTGCGATCGTCCAGGAACACGTCGCGGCGAGTTCGCCGGACCGCCCCTACGCCCCGCTGCGCCGTGCGGGCTGGTGGGCGGCGGTCGCACTGAACGGCCTCGGCGCACTGCTGCACGTGGTGGCGCTGGCGTACGGGCCGCTGAGCCTGGTCCAGCCGCTCGGCGCGCTGACCATCGTGTTCGCGCTTCCCATGGCGGCCGTCTTCGTACGGCGCCGGGTGGGCGCGGCGGCGTGGCGCGGGGCGCTGCTGGCGACGGCGGGCCTGGCCGGGCTGCTCGCCCTGACGGGCGGGGACGGCCGCGGGGACCAGGCCCTCTCGGGCGGTGAGCGGAGCCTGCTGCTGACGGTGACGGCCGCCGGGGCGGCGGCGCTCGTCCTGGCGTCGGGGCGGATGCGGCGGGTGGTGCTGCGCAGCGTGCTGCTGGCCGCGGCGGCCGGTACGGCCTTCGGGATGGGGTCCGTGTTCACGAAGTCGGTGGCCGAGGGCTTCTCCCCCGGGGCGCCGGGCTCGCTGTGGCCGGACCTCGCGGCGATCGCCGTGCTGGCGGCGGGCGGGCTGCTGCTGTCCCAGGCCGCCTACCGGGGGGCGGGGCTGACCGCCCCGCTGGCCACGGTGACCGTCGTCAACCCGGTGGTCGCCGCCGCGGTGGGGATCTCGCTGTTCGACGAGGGGTTCCGGTACGGGACCGCCGGGGCGGTCGCGGCGGTGGTGAGCGGCGCCGTGGCGGCGGCCGGCCTGGTCCTGCTCACGGCCGTGCCGCCGCACGTGCGGGGGTCAGATTCCGACGCCCTTCCCGCGGAGGTACTTCAGCGGGTCGATGTCGGAGCCGTAGCCGGGTCCGGTGCGCATCTCGAAGTGCAGGTGCGGCCCGCTGGAGTTGCCGGTCGAGCCGGAGCGGCCGATCCGCTGGCCGCCGGAGACCTGCTGGCCGGCCTTGACGCCCAGCGCGGACAGGTGGGCGTACTGGGAGTAGCGGCCGTCGGTGTGCTTGATGACGACCTGGTAGCCGTACGCCCCGGCCCAGCCGGCCGACTGGACCGTGCCGGGTCCGACCGCCTTGACGCTGGTGCCGGTGGGCACCGGGAAGTCGATGCCCGTGTGGTAGCCGCTGGACCAGGAGGATCCCGCGACGCGGTAGGCGGTGCCGATGCCGGAGTCGACGGGAGAGGTGAAGGCGCCGCTGCCCGAGGCGGGCTTCTGCTCCGCTGAGACGGGCTTGCCGGCGGGCTTGGCGGCCGGCTCGGTCCTGGGCTTGGACGTCTCGGCGGGCTTCGGCTTCTCGGCCGGCTTGGCCTGTTCGGGCTTCCGCTGTTCGGGCTTGGCCTGTTCGGGCTTGGGGGCGGCCGGTTCCACGGGCTTGACCGGCTCGGCGGTGCGCGGCGGCTTCTCGGGGTTCTGGGCCGGCGGGGCGGTGGTGATCCGGAGGGTGAGCCGCTGGCCCGGGAAGATCAGGTTGGGGTTGCCGCCGACGGTCGACCGGTTCGTCTCGTACAGGGCCTGCCAGCCGCCCTCCACGTGCTGCTCGGAGGCGATCGTCGAGAGGGAGTCCCCGGGGGCGACGACGTACGGGTTCGGCAGGACGGAGGTCCCGGTCGGGCTGGGCGTGCTGACGGGGGCCCCGGTGGTGGCCTTGGTCGGCTGGATCCGGTCCTTGGGCGCCTGTCCCTGAGGCGGCTTCGCCTGCGCGGGGGGTTTGGCGGGAACGGTGCCGGTGTGCGGGGCGGCCGCGCTGCGGCTGAGTCCGGACTGGGGCCCGCAGGCGGGCCACGCCTTGGGCCCCTGCCCCTTGAGCACCTTCTCGGCGACCGCGATCTGCTGGTCCTTGGTGGCCAGGTCGGCCCGGGGGGCGAATGCGGTGCCGCCGAATTCGCGCCAGGTGCTCTGGCTGAACTGGAGGCCGCCGTAGTAGCCGTTCCCCGTATTCGTCTTCCAGTTGTTGGTGGACTCGCAGGCGGCGACCTTGTTCCAGGTGTCCACGGAGGCGGCCTGCGCGTCCACGGCTCCCACGAGGGGGAGCGCGATGCCGGCGCCGCCGGCGGTGACGGCGAGCGAGGCCCGGTTGATGCTGCTCGGCTGGTACCGGCGGTGCCGGCCCCGTACACCCATGGGAGCCCCCCTGGAAGACATCAGGAACCGCACAAGCTAACGGCGGCCCGATGCTCTGACAAGGGCGACAACCAGCCGTCCCGCGGCGCGAGTTGACGCTCGCGCGGGAGGCGGCCCCCGCCCGCGCCCACGGGGACACGGGGTGCGGGGCCGGGGATCCGTACCGGGCTCGACTGCTGGGCCCCGCCACCGGCCTGGTCAAGATGGCCGAGGACCGCGGCGCGTACGGGTCCGTCAGCGCGGAGGCAGCGTCCGCTCCGAGTTCCCGCTCCTCCAGGCGTACGCGGGCGTGGTCCACGAGGGCGGGAGCCGACCGGCTGGACCTTTCGGACACCGCCGGCCTGCCGGAGCCGGAGGCCCACGAGCAGCGGGTGGCGGCCGTGGGCGCGGCGGCTCCCATCGACCCCCAGTGCCACGCCCGCGACGACTTCGGTCTGGCCACCGGCACCACGCTCGCGGGGCCGAAGGCCTGCGTCCGGTGCTTCACGTGACGGTCAACGCCGTCGGCGAGTCACGGCCCCGACGGGCTGCGGCCGCGCGGCAGGGACCGTACGGCCCGGCGAGGCGGCCGTACGGGCTCTCCGCCGCACCCGGACGTCAGCTCAGCGGCCCCGGCTGCGGGATCGGCGCCGGCCCCGGCGGCGGGGGCACGGGGTCCGGCTCGGGAACCGGCCCCGGGACCGGTGGCACGGGGCGCGGCACCGGCTCAGGGTCGGGCAGCGGCGGGAACGGGTTGGGGCCCGGCCCGGGGTCCGGTACGGGCGGCTGCGTCTGCTCAAGTTTTCGCACCATACCGCCCACCTTCCCCCGATCTCAGCCGGTACGCCCCCCGGCGAGGGCGGCGGCCAGCCCCGCCGCGGGGCTGGACAGCACCGGGACGCGGGTCCGTACGAGGGCGGCGGCCCCGGCCATGGACACCTGCGCCAGCACGATGACGTCGGCGTCCGTGACGGCGTCCGCGGCACCGGCCACCGCGGCGAGGTACCCGTCCTCGTCCCCGGCCGCGAACCGCTCCCAGGCCCCCGGCACCACCTGGCTGCGCACGGCCCGTGCCCCCTCCTCGGCCAGCAGGGCCCCCGTCGGCGCCAGGGTCGACTCCACCGAGGCCAGCACGACGATCCGCGGGCCCTTCCGTACGGCCTCGGCGGCCATCGGCCGGTCCACCCTGAGCACCGGGAACCCGAGCTCGGGGGCCAGGGACTCCGCGACGCCCCCGATGCTCGAACAGGTGACCAGCACGGGCCCGCCGGACTCCGCCAGCACGGCCCGCACCTCGGCCTCCACCGCCTCCGGCCCCCGCTCCCGGGCCATGTCCAGCAGCTCGGGAACCACCAGATGCCGCAGCACGGCCCCCGGGTGCTCCCGTTCGCGCAGCGCCTCGAAGACCGGGACGTGCACCGGCGAGGTGTGGAGCAGCGCCAGCCCGGTCACCACAGGTCGGCGTCCCGGTCCAGCCGCGCCTGGGCGGCCTCGACGACGGCTGCCGGCGCCTCGGGCGCCTGCTCGGGATGCCGGCCGGCCCAGCTCGCCGCGTACGGGCAGAGCGGCACGACGGGTACCCCCTGCGCCGCGGCGAGCCCGTAGAACCCCTTCACGAGCTCCCCGCCGATCCCCCGGCCCTCCTGCCCGGGCTCGACGACGGTGTGCACCGCCACCAGGGCGTGGGGCTCCGCCGCGAGCACGAAGTACGCGATGAACCCGACCACCCTCCGGTCCTCGACGGCCAGCAGCCGCCCGGCCTTCCGCTCGTCCACCAGCTCGATCGCCACGGCCCCGCTCCCCTCGACTCAAACAGCCACGGAATGCGGGCTGCGCTCCTGGTCCGTCCCGGGCACGGGGGCGGACGGGTCCGACCCCAGCTCGATGATCCGGTTGTCGCCGTCCACGTGCACGACGCGCGGCTTGAGCGCCCGCGCCTCGGCGTCGTCGACCTGGGCGTAGCTGATGAGGATCACCAGGTCCCCGGGGTGCACGAGATGCGCGGCGGCCCCGTTGATCCCGATGACCCCGGATCCCCGCTCGCCCTCGATGACGTACGTCTCGAGCCGCGCCCCGTTGGTGATGTCCACGATGTGGACGAGCTCGCCGGGCAGCAGGTCGGCGGCATCGAGCAGATCGGCATCGATGGTCACGGACCCCACGTAGTGCAGGTCGGCCTGCGTCACGGTGGCTCGGTGGATCTTGGACTTGAACATGGTGCGAAGCATGTGAAACTCCCAGAAAGACGGCTCCCTGCCCGCTTTCTGCAGGTCAAGGGCGTTCGTCACTGTACATCGGCACGCGTCGGATCGAAGATTAACCAGGGACATCGACCCCTCTGGCGAGAAGGCCCCTTGCCTGCACTTCCGTGCGCACCAGGTCTGTCGTGACGCCGCCGACCAGGCCTCCAATCGGTCGGCCACTTGGGAACGCTTGGGGATTGATGCTGGCCAGATGCCGACTTACCTGATGGCTGGTCAGGGGCATGGGGAGCGCATGACGACCCGCTCCCCTGGGACGACCTCAGACTTCCCCACAGTGATCAAGGAGCCGGTCGTCGCGAGGCGGGTTGCGTCCTACGCATCCGTCTCAGCAGGTCAGTCGTGACGGGCGAGCTTGACAGCCGAGACGATCAAGATCACGGCCAGCGCGGGGATGAGGACGAGGTCCGGGAACACCCCCAAGAACAGTCCACCCAGTACCGCCCCGGCGACGGAGCCTGCGGCCATGACGGCTGTGAAGCGAACATTGGCGCCAAGGACGGCGAAACTGCCGTCGCGGCTGTAGCGCGCGAATGCGACGAGCATGGTCGGGAGGGAGACCAACAGGGAGAGGCTCCCGGCGCTCTTGATGTCCTCGCCGAACAACAGCACGATCGTCGGGATCAGCAGCTCGCCTCCGGCGACGCCCATGACCGCGGCGACCACCCCGATGCCGAACCCGGCGATGACCCCGGCGGGGACCTGGGCCGAAAACGGTAGGGAGAGGGCGTCAAGGGTGGTGGTGTGCGTGGCCACCAGCGCGGCGGCCATGAGCACCATCAGCACGGCCAGCACCTTGTAGAGGGTCGCGGTGCGCATGCGCACCGCCCAGCTCGCTCCGGCCCACGCGCCGAGCAGGCTGCCGGCGAGCAGGTTGACCGCGATGGGCCAGCGTGCGGCCACATCGGCGGCCGGGACCGCCACCAGGCGGGCGGGCAGTGCGACCAAGACCACGACCAGGCTCATCGCCTTGTTCAGGATGACGGCTGAGAGCGCTGCGAACCCGAAGAGGCCGACCAGAAGCGGCAGGCGGAACTCCGCGCCGCCCAGCCCGATCATCCCGCCCAATACCCCGATGGCCGCCCCCGCGCCGAACACCATGGGTGCTGAGCGCGTCGAGCGGCGAGGAACGAGGTTCTGGTCAGTGGTCATGAGCAGCATCCTCGCTGGTGGCCGCTCTCGCCTGCTACGACCCGATTCCACCGGGTCTTCCCGCAGCCTTTGTTCGGATCTCTGAGGATCGGCATCGCGTCCGCTCCCCTGTCCGCGCGGTCAGGGCCACGAAGCCGCGAGCGGGCACAGGATCCGGCCCCGGCCTCGTCCCGCCTCCACCCCTTGAAGGGGCACATGGCCTGTCGGGGCACTGATGGCTGCCCACCTTGCCGCCACGGTGGATCCCCAACGGCCTCGATGAGTTGCCCGCCGATTGCGCGCTCCTGGCCTCGTGCGACCACCACCCTGGGCACGCGTTCGGGACTGGCAGTAGTGCTTGGGGCACGGACGTCCCGCTCGGGCGCGGCGCGGAGGCCGCCCTCGCGAACTGGTGGGAGGAAGTGCTCCGCCGATTCGCGGCGCTCGTCGTCGCCCGCGCCGAACACACAGCCGTCCGAGCCTTCTTCACCCATCGCGCCGATGCCTGGGAGGAACACATCGCTTACCAGACCCCGGCGTACGAGGCGGCGGTTGGCCGGATGCGGTTCCGCAACGGTGACGGCGGCACGGGCCGAGGCGTTGGTCCCCGGCCCGTGCCGCCTAATGGGCATCGAGTCGCACCGCCTGTGCGGCAGTCGTTCGCGTGGCTGTGGCGGCCAGGTAGGTGATGCGGAGGGCGCCGGTGGTGTGTTCGCGGTCGACGAGCACGTTGACGCCGTAGACCGACCGGATCAGGTCCGGGCTCAGCACGGCCTCCGGAGTGCCCGCTGCCGCGACCTGTCCGTGATCGAGGACGACGATGTGGTCGCAGTACCGGGCGGCGAGGTTGAGGTCGTGCAGGGCGACGACGCAGGTGACGTCCAGTGATGTCAGCAGGTCGAGGAGTTCGAGCTGGTGGCGGATGTCGAGGTGGTTGGTGGGTTCGTCGAGCAGGATCTCCTGGGGTTCCTGGGCGAGGGCGCGGGCGAGTTGGGCGCGCTGTTTCTCCCCTCCGGAGAGGGTGTGCCAGCTCCGGTGTTGCTTGTCGGTGATGTCGGTGCGTTCCAGTGCCGCGTCGACGATCCGCCGATCGTGCTCGGTCAGGGCGTCGAACCGGCCGCGGAAGGGTGTGCGGCCGAGTTCCACGACCTGGCGGACGTTGACGTGGTTATGGGCGGACACGTCCTGTTCGACGACGGCGAGCCGTCGGGCCAGCACCCTGCGGCCGAGGTCGTGCAGGCTGGTGTCGTCGTAGCGGATGGTTCCGGTGTCGGGGCGCCGCAGTCCGGCGAGCAGGCGCAGCAGCGTCGACTTGCCCGAGCCGTTGGGGCCGAGGAGGCCGACGGTCCTTCCGTGGCCGGCCGCCATCTCGATGTTGTCCAGTAGCCGGTGGCCTTTGACCGACCAGGAGAGCTGGGAGGTGGTGATGCGGCCCATCAGGACTCCAGACGCTTCAGGATCAGCGCGAAGGCGGGTGCGCCGAGAAGTGCGGTGATGACGCCGGCGGGCAGCTCGTGGGGCGAGAACGCTGTCCGCGCGAACGCGTCCACCCAGATGAGGAAGACGGCGCCGGTGATCGCGGAGAGGGGCAGCAGGGTGCGGTGCGTCGGGGTTGTCAGGATGCGGACGGCATGAGGGACGAGCAGCCCGATGAAGCCGATCGCACCGGAGGCGGCCACCGCGGCCGCCGTGATGACCGAGGTCAGCACCATCAGCCAGACGCGTGCCGCGGTGACGTTGATCCCCAGAGCGGCGGCGGAGTCCCACCCGAACGTGAAGGCGTCGAGGGCGGGCGCGAAGAACTGGACGGCGACCACCCCGACCAGAATGATCACGACGGTGACGGTCACCCCTTCCCACCGGGCGCCACCGAGCGTGCCGAGCAGCCAGTAGGTGAAGCCCCGGGTGGAGTTCGCGTCACCGCTGACCATGAGAATGACCGAGGTGACGGCGGCGAAGAACTGGGACACGAGCACTCCGGTGAGCACCACGCGGGAAGGGCTGGCGACACGCCCTCCGCCGAGCAGGAGCAGCAGCAGGCCGAAGGAGACCAGGCCGCCGACGAAGGCTCCGGTGGACAGGGAGATGCTTCCGCCGATGCCCAGCAGGAGCACGGCGACCGCGCCGGTGGAGGCGCCGGAGGAGACTCCCAGGAGGTAGGGGTCGGCCAGGGAATTCCTGGTGACCGCTTGCAGGACCGTGCCCGAGACGGCCAGGGCCATGCCGACGGCGGCGGCCAGCAGCACCCGCGGGAAGCGCGACTCCCAGATCAGGGCGTCGAGCAGCCCCGGCAGGGGTGGGGTGGGGGCGAGACTCCCCAGACCGATGTGCCGCAGGATCGTGGACACGACATCCAGGGGCCGGATGTCGGCGCTCCCGAACAGCGACCCGGCCACGACCGACACCAGCAGTCCGGCCACGGCCAGGAAGAAGAGCGCCACCGTCGGGATGCGCCGCCGGCGCACCGGAACGGTGTCATGCCTGGTGATCGCGTTTCCGGTGGGCGCGGCGGTCTTGTGCGAAGTAGTCGTCATGATGGTTGGCGGGTCAGCCGAGCCTGTTCAGGCCGTCGACCAGCGCGGGAACCACGGACGCGCTGCCGTAGCTGGGATCCATGTGGGAGCCGGGGATGGAGACGAACCGGTCGCCCTTCACCGCGCCGAGCTTGCTGGTGAGGGGGTCCTTCTTGAGCAGGTCGATCTTCTCCTTGGCGGTGTCGTTGGGTTCGCCTCGGGTCAGGTCGGCCAGGATGATGACGTCGGGATTCCGGGCGGCGACCTCGTCCCAGCTCACCTCGGCCCACTTGGTCTTCGCGTCGGCGAAGATGTTCTGGACACCGACGAGGTCCGAGATGTGCTGCGGCAGACCGCCGGGTCCCGCTGCCCACGGAGTCCCCTCGTAGGTGGAGTAGAACCACATCACCTTCAGCGGGGCGTCCCGCTTCTTGACGGCGCCCAGCGCCTTGTCCACCACGGCCTGCTGTTCGGCCGCCAGCTTCTCTCCGGCGGCGGGCACGCCCATGATCTTGCCCAGCCGACGGTACTCCTCGTGCATCATCTCGAAGTTCGCGCCCGCCACGCTCTCGTGGGACGAGCAGTCGAACTCGGTCAGGTACGTCGGCACGCCCAGGTCGTGCAGCTGCTTCCGGTCGCCGGACTGCTCGGCGGTGAACATGCTCGCGAAGGAGCCGTAGACGAAGTCCGGCTGCGCCTCCAGCAGCTTCTCGTGTTTGATCTCCTGCCCGTGCGCGGACAGGAGCGGAATCTTCTTGTACTGCTGGGCGATCGCGTCCGGCGTCTTCTCGATCTCGTAGCCCGACCCGACGATCCGGTCACCGACGCCCAGGTGGATGAGGATCTCGGCGGCGGTCTGGTTCAGGGTGACGACCTTCTTCGGTGCGGCCTTGTAGGTCACATCGGTGCCGCAGTTCTTGAGGGTGAACGGGTAGGTCGTCGTCGCGCCCGCCCCCGTCGTCGTCGCCCGCTCGCCGGCATCGGTGGCGGTGTCGGCCGTGCACCCCGCAACTGCGAGCACCGTCAGGGCCGTCACAAATATGGTTATCGTTTTCGTTTTCATTAGAGGAAGGTACCAGTTCGTAGACGAGGACAGAAGGGTCCTGGCAGCGCGGGCGGACCGCCTGCCGGTGCCGGTCGAAGGGCCGGACGCGCCAGGCATCCTGGCTGTTCGGTCGGGTCGGTCGCTACCGCAGCATCGCGGCGAGCCGGTGGACGACATGAGCGTCGAACAAGTCGTTGTCCGCCATCCAGTCGTCGTTGAACACGGTGTCCAGGTACTTGTCGCCGCCGTCGCAGACCAGCACGACGATGGTGGTCTCGGGCCCCGCGTTCTGAGCCCGCTCCAGGGCCTTGTAGACCACTCCCCCCGCCGAACCCCCGATCAGGATGCCGAAGTTCCTCGCCAGGTAGCGGCAGGTCTCGAAGGCTTCGGAGTCACTGGCCTTGACACCCTCGTCGATCAGTTCGTAGTCGACGACGCCGCCGATCTCCGAGCCTTCGGGCGTACCGGTGCCGGACTGGTGGTAGGGCGCGCCCTTGCCGCCGAAGACGACGGACCCCACCGGCTCGACGCCGATGATCTTCAGATTCGGGATGCGTTCGCGCAGGACGCGGCCGGTTCCGCACAGCGAACCACCGGTGCCGACGGCCCCGTACAGGTAGTGGATGTCGTCGCCCAGGTCGTCGTGCAGTTCGCGGGCGAGCGGCCGGTAGCCGTTGGGGTTCCCTTGATTGCGGTGTTGCGCGGTCCAGTACGCGCCGTGATCGGCCGCGAGTCGCTCGGCCACGGTGTCGCGTTCCGCGGTGGCGAGCCCTTCCTCGTCCCCGGCGACGTTGAGTATGTCGGCACCGTAGGCGAGCATGCCGCGCAGCTTGTCCGTACTGGAGTGGTTGTCCACCACGGCGGTGAACTTGTACCCACGTTCGGCGGCGATGAGGGCCAGGCCGAGTCCGGTGTTGCCGGAGGTGGACTCGACCAGCCACCCGCCAGAGGTGAGCAGCCCTGCCGCCTCCGCCTCGTCCACCATGTTCCTGGCCATCCGGATCTTGGCGGTGCCGGTGGGGTTGTACTGCTCCATCTTCAGCAGGACGGTTCCGGAACCGTCCGCGACTGACAGTTTGAGCAGGGGCGTTCGCCCTATCAGGTCGGATATTTTGCTGTTGATCACGGCTTGTCCTTCGCGCAGATCTCCGTCAGACACCGCACGAAGACGTCGTTGTCTGCGGGGGTCGACAGTGAGGCTCGGATGTAGTTCTCGTATCCCGGCTCGCGCCACGCCTTGACGATGATTCCGGCGCGGTGCAGTTCCTGGGCGACCCGGTCGGAGCGGCGGCCGGTGTCGATGAAGAGGAAGTTGGTCGAGGACGGGACCACGCGCAGTCCCGCGCCGCGCAGCCGGTCGGTGACCCTGGCGATCTCCAGAGCGGTCCGGCGGACCGTGTTCGCCAGGTGTTCGTGGTCGCCCAGCGCGGCGACGGCGGCTTCCTGGGCCGGCTGGTTGACGTTGTACGGAGTACGGACCCGGTCCAGTGCCTGGACCAGCGCGGAGTCGGAGGCGATGCCGTACCCCACCCGGACCCCCGCCAGGCCGTAGGCCTTGGAGAAGGTGCGCAGCACGATCCACGGCCGGTCCTGGCCGCGCAGGGCCTCCAGTCCGTCGGGGTACTCGGGGTCGGGCCGGGCGAACTCGCCGTACGCCTCGTCGAGCACCAGCAGGGCCGATTCCGGGGCGGCGGCCACGACGTGCTCCAGTTGGCCGGCACTGAGCATCGCGCCGGTGGGGTTGCACGGGTTGGCGAGGAAGACGAGTTTCGGCCCTGCGGCCAGCGCGTCACGCCAGGCGTCCGCGTCGAACCCGAACTCGGCGGTGACGGGGACCTTTTCGACCCGGGCACCCATGACGCGGGGGAAGGTCTCGTGCAGGCTGAACCCGGGCGCCTGGGTGACCACCAGGTCACCCGGATCGAGTACGGCCCGGCACAGCAGCTCCAGGATGTTCTCCGAGCCGTTGCCGAGCACGACGCGCTCGGCAGGCACGTCCAGGCTTTTGCCGATGGCCTCGGCCAGACGTTTTCCGGTGGGGTCGGGGTAGCGGGAGACGCCGTCGGCCAGGCCCAGGCGTACGGCTTCGGCGACCGCCGGAGAGATACCGAACGGGCTCTCGTTGTTGGAGAGTTTGATCACGCGGGCGGAGCCGCTGAGGGCGGCCACCTCGTCCGGGTCGGCGCCGGGATCGTAGAGGGGCAGGCCCGCCACTTCCCTGCGTATCAAGGAGGCCGAAGTGGCACGTGCGAGGGCATGGTTCATGACGACTCCGGTTCCGGGGCGGGTGCGCTGGAGGTGGCGCGGTGGAGCCGGTCGACGCGGCGCAGGAAGGCGACCAGCAGGAGGGCGGCGGTGGCCGCGAGGCCGATGGTCTGGCCGGTCCAGACGCCCTCGACGCCCCAGTCGGCGCTCACCCCGAGCAGGTAGCCCGCGGGCAGCCCGATCAGCCAGTACCCGACGAGGGAGATCCGGAAGGGACCTGCGGTGTCGCCGATGCCGCGCAGGATGCCGTTGCCGATGTTCTGCATGGCGTCGAAGACCTGCATGAGGGCGGCGATCAGCAGTCCGGTCACGGCCAGCGCGACGGTGTCCGAGTTGACGGCGTGCTCGGCCGAGATGAACAGGGACACGATCGTGTTCGGGATGGCCAGGTACACGACGGCGACCACCAGCGTCGCGATCACGCCCCAGGCCGTGCCGAGGAGCCCCATTCTGCGTGCTGTCACGTAGTCGTTGCCGCCGTCGGCCTCGCTGATGTGGATGGACGCCGCGTGCGACAGACCGGCGGAGATCATGAAGACGATGTAGACGATCTGGTTCAGCACGGTCTGGGCGGCCAGGGCGTCGACGCCGAGGGAGCCGATGACCAGCGTGAGCACGCTGAAGAACCCGGCCTCCGAGGCGTAGGTACCCGAGATCGGCAGGCCGAGGCGCCACACGGACCGGACCGCGTCCCCGTTCCAGCGCCGCGCGTGGGGCGAGGTGAGGTACGGGCGCAGGACGCTGTCGCGCAGGATCACCACGACGAACGCCAGGAAGGACAGCAGGAACACCGTGACGGTGGCGATCGCGACGCCGACGAATCCGAAGGCGGGCAGGCCGAACTTGCCGTAGATCAAGACGTAGTTCAGGCCGATGGTAGCGCCGATCGAGGCCAGTGTGATGGCCAGGAGCGGGCCGGGCCGCTTGAGCCCGGTGGTGAAGTGCCGCAAGTTCTGGAACCACAGGCAGGGCAGCATGCCCGGTGCCAGGACCATCAGGAACTCGCCTGCCTTGTCGACCACCGCCGGGTCCTGACCCAGCAGGACGAGCAGCGGGCCGATCAGCAGGAGTGCCGCGCAGAACACCACACCGCACACCGTCGCCCAGAAGAATCCCGCGAACAGCAGCGCGCCGGCGCGTTGCCGGTCGCCCTGCACGCGCGCCTCGGCCACCAGGTTGCTGACTCCGGTGACCAGTCCTGTTCCAGTGGTACGCAGCTGGTTGAACAGCGCGATGGCCAGACCGGCGGCGGCGATCTCGACCGCGCCGAGCCTGCCCAGCATGACGATGTCCACCGTGGTCAGAGCGACATAGGCGAAGTTGGTCAGGATCAACGGGAACGCGAGCTTGAGCAGCGTCCGCGAGTTCTTGACCCACCAGCCGACGCCGGTCTCTGTTGTACCCGTCGCGTCGGTCGTGTCGGTACTCACCAGAATCTGACCCTCTCCCCGCGCCCGCCCGCCAGCGCGAGATCGGCTATGTACCGGCCCAGCGCGGCGTCGGTGACCGCCATACCGCTGTTGTAGGCGAAGACCACGTCGTCCGGATGGCGGCGGGCAGGTGCCCGGCCGAGCAGGATGTCCGGCAGTTGGGCGTCCACCGGCGGCAGGCTGCCGTCCGCGCCCCGCAGGTCGTCGCAGGTGGCGTGCATCTGGGCGGTATCGGTGGCGATCCGATAGTCCGCGCCGTGGCACACGTCGGCGTGTACGCCGTATCCGAGGAGTACGGCGACCGAGCCCGGCTTCATCCAGTCACGCCGGACCTCCTCCGTGACGGACAGGCCGGCGGCGCCGATCACGATGTCCGCCTCACCGGCGGCCTCCCTGAGATCCTTGACGATCTCGACCTCGCGGCCGCCGACGCTGTCCTGGACGGCGCGCAGACCATCGGGGTAGCTGCCGAACACCTGCAACCGCTCCAACTTCGGCAGGGCCGCGAGCAGCATCGGCAGTGCCGCCTGCCCCTGGACACCGGTGCCGACGACCAGGGCGCTTCGTGCGTCGGGGCAGGCCGCGCGGGCGAACAGCGCGGTAGTGGCCGAGGACCGCAGCGGTCCGAGCTTCACCACGTCCATCAGCGCGATGGGTGCCCCGGTGGTGTCGTCGACGAGGAAGACGAACGAGTGGAACCGGTAGCTGTCCCGGTTGCGGCGCGGGTCGAACTCGTAGACGGCCTTGAAGCAGACGGTGCCGCTGCCGGCGTCCCTGGCCACCATCGAATAGCTCAGCGAGTGGTGGCCGGGATCATCGATGATCGTCTTGACCGGATTGTTCGAGCCTCCTTCGGCCAACGCGCGGTAGGCCTGCTCGACGACCGTGATCACCTGTCGGTTGTCGAGGTCCAGTCCTTCTTGCTGGGACTGCGGCAACAACCACAACTGCCCGGGTGGGGCGTAGCTCTGTGACATACGAGGCTTCTCCTTCATTGGCGGTCACATCGGATTCGTTCGAGGTCGCATCAGATTCCGTCCAGTCGCCACCGCGGCGGGGCCCCCTCCTCACCGAGCCGGAGAACGGCCTTGAGCGGCAGTGCGGCGTCATGGAACGGTGACTCGTTGGAGTCCATCTGGTAGCCGGCGGTGTTGAGGTAGACCAGGTGGTCACCGCGCCGTACGGGCCGCGGGAAGCCGATCTTCCGCCAGGTCACCAGGTCGCTTTCCAGGCAGGTCGAGCCCGCGACGCAGGCCGGGAACATCTCGTCTGCGGTGGGCTGGGCGGACATCAGCAGCGGGTCGGGGAGATAGTCACTGTTGAACCACTGTTCGGAGAGGCTGAAACTGCTGCCCGCGACGGTGACGATCGCGTACCCGTCGGTGTCCCGTCGGTCGTCGACCTGCTGCACGCGGTACATGGTGAATCCGGCCTGGTCCAACAGGGCCCGGCCGGGCTCGACGACGAACCGGATGCCGTTGCGGCCCGCCTTCGCCGACAAGCTCTCGCCACCGTCGACCGGGTGCGCCATGAGCGCGCGCACTGCCTGGGTCGCGGGCTGCCCACCGTACGGATAGAAGTCCTTGAAGTCCTTGGCCGCGTGGTAGTGGGCCGGTTCGTTCTGCTCGAGGAACCCGTCCCAGAGCCGCGGCTCGACATAGCGAACCGGCAACCCACCGCCGATGTCGACCAGTTCCGCGGAGAGCGAGCCGCGCCGTCTGGCGTCGAGGCAGTGCTCGATCATCTCGTTCGCCGCCGTCGCACGTTCCGCCGTGGAATAGCCGTTCAGGTGGAAGGAGAATCCCCGGAGGCTGATGTGGGCGGCGAGTTCCGCGCACAGACCGACAGCGGCCTCACGCTCGGCGGCGGACAGCCCGAAGCGGCTTCCCGGTTGGCCGGCCGTCCGGGACCGCAGCAGCACGGTGGCCTGCCGCCGCGCGAGCCGCGCGGTGGCGGCGAGCCGGCGGAGTTCGCTGATCGAGTCGACGGCGATCAGGCAGCCGTGCTGAACGGCGAGAGCGTGCAGCGTGTCGTCCTTCTCCGGGCCGGATATGCCGATCCTGTGTCCAGGCACTCCGCCGGCCAGGGCCTTGACCAGTTCGGGGGTGCTGGCCACGTCCATCCCGACACCGAGGGCAGCGGCCGAAGTGACATAGCAGTCAGCCTTGTTCGCCTTCTTGGCGAACAGGATGTCCGCGGTTGCGCCCGCCTCGGCGAACACCCGGCGGAGTCTGACGACGTTCTCCTCGAAGATCTCGGGCAGCACGACATGCAGTGGTGACCCCAGGCCGTCGAGAAGGTCGGCCAGCAGGGCTCGGTGATCCGCCAGCAGCGTGGAGACCGTGGGATGTCGGAGTGCGGTGAGCGCGAAGGGCCGGACTCCGGCCATCGGGCGCTCCACCACCTGTCGTGAGATGAGCACCCCGTACTTCTATACGAATATGACACTCATTTTCAACTGCTGCCCATGGAGAGCCCCTGCAAGCACGGTGCAATCAGGGGGAAATTGCCACATACCTGGCGCACGGTCCAGCGATCCCGTCTTGAGGTCTGGGCCCGCCTAGCGGACCCGGTTCCTGCAGGATTGGCTGGAGGGCGGAGTTCCGACTACGTCCGGCACGGCACCGCCGATCCATTCGCGGTGCTGAACACCTCGACGGGCAAGGCGATCACGAACCTGTCCGCGCCACACGGGGCCGTGGACCTCGGGGACTTCCTCGACGAGATCGACCGCCAGACCCATCCCGGCCTGGCGGCCCACGTGATGCGCCGCTACTGCGCCAGGATCTCGGAAATCGTCACGCTGAAGAACTGGCCCCTACCGCCCATGCGAGCCGGCGCTGTTGCGGCGGCCGGCACCGCCGCCCGCGACGTGAGGCCGCGGCCGAAGTCCGTCTGCCGGTCAGCCACGAGAGAATTTCCTCAGGTCCGCGGCAAGTGAGGCGATGGCCGCGGGGTTGCGCGGGCTTTCCACCAGCTCCGCGTAGTCGAGGACGACGATCCGGTCGTTCTTGACGGCCGAGACGCCGGCGAGCGGCGGGTAGGACTTCAGGAACTTCCGCTTCTGGTCCGCGGTGGTGTCGCCGTAGTCATTGATCACGATCACCTCGGGGTCACGCTCGACCACGGTCTCCCAGCCCACTGTCGCCCAGCTGTCCTTGAGGTCCTTCATGACGTGATCGCCGCCCGCCTTGGTGATGATGTCGTGGGGCCCGGCGTACAGACCCGAGGTCAGCGGCTTGTCCTGCCCGTCGTCGTAGAGGAAGACGCGCGGACGGTCAGCGCCCTTCAGGGCCTTCGCCTCCGCTTCGGCCACCTGCTTCTCGAAGTCCGCGATGAGGGCCTCCGCACGGTCATCGACGTCGAAGATCTTTCCCAGGTTCCGCAGGTCGGTGTACAGCGCCTCGAGCGGCGGCATCACCCCGCGTGCCTTTCCCTGACCGTTGCGGCACGATTCGCTCAACAGGTACGAGTCGATGCCCACCTTCTCCAGCTCGGCGGGGCTGAAGCCCTCCCCCTCGTTGAAGCCGTAGTTCCAGCCCGCGAACACCAGATCGGCGCGGGCGTCGAGGACCAGCTCCTTGTTGATCGTCTTCTGCGAGAGCCACTTCGTCTTGTCGTAAGCGTCCTTCCAGGAAACGGATGCGAGATCGCCCCTGTCGTCGGGCATCACATATCCCGCCATACGGTCCTCGAGTCCGAGCGCGAACATGATCTCGGTGATACCGACGTCATTGGTGACCACGCGCTGCGGGGCCTTGTCGTAGCTCTTCTTCTGGCCGCAGTTCTCGACGGTCACCGGATAGTGGCCGCCGCGCGCCTTGGCGTCACCACCCTCTCCGTCCCGAGAGGTGACCTCCGCGCCGCATCCGGTGAGCACCAGGGCGGCGGCGAATGCGAGTGCGGCGGGGCGTACGAGGTTCGGCATGATGGCCATGGCTCCTCAGGAAGCGGGCTGAGCGGGCAGGAGACGGTCGAAGAGCAGCTGTACGGCGCCGGACTCCGGATGCGCTACACGGTGCGCCCGTACGCCGAAGACCTCGGCCAGCAACTCGGGCGTGAGCACGTCGTGCGGAGCGCCGGAGGCGACGATCCGGCCGCGGTCGATGACGTAGAGCAGGTCGCAGTGGAGCGCGGCGAGGTTGAGATCGTGCAGCGCGGTGAGCACCGTCAGCCCACTGCCGCGTACCAGAGCCAGCACTTCCAACTGCTGGGCGATGTCGAGGTGGTTGGTGGGCTCGTCGAGCACCAGTACCCGCGGCTGCTGCGCGAGTGCGCGGGCGATCAGGACCCGTTGCTTCTCGCCGCCGGAGAGGGTGAGGAAACCGCGGTCGGCGAGGTGGCCGGCTCCGACCCTCACCAGCGCGGCTTCGCACGCCTTCCGGTCTTCGTCGGTGGTCCGGGCCACGGAGTGCTGGTGCGGCAGCCGCCCCATCGCCACGACCTCGGCAACCGTGAAGTCGAACTCGGTGACCGCTTCCTGGGGCAGGGCGGCCAGCCGACGGGCGCCTTCGCGCGCGCTCAGGGAGTGCAGGTCCTCACCACCGAGCAGGACCGTACCGGCCGAGGGGCGCAGGGCCCGGTAGACGCAGCGCAACAGCGTGGACTTGCCACTGCCATTGGGCCCGACGAGCCCGACGACCTGCCCGCCGTCCGCGCGCAGCGTGGCCTCCCGCACCAGCCGCGCGCCGGCGACCTCGACCGTCAGTGCATCGATGTCGATCCGCATCACGCGCCTCCGAAGGTGTAGGAGCGGCGGCGCATCAGCAGGACGAAGCACGGCACGCCGATGGCGGCGGTCAGCACTCCTACCGGCAGCTCTACTGGCGCGAGCACCACACGCGACAGGATGTCCACCCAGATCAGCAGGACGGCGCCCGCGAGTGGGGCGACGGCCAGCAGTCGGCGGTGGTCCGCGCCGACCAGCATCCGTGCGGCGTGCGGGACCATCAGGCCGACGAAACCGATCGCACCGCTCACCGCGACCACGGTCCCCGTGACGGCGGCACAGACCAGGAACAGCTCCTTGCGCAGCCTCCCCGCGTCCACCCCGAGGGCGGCCGCGGTCTCGTCACCCATCGCCAGGGCGTTCAGGCGACGCGCTGACACAGTGAGATGGGCGAGGCCGACGAGCACGGCTCCCGCGGCGATCGGCACGGAGGCCCAGCTGGCGCCGCCGAGGCTGCCGAGCAGCCACATCATCGCGGAGCGGGCCGCCTCGCCGCGCTCGGCCGCGAACACCATGAACGTGGTGACCGCCGAGAAGCCGTAGTACATCGCAGTGCCCGTCAGGACGAGCCGCAGCGGGGTCAGGCCATCAGCGGTGCGGGCGATCGCGTACACCAGCGCCATGGCGAGGAGCGCGGAGAGGAAGGCCGCCGTGGACAGGGCCCACAGGCCGAGAGCGCCGAAGGCCCCGAAGAGAAGGACGGCATTGGCACCGACGGCCGCGCCCGAGGAAATGCCCAAGACGAACGGGTCGGCGAGGGCATTGCGGACCATGGCCTGCACCGCGACGCCTATCGCCGACAGGCCGGCTCCGACGACCGCGGCCAGCACGGCTCGCGGAAAGCGCAGCTCCCACACGATCGTGTAGGCAGAGACTTCGTCATGCGCTATGGAACCGCCGGTCAGCCCCGCCCACAGAAAACGCAGCACCTCGCCCCACGACAGGCCCGACGCCCCCATCCCCGCCCCACAAACGATGGAGAGCACGAGCGCGACGCACAGGCTGACGAAGAGAAGAGGCAGTGATGCACGCTTGGGCGGTGCGGGGCCGACGCCGGTAGGCGCCGTGTGAGGTGGCGCGGCTGGTTCAAGTTCCAGGGGTGGGGCCACGGGCGGATCGCCTTCGCCTCAGGCCGTGCCCTACATGAGCACAGGAGCGGCCCGGGACGCGGGGCGCCCTGCGCAGCGCCTTCTCGCAGTCCACGGCGAATTGACAGGAGCCTTCATCACCGCGGGTAATCGGGCTCACGGAGCCGCGTGTTGGGCTCCGCCTACCGTTGCGGGTCAGCGCCGGACTTCGACCGGACTTCCCCCGCGGGACGGGTTGCAGCATAACGTGCACGCGGGGCCCCTTCCGACTTCGAACAGAAGATCGATAGGGGGCCCGCGTGTGTCTGGCGAGTGTCTGGACCGGCGGCGTTCGTCGGCCGACTGACCCCGCGAGGCCCGGCACTCGCCTTCCTCCCGGGGCCGGGTGGCGCTGGTCGTCTCCTCCCCCGTCTACGCGCCCGTTCCGCACCGGAGCCGCTGAGGGTGTCCGTCGCTGCATCGCCTGCGGTGCCAGCCTCCGGTGTTCGCGGCCAGCTGCGCTCGTAGCCGTTCGGCCTCGGCTTCGGCACCGAGCTCCACGTGGCACAGGCCGTCACGGCGCGCCGACGAGCCCGATGCGCCAGGAGCATGCGCGACCGCCGGCTGGTGTGTCTCCATGAACGACCCAAGGGGCTGATGCCGACCGTTTGCTGACCGAAGCCCTGCACGTCCGTGTGGGCGTACGGGCCGGTTCGGGATCGGCGGCGACCAGCCGGTCCTCGACGCGGACGGGCGCAGCCGCGTCTCCGTGGAGGACGCCGCCGCCCGCTCGGCATTGGCCCGTACGCCTGCCGACTACGCCCCGGCCTTCGGCCGGTAGGTGCACACGTGCACCCCGGTGCCGCTGACGACCGTGGAGACCAGTTCGAACGTGCGGAGGTGCCCATCGGTCGGGTAGATCGACTTACCGCCGCCGACGAGCACCGGCAGGATCATGAGCCGCAGCTCGTCGACCAGCCCCTCGGCCAGCAGGGTGCGGGTGAGGGACGCGCTCCCCATGACCACCAGGTCGCGGCCTTCGGCCGCGCGCAGCTTCTTGATCTGGTCCAGGGCCTGGTCGCCGGGGATGCGCGTCGTGTTGTTCCAGGTCAGCTCGTCCTCGCCGAGGGTGCTGGACACGACGTACTTGGTGACGCTGTTCATGTGGTCGGCGAACGGGTCGCCGGCCTGTGCCGGCCACGCCGCGGCCATGGTCTGCCAGGTGCGGCGCCCGAACAGCAGGGCTTCGGTGCTTGCCTGCCACTCGGCCAGAGCGCCACCCATCACCTCCGGGTCGAAGAACGGGTGGCTCCAGCCCCCGTGCGCGAAACCGCCGTCGGTGTCCTCGTCGGGGTGCCCCGGGGCCTGAACGACGCCGTCCAGGCTGATGAATTCGCCAATCGCAAGGCGCATCGGGAGGTCTCGCTTCCTGTCAGTCGAATTGATGGAGATGGACCACGGTCGTGTCGACGGCCGGCAGGCTCGCGCCGACGTCGTTACCGCTGGAATCCACGGTGTTCACGACGAAGAAAAGCTATGTTGCATTCAGTGTTTCAGCAAGCTTGGCGTTCTCAATCTACGTGTTCTTGCAGGTCACTTGAGAGAAATCATTGCAATGTGCTTGCCGCCAAACGCAACGCAACCCGGCGAATCATTGCAATGACCTGTCCGTGAACACGGATGCGTGAGTGCCGGTACGGCTAGAGGCGCGCCAGCCGGGCGGTCACCGCGGCGAGTCCGGCCAGGCCGAGTGCCGCCCCTGCCGTGAAGGACAGTACGGAGGCGCCGGATCCGGCGAACCCGGCGAGAACGCCCACGGGGAGCAGGCGGCAGGCGACCCCCCAGCCCCGCTGTCCCTCGGCGGCGAAGCGGCGGGCCAGGACCAGTGAAGTCGAAGCCCTCACGCGTGAGGCCCTGGGCGATCCCCACGACCAGGAACAGCGGCCCCGCCACCGATGCGCCCTTCAGCAGCACCCGCGCCGAGGATGCGGACCCGGCAGTGGCGGAAGCGGAATTCGGGTCGGAGGCGGTGGTGGAGACGCTGATCGCGTGGGTCATGGCATGCCTTCCTCGTGTGCCGCACCCACCCGGGGGCCGGGCCTGCGGCGGTGGAATCTCGTCGCGGGTAAGACCGTGGCGGAGATCCCAACCCATCGGTCCCGCCCGTGTGACTTGGGTCATACGAGCGGGGCCGATGCCGCCGACTCAGGCTCAAGCTCAGGCGAACAGCTCGGCGAGGAGCTCGGGGCCGATCGCGATGGGAGCGGGGCGGTAGGCAGGAGGCTGGGTGCCCAGCAGCTCGCGGACCAGGAAGTCCCAGCAGCGCGTACGGACGTAGGCCAAGTGGTCGATGAACGTGTGCTCGGCGCCGGGCACGATGAGCAGCTCGAAGTCCTTGCCGGCGGCGATGAGGCGGTCGGCCAGGCGGAGGGTCTGGTCCGGGTGGACCTGGTCGTCCATTTCGCCGTGGATCAGGAGCAGCTTCCCCTCCAGGCGGTCGGCGAGGTCGATGTTGGAAGTGCGGCCCCAGGCCTCGGGGTTGTCCGCGCCGTCGTAGGTCTCCACGAAACCGGCGTTGAAATGACGGGCGTCGTGCGAGCCGGAGAGGGCGGCTCCCACCTTGTACGTCTCGGGGAAGTCCAGCATCGCGCGGGCCGCGGCGAAGCCTCCGCCCGAGTGCCCGAACACACCCACCCGGTCCAGGTCCATCCACAGCCGGGCTTCCGCCAGTTGGCGCAGGGCCGCGACGTGGTCGGCCAGGTTGCCCGCGTCGGCCAGGTGTCCGTAGGAGGAGTCGTGGAAGGACTTGTCCCGGCCGGGTGTGCCGCGTCCGTCCAGTGCCACCACTACGAAGCCCAGTGCGGCGAGGGGTTCCGCGTCGAGGCCCATCCCGCCGGGGTCGAAGCAGGGGGAGACCCGGGTGACCTGCGGTCCGGGGTAGACGTTGTCGACCACCGGGTAGGAGCGTGCGGGGTCGAACCCGCGGGGCCGGTAGAGGACTCCGTAGATGTCCGTCACCCCGTCGGCCGCCTTGACGCGGAACCGCTCCGGCGCCGTCCACCCGGTGGCGGCGAGCTTGGCGGTGTCGGCGCGCTCCAGCTCGGCCAGGATCCGCCCGGACCAGTCTCGGACCGTCGTCACCGGCGGGGTGTCGACCGTGGACGCCGAGTCTATGAAGTAGTCCGGGTGGTCGGGAGTGGTGACGGTGTGGTCATGCTCGTCGTCCGTGAGCCTCGCGAAGCCGGAGCCGTCGAGGCCGACCCGGCACACCGTGCGCCGGTACGGGTCCTCGTCGACCAGCCCGGAAGCGGTGAAGTACACCACGCGTTCGGCCTCGTCGACGCGCAGGATCTGCCGCACCGCCCACGGCCCGGACGTGACCTGCCCGAGCAGCTCGCCGGTGCGCAGGTCGTACCGGTACAGGTGGCCCCACCCGTCCCGCTGCGAGTACCAGAGCACCTCGTCGGCCAGCACCCGCACGATCGGCGGCTCGTACCCGAACTGGTTGGGCTCGACACGGGTCGCCCCGGTCTCACTGAGCACCGTGGCGACCTCGCCGGTGGCCGCGTCCAGCCGGTACAGGGTGAGCGTGCGCAGGTCGCGGGGCCGGGCCAGGTAGTACACCGCCGAGCTGTCCGGGGCCCACCAGGCCCACTTGATCGTGATCGGCGAGAGTGTCGGCATGAGCAGTGGCTCGGCCTGGGCGCGGACCACCGTGGCCTCGGCGACGTCCAGTACGACCAGTTCGGCCAGCGGTACGTGCTCGTCGCCGGGGTAGGCGAACCGCTGGGTGTGCAGCACCGGGGCGCCACCGTCGACGGGCCTGGCCTCCAGCAGGTGGGTCTCCCGGACCTCGCGCTCGTCGGTCCGGTGCGCCAGTACCTTCGTCGAGTCCGGCGACCAGGCCACCGAGGGCGGCAGGTACGGCAGGCCGATCTTGCGCAGCAGGGTGCTGTTCGCCGTGCATTCCGGGACGGTGCCGTACTGGTGGCCGGGCGCGCCGTCGGTGGTGAGCGCCCACTCGCGGCCGTCGGACAGCGAGCGCGCCCACAGGTCGTGCCCCCGCCGGGACACCACGGTCTTCCCGTCGGGTGACGGTACGTCGAGGGGGCTGCCCGGCGGCGTGAACTCGGCCCGCTCGCAGACGTAGTCGTCCAGGCGGCAGCGCCACCACTCGCCGAACGCATCGAACTCGACGGAGTTCCCCGCCAGTTCGATCGCCGTGGCCGGCACGTACTCGGGGTCGACCGGCTGTCCGGAGGCGGCGGCCAGCCCGGCGGCGAGCAGGGCGTGGTCGAAGGCCGGCTCACGGGTTCCGGCCGCCGGGTCGACCAGCACGAACCGCCTGCCGACCCCATTGCTCACCGCGTACCAGAAGCGGGCGCCTCCGTCGATCCACTGTGGCCTGACCTTGTCGCCTACGACGAGCTCGCCGGGGCGGGCGGGCCGGCGCAGGAGCCGCTCCGCGGCCTGGTAGTCCTGAATGCTGCTCATTCTTCGTGTCCTTCTTCGGTGTCGGGTTGGGCATGGTGGCGCCCCGGCAGCGCCTTCACGGGAGGGTGAGGCCCTGGGAGGCCTGGAGCGAGGGCGCCGGCCGTCTCGCGAGCCGGGCCGAGGTGAGGTGAGGTGAGTTCGGTCAGTGCAGCGTCGGCGCGAGGAGCTGCGGGGGTCAGAGGCTGCGGGCCGTGATGTCGCCGTAGGCGGTGGTCGCGTGGATGTGCAGGCCGGCTGCGGTGCCGTCGGTGTTGTCGAGCGAGTTGTGGATCCGGCCGTAGCTGCTTCCGGCGTCCAGGGAGGCGGAGATCCCGCGGGCGGCGCCGACGGAGATCTCGCCGTGCTCGGTGCTCAGGGTGACCGTGCCGGTCATGGCCTCGGTGATGTGGATGTCACCCTTCTGGGTGCTGATCCGGGCGGGGCCGCTCAGGCGGCCGACCGAGACGTCGCCGGCCTGGAGCGTCAGGCGGGCGCTCTCGGTCTCGTCGAGCTTGACCGTGCCCTGCGCGCCCTCGAAGGCGACATCGCCGAGTCGTCCGACGCCCTGGAAGTCGGCGCCGGCCGCCTTTGCCTCGATGCGGGAGCCGACGGGCAGCTGGACGGTCACCTCGACGGATCCGGAGTTGCCGAGCATCCGGTTCTTCGCCTCCGGGGCCGCGATCCGCAGGACGCCGTCGCCGTACTCGACCGTGGTCTCCGCCGCCGTCTGCACGTCGCGCCCCTTCGAGGCGTCCGCGGGCAGGACCTCGACGGTGGTGTCGGCGCGGTCGGCGGCGATGAACCGGATGTGCCCCGCGGAGATGTCGAGGACGGCGCGGATCGGGGCGGGGGTGTCGAACTTCTGCATGGGTCCATCCTTTGGGTCGCTGTTTCTGATGAGGGAAAGCTACGTTGCATTCACAAGTCACTCAACACGGTGGTTGCCAAAAAGTCGCATCAATGCAGGTCATGGGCGAGAAATCGTTGCACTGACCTTAAAGATAACGCAACGACAGGCGTTGGATCGTTGCAATGGACTGACAGTGAACGCTCACGCCCTCAGCCAGTGGCGACCGGGGGCCCGTACTCGGCCGCGACGTCCGCGACATCCGCGACGGTCAGGATCACGACCAGACTCGCCGACCCCTCACCGCGTCGACGACGTTCATGCGCTGAGCATCCGGTGTGGACAAGTTCGGCCAGACCACCCACGCAGTACGAGGACCCGGGGCCGACAGGGCACTTGTTCAAGAAAATGTGCGGTTTGGGTGCGCTCTCGCAGATATTTTTCCGGTGATCCATTGACCGTGACCAAGGCGCCCGGCTAGAAAGATCACGATCAGGACCGTGACCACCAGTCAGGTCCGTACAGCACTGCCCGGGGGATTTCGTTTTGCCGCACACAGATGCACTCCGTCCTGCCCGCGTCCTCGTGGTCGAACCCGCCTCCTCCGGGGGCGCCACCCTGATCGGCGTCGCGGCCGAGATGGGACTGCGGGTCGTCGTCGCCACCGCCGACTCCGGCGACCGCCGGCTCTCCGACGCTGTGCGCGCGGCGGCCGACTCGGTGCTGACGGTGGAGACCAACGACCAGGCCGCCCTCGAAGCGGCCGTGCTCGAACTGCACCGGGCCGAGCCGTTCGAGGCGGTGCTGCCGGGCTCCGACATCTACGTGACGGCGACCGCGCGCGTCGCAGCGGCCCTGGGCCTGCCCGGCCTGCCCGTGGCGACCGTCGACCGGGTCCGGGACAAGAGCGTCATGCGGGCCGCCGTGGCGGAGGCCGGGCTGCGCACGCCGCGCTTCGCCCAGGCGACCGACGACGCCGAGCTGCGCGCCGCGGCCGAACGGGTCGGCTTCCCCTGCGTGCTGAAGCCGGTCGCCTGCTCCGGCAGCATCCACGTCAGCCGCGCCGACGACCTGGACCAGCTCACCGCCGCGTTCCAGCGGCTCGTGACCGACCCGGAGCCCGACATGGGCAAGCTCCACGAGCACCGGGTGCTCGTCGAAGAGTACGTCCAGGGGCCCGAGTTCAGCGCCGACGGTTACGTACTGGACAGCGGCGAGGTCACCGTCGCAGCCCTCAGCCGCACGCTGCTCGGCCCCGAGCCCGACTTCGTGGAGCTGGGCCACCTCACCCCGGCCATGGTCGACGACGCCACCCTGAAGAGCGTCGAGGCGTACGTCGGCGACGTCGTCCGCGCCGTCGGCATCACCAGCGGCCCCTTCCACTGCGAACTGCGCCTGGCCGCCGACGGTCCGGTGCTCATCGAGATCGGCGCCCGGCTGCCGGGCGACCGGATCGTGGAGCTGCTGCGGCTCGTGACCGGCGTCAGCCTGCCCAGGGTGGCCGTCGCGCTCGCGCTCGGCGTCGGCCTGGAGGCGGCCGGTGCCTTCGGGCGGCCGCAGGCCGAGAGCGCCGGCATCCGCTTCTTCTCCGCCGCGGGCCGCTCCTCGTACCGGGAGCTCACCGGGTGGCCGGAGCTGGAGGCACTGCCGGAAGTGACCGAGACCGCCGTGTACTTCGCGCCGGGCGAGGCCATTCCGGGCGTCGAGGACTGCCGCTCGCGCCTCGGCCACGCCCTGTTCACCGCCGATTCGCCGCAGGGCGCCCTCGACCGCTGGCAGGCGCTCGGCGACCTCGTCGTCCCGGCCTGAACCGGCGGATCCCACCATGAACGCCCACATACTCGATTACGCGGCTGTCGGCATCGGCCCCGCGAACATGAGCCTCGCCGCGCTCGCGCACCCGGTCGAAGGGCTGCGCGGCGCCCATCTGGAACGCCGTGAGAGCTTCTCCTGGCACCCCGGACTGCTGCTGCCCGAGGCCACCCTCCAGGTCTCGCTGCTCAAGGACCTGGTGACGCTGGTCGATCCGACCAGTCCCTTCTCGTTCCTGTCGTTCCTCGCGAGTGAGGGCCGGCTCTACCGGTTCCTGGCCGCGGACTTCCCGGCCGTCCTGCGCGCCGAGTTCAACCAGTACCTCCAGTGGGTCGCCGGGCGGCTGCCGAGCCTGACGTTCGGGGCGGACGTACGCAGCGTGGACTTCCACGACGGCGCCTTCCACCTCCACACCGGTGAGGAGGAGCTGACGGCGCGCCATCTGGTGCTCGGCACGGGGCTCACCCCGTCCGTCCCCGAGCCGTTCCGTCCCTTCCTCGGCCCCACCGTCTTCCACTCCGGGGAGTTCCTGCTGCGCGCCCCCGAGGTGACCGGGCGCCGGGTCGTCGTGGTCGGCGGCGGCCAGAGCGGCGCGGAGATCGTGCGCCACCTGGCGGCCGGCGAGGCACCCGAGAGCATCACCTGGGTCAGCCGGCGCTCGTCGTTCCTGCCGATGGACGACTCGCCGTTCGCCAACGACCTCTACACGCCCGACTACGTACGCCGCTTCCACGCGCTGCCCGCCGGCCACAAGGCCCGGCTCCTGGAGCGGCAGAAGTACACCAGCGACGGCATCGACCTCCACGTCCTCCAGGACATCTACCGGTTGAGCTACCGCGACGAGTTCATCGAGAACAACCCCGGCAGGCTGCGCTTCCTGTCGGACTGCGCGGTCACCGCGATCGAGGGCGGCCCCGACGAATGGAAGCTCGTCGTCGAGTCCTCGGGCCCGGAGGCACCCGCCGTGCTCGCCGCCGACATCGTCATCCTGAGCACCGGATACGCGTACGTGCTGCCGGACTTCATGGCTCCACTGGACGCGCGGCTTCGGCGGGAAGACGGGATGCTCGTTGTCGGCAGCGACTTCTCGGTGGCATGGGACGGGCCCGCGGAGAACCGGATCTACCTCCAGAACGGCGCCCGGCACTCCTGGGGCGTCGCCGACCCCAATCTCAGCCTGCTCGCCTGGCGCAGCGCGGTCATCCTCAACAGCATGCTGGGTGAGACGAGGTATCCGGTATGACCACGCGTCAGGTCACGCAGTTCCAGGCTGGGGCGGTCGGCGCCCTGGTCCCCTTCGGTCCGACCGAGGTGGAGCCCGACGGAGTGACCGTCGCCGAGGCGGACTTCGCCCGTTCGGTCTTTCCCGGTGTGCCGTTCGAGGCGGCCCGCTTCACGGTGCCGGCCGGCAGGACCAGCTCGCCCGATCAGCACGCGGTCCAGGAGATCTGGGTGGTCCACGCCGGATCCGGCACCCTGGAGGTGGACGGCGAACGCACGCTCGTCGGGCCCGGCTCCGTGGTGGGCTTCGCCTCGCGCGCCGTCCACGAGATCTTCGCCGACCAGGGCGAGGAACTGGTCATCTACTCCTTCTGGTGGTCGGCGCCCGATGAGTGAGCGCACCACCGGGACCGGTGAGGCGTCGCACTACGACCTCGCCGTGGTCGGCGCGGGCGTGGTCGGCGCCCTCACCGCGTACTACGCCGTGCGCCGGGACCCGGGCCGCCGCGTCGCCGTGATCACCCACGCGGGACGGGGGGCGGGTGCGACCCGTCTCTCGGCCGGGTTCGACACGCCCACGGGGCACAATCCGGCCCAGCGCGCCCTGGCCGCCCGCAGCACCCTGCTCTTCGACGAGCTCGCCGCCGGACTCGGCGGCGCCGGACGCGCGCCGGTCGACGTCCGCTGGCTGGTGGCGCGCGAGAACACGGCCGCGCTCGACTCGACCATGGCCGATGGCGGCCGCACCCGCCCGGTGACCGGGGAGCAGCGGGCCGTGCTCGACCGGACGTTCCCCGGGCTCGCCCACGGCGGCGACGAAGTCCTGCTGGCGACAGAATCCATGACGGTGGGTCAGGCGCAGCGGCTGACCGACCGGCTTCTCGACGAGGTCCTCGGCCACCCGGACAACACCCTCCTGGAGGGCTTCCGGGTCACCGGAGTACGCCGTACGGGCGGGCGCGTCGAGCTGGCCGCCGCCGACGGCAGCCTGATCACCGCCGCCAAGGCGGTCCTCGCGCCCGGCCCCTGGATCCTCGACGGCCCGGTGGCGGCGGCCGCCCGCGAGCACGGGGCGCGGGTCAAGAAGGTGGTGGCGTTCCACATCATGACGCCGCCCCCGCCGGACGCCCCGGCACTGGTCCTGGAGGACGCCGACGCGTTCCTGCTGCCCCACCGCCCCGGCGGCCACTGGATCTTCAGCATCACCTCGCCCGACTGGGACCGGGGCCCCGACGAACCGCTCGCCATCGGCGCCCGCGACCGGGAGCTCGCCCGAGCCCTGCTCGCCCGGTACGTCCCCGGGTTCCTGCCGTACCTGCTCGGCGGCCGGGTCTTCAGCGACTGCTTCACCCCCGGCCATCTGCCGGTCGTGGACACCGTCGGCGGTGACGACGTGGTCATGGCCATCGGCGGCTCCGGCTCCGGCTACCGACTCGCCCCGGCCATGGCCGAGGACGCACTGAACCTGCTCGACGGGAGAACGCGAACATGAGCCTGCTGACCGGGGACACGCACACCCCTCGGCACTACCTCCTGGTGCCGCCCGAGGCCACGCCCAACGGCCCCCTGCACCTCGGACACATCGGCGGCCCCTTCCTGTGGTCGGACATGATCGCGCGGCATCTGCGGGTCCGGGGCGACCTGCCGTTGGTGATCACCGGCAGCGATGTCTACGAGTCGTACGTGACGCTCAGGGCGCACGCCGAGGACTCCACGCCCGGCGAGGTCGCCGCCCGCTACGGACAGCGCATCCAGGACGACCTGGCCGCGCTGCGCATCGGCGTCGACGCGTTCATCGTCCCCGACCAGCAGCCCTGGCGAGAGCAGTTCGAGCAGGAGGTCGCCGCCTCGATCGAGCGGCTGACGGCCCGGGGCGCGGTGCTGACGCGCACCGAGCGCGTGCCCCACTGCGCGGCGTCGGACCGCTGGGTGGTGGGCGGCTGGCTCCAGGGCCGCTGCCCCGAGTGCGGTGCGGGCGTCGCCAGTTACTTCTGCGAGGAGTGCAGTGCGCACTTCCTGCCCGAGTCGGTCGTCGAGCCGCGCCCCCTGCTCGACGAGGGGCCGCTGACCTGGCGGGAGATCTCCAGCCTCTTCCTGCGGCTGCCGGACCGCGACCTCCTGGACAGCACGCTCGTGGACCTGGGCGTCGCCGACCGCTACCGGGCGACGGTGGCGCGCTTCCTGGAGCGCGACGGCCTGACCGTACGGCTGAGCGCCCCGCAGACGTGGGGCCTTCCGCTGCCCGCGTCCGAGCCGGACGTGCCGCGCGCCCTCTTCCCGTACGCCGGGATCTTCATGTTCGCCCGCCTCGCCGGCGCCGTCCACGGCCGGCTGTCCGGCACCGGTGTGAACGCCTTCGACCCGGACTCCGGGGTCACCACCATCACCACCCTGGGGATCGACAACGTGATCCCCACCCTTGTCTCGATCGTCGGCACCAGCCTGCTGCACGGCGACATGAAGCCGTACGACCGGTGCCTGATCAACCACTTCTACCAGCTGGCCGGGCGGAAGTTCTCCACCAGCGCCCGGCACGCCATCTGGGCGGCGGACATCGCCGCCTCGCCCGCCATCGGCGTGGACACCGTCCGGTACTACCTCGCCGGGGCCGATCTGGAGTCCGGGGCGGCGAGCTTCGAGACGGCGGACTTCCTCCGGACCGCGAACGCCACGCTCGCCGACGGCCTCGGCAAGCGGATCGACTCCGCCTGGAACCGGCTGCCCGAGGGGCCGCCGCGGGCGCCCGCCCCGGCCGTCGCCGACCTCCTGGAGTCCCTGCTCGCCGAGCAGTCCGCGGCGCTCGACGCCACCCGTGTCTCGACCCGGCGCGCGGTCGCGGCGCTCGACCGCTGGTGCGCCGACGAAGCGATGGCCCACGCGGCCGAGGACGGCGCGTACTGGTGGCTCAAGGGCCTGTCCCTGCTGGCGTTCCCGGTGATGCCGGACCTCGCCGAGCTCCTCTGGCAGCGCCTCGGCGGCGCCGGCGAGCCTCGCGCGGCGGCCTTCCTCGCCCGGACCGCGGCCCACCGGGACCTGCCCGCGCCCGGCTTCGGCCGGGTGAGCGCCGCCGATCTGGACGCCTGCCTGCCCGACACCCTGCGACCGGGAGCGGACGCGTGACCGACCGGACCACACCGCTGTACGTCGTCCTCAACCGCTCCGGCGACGAGTTCGGCGAGTACCACCGTTTCCTCGACGGCCACCCCTGCCGAATGGTGTACCTCACCACGCCCGGCGGGCTGCCCGCGCTCGACCAGGACGGGGCGACCGAGGTCCATGTGCGCGACGGCCTCGCCCACGACGACCTGCTGCCCCTCGTACGGGAGATCGCGGACCGGCACGGCACGCCCGAGGCCGTCTTCGGGCAGTCCGAGTACGACATCCTGACCGCCGCCCGGCTCTCGGCCGCGCTCGGCGTGCCCGGCGGCTACGGTCTCGACCTCGTCGAGCGGTTCAAGGACAAGCCGGCCATGAAGAGCGCGGTGGGCGCGGCCGGCCTGCGGGTTCCCCGGTTCCGGCGCCTCGACGACGCGCCCTCGGCGGAGGCCGTCGTCGACGCCCTCGGCGGTCTGCCCCTGGTCGTGAAGCCGCGCGCCGCGGCGGGCTCCCAGGGAGTCACGGTCGTCCGCGGCGTCGACGAGCTGCGCGAGGCGCTCGAGGGCGTCGACCTCGAGGCGTACGAGTGCGAGGAGTACGTCGACGGGGACATCTTCCACGTCGACGGCGTCCGCCGCTCGGGCCGTCTCCACTTCGTCACCGCTTCCCAGTACGTCCACACCTGCCTGGACTACGCGCACGGCCTCCCGCTCGGCTCGGTCCTGCTCGACCCGGGCCCCGCGCGCGACGAGCTCACCACGTTCGCCGACCGCTGTCTGCGGGCGCTCGGGCTGCGCGACGGCGCGTTCCACCTGGAGGTGATCCGGCGTCCGGGGGGCGAGCTGGTGTTCCTGGAGGTCGGGCTGCGGCCGGGCGGCGCGCAGGTGCCGTTCCTGCACGTCGACCTCTACGGGATCGACCTGTTCGCCGAGGCGTTCCGGGCGGCCCTGGGCCTGCCCCCGCTGTGGCAGCCGTCCGAGCCGGCCGGACCCCGGGCGGGCGGCTGGCTGATCTACCCCGCTCCGCACGAGCTGCCGGGACGGGTCGTCGCCCGCACCTCGCCCGGGTCGGCCGTCCCCGAGGTCTACCACGAGGAACTGCCCGCCCTCGGCCAGATCATCACCGGGCCCGGCAGTTATGACGAGGGCTGCGGGATCTTCCGGTTCCGGGGGCGGAGCGCCGCCGGGGTGCGCGCCGCCGTGCACACCGCGATGGAGGTGTACGGGCTGCGGACCGAGCGGGCCGGGGAAGCCGCTCCGCATGGCTGAGGCACGCCGGTACGGCGCCGTGCTGCACGCCTGGTTCCGGGAGATCCTTCCGGCCGCCGGGAACGCGCGCAGACTCGGCGTCCTCACGCTCATCCAGTCCCTGGGGCTCGGGGTGTTCCTCACCTCCAGCGCCGTGTTCTTCACCCGGACCATCGGCATCCCCGCCCAGCGCGTGGGCCTCGCCCTGTCGGTCGCCGGGCTCTGCGGTCTGGTCTGCACCGTGCCCATCGGCCGGCTCGCGGACCGGCTCGGCGCGGGCCGGGTGCTCACCGTGAACTTCCTGCTCGCGGCCGCCAGCTTCACCTCGTACTGCCTGGTGGACGGCTTCGCCGCGTTCCTCGCGGTCGCCTGCGCCATCGCGGTCCTGGAGACCTCGGCGGGCGCGCTCCAGGCGTCGCTCACCGACGCGCTGGTGGGCGAGGCGGAGCGGGTCAGGGTGAGCGCGCAGATGCGCAGCCTGTTCAACCTGGGGTTCCTCGGCGGTGCCGCGCTGGCCGGAGCCGCCATCGCGGCCGGCACCTCGACCGCCCTGTACGCCACGGTCCTCGCCAACGCCGCCCTCCAGCTGGTCTCCGTCGCCGTGCTGCTCGGGATGCGGCTGCCCGCGGGTGCCGGGCCCCGGGCCAGCGCCGCCGAGGCGCCCGGCGGGGTGCTGCGCAGCGCGGCGCTGCGGGACGGGCGCTATGTGGCGGTCGCGCTGGTGTGCGGCGCTCTGGAGCTGTACCACCCGCTGCTGACGGTCGGCCTGCCGCTGTGGATCGTCACCGGCACGGACGCGCCCGCGCTGCTGGTGTCGGGGCTGCTGATCCTGGACACCGTGCTGGTGCTGTTGTTCCAGGTCGCGGTCAGCAGGGGCGCGCGCACCCCGGCGGGATCGGCTCGTATGCTGCGCTGGGCGGGGTGGGCGCTCGGGGCGTCCTGCCTGGTCTTCGCGGTGAGCGGGGGGCACGGCGCGCTCCTGGACAGCGCGGTGCTGCTGGGCGGGGCGCTGGTGCTCGTCCTCGGCGAGCTGTACCAGGCTTCGGCGAGCTGGGGCCTGTCCTTCGGGCTCGCCCCGGCGGGCCGGCAGGGGGAGTACCAGGCGGTGTTCTCCCTGGGGCGAGGGCTCCAGCAGTTCGCCGGGCCGTGGCTGATGACCTCGCTGGTCGTCGGCGCGGCGACGACCGGCTGGCTGGTCCTCGCGGCCCTCTTCGCCCTGCTCGGGCTCGCCGCGCCGCCGTTGGTGCGCGGCCTGGAGAGGGCCCGCGCGCGGACGGAGCCGGCGCCGGCCTGAGCGGACGGGCCGGCGCCCTTCCGCACCACATGTGTCACACCCGTACAACCGAAACAGGTAAGCGAGCACCATGACCGTACAGCGACGGCACGACCCGGACGAGCGCGGCTTCGCCAGCGACAACTACGCGGGGGCGCACCCGGAGGTCCTTGCGGCGATCGCCCTGGCCAACGGCGGCCACCAGGTCAGCTACGGCGCCGACGTCTACACCGAGCGCCTCCAGGAAGTGGTGCGCGGTCACTTCGGCCCCACCGCGCACACGTACCCGGTCTTCAACGGCACCGGCGCGAACGTGGTCGCGCTCCAGACCATGCTCGACCGCTGGGAGGCCGTGGTCTGCGCCGAGTCGGCCCACATCAACGTCGACGAGGGCGGGGCGCCCGAGAAGGTCGCCGGGATCAAGCTCCTGACGGTGCCCACGTGGGACGGCAAGCTCACCCCCGAGCTGGTCGACCGTCAGGCATGGGGCTTCGAGGACGAGCACCGGGCCCGGCCCAAGGTCGTCTCGATCGCCCAGTCCACCGAGCTCGGCACCTGCTACACGCCGGACGAGATCCGGGCGATCTGCGACCACGCGCACGACCTCGGCATGCTCGTCTACCTGGACGGGGCCCGGCTCGCCAACGCCGCCGCCACCCTCGGCGTGTCCCTGCGCGAGATGACCACCGACGCGGGCGTGGACGTCCTCTCGCTCGGCGGCACCAAGAACGGGCTGCTCTTCGGCGAGGCGGTGATCGTGCTCAACGAGGACGCGGTGCGCGGCATGGCTCACCTGCGCAAGACGAGCATGCAGCTCGGCTCCAAGATGCGGTTCATGTCGGTGCAGTTCGAGGCGCTGCTCGGCGGTGACCTCTGGCTGCGCTCGGCGGCCCGCTCGAACGCGATGACCCGGCGGCTGTACGAGGCGGTGCGCGAACTGCCGGGCCTGGAGATCGCCCGCCCGGTGCAGGCCAACCAGATCTTCGCCGTCCTGCCGCCGGCGGTCACCGAGCGCCTCCAGAAGCGTTTCCGCTTCTACACCTGGGACGAGCAGGCCGGCGAGGTCCGCTGGATGACCTCCTTCGACACCACCGAGGCCGACGTGGACGCGTTCGCGGCGGCGATCGCGGAGGAACTGGAGGCGGAGCGGGGCGACGGGCCGGCGGGCGCGCTGACCACGGCCGAGCGCGAGGAGCTGGTGCGGCTGCGCCGTCAGGTCCTCGAGATGGAAGAGACGATCGAAGCGCTGGGGAAAACGCCCGCCTTCTCCGCGAACCGCCCGTAGCCGGCGGCGGAGGCCCGGCAGGCCGGGCGGGCGGCCCGGCCTCCGGGCAGGAGAAGCGCGGGCAGATCGTCCGGTTCCAGCTCCCACGGCTCGCCGCGACGCTCGGTGACCACGTGAGGAGGCTGCTCCTCCGCTGCCGGCGACGCGGTCGTACGGAGGAGGCGCGGCCTCGGCCTCGAAGCGACCGCCGCTGAGCGCCTGCCCGTCCCGCTCCGGCCGCCGGGCACCCCCGCAGGTCAGCGCCGGACGACGGTGCCGTCAGAGCCCGCGGGCGCCCCCGCCCCCGACGAGTCGGGCCGTTCCGGGGCCGGCCGTGCTCACGGGTGGTCGGGGCGCTGTTCCGGAGGGGTGGGGGCGCCCTTTCCGCTGCGCCGCGCTTCCGGTTGCTGGGCGTCACCCATGGTCTTGTTCCTCATGGCTGTGCGGTGAGCGTCGGGGCTGCCCAGGCGATCGATGGGACCCCACGCACCGTCCTGTCGTTCGACTTCCTGTTCGGCTTCGGTGATCACGCTCTCGTCGATCCAGCCGATCGGTTCCACGTCCCGGACCAGGGGCTCGTTGTCGGGTCCGCGGCCGGCCTCGGTGCCGTGCAGCAGCCAGGGCCTGACGCGGCCGTCGCGGACCCGTGGGAGGTGGGAGTAGTCGTACAGACGCCGGGCGGCCCACGTGCGCAGCGGCCGGTCCCGCCACCATTCCTCGACGTCGAGGGGGTTGGCGGACAGTCCGGGGAGTTCCACGCCGGTGAGCTCGTCGCGGCTGGAGGGAGAGGCGAGGTCGGTGTGCGGGCCCAGGGACCAGCGCACGTAAAGACCCCGCCGTTCCGAAAGCAGACCGGCCAGCTCGTCCAGCGACCCGACAGTCATGAGGCGCGTCCGGTAGTCGGTCTCGTTCATGCCAGGCGGCTACCCGGCTCCGCGCCCGCCACTCTTCTTCTCGGTGCCGACCCTGGCGTGGTGCGCACGCGGGGACCACCCCGGCGGGACCCGGCCGGCACGGGCGGGCGGCCCGGGAGCGGCATCAGGCGGGGGTCAGGGCGGCGGCGCCGAAGGAGACGTCGAAGCGGTCGCACCAGATGGTGACACTGGTGTACTCCGACAGCGTCACGTCGGCCGGAATCGGGTAGTTCTGGTCGCCCTTGTTGCCCTTGAGCCCGCCGAGGCTGACGTACTTGCCGTCGTCGAAGACGCGCCAGCCGGCGGTGCCCTCCTTCACCGGGGCGTCGGTCAGCCACACCCGCAGGTCCGGGCCGCTGCTGGTGTCCAGGCCTTCCAGCCGGAGGGTGTGCGAGCCGTCCGCGAGGCGGACGATCCTCACCGTGCCGGTGGTGGTGTGTTCGTGGCTGATCAGGGTCCCCCGCGCGAGCGTGCGCGGGCCGCCGGGGGCGGCGGACGTGCCGGCGGACGGAGCCGGAGCCGCCGGAGCGGCGCTGGGCGGGGCTTCGCGGACCGTCCGGTCCTGCCAGAGTTTCCACGGCTGGAACCAGTAGAGCCCCGTGGCGACCAGCACCGCCGCCAGCACCGCCGCGCCCGCCGCCAGCGGCCGGCGCCGCCTGTCCTCACGTCCCATGACCCGCTCCTTCGTCGTCGCCCGGAAGGCATTCAACGGCATGCGGAGCGCGCGGGCCATGGGTCCGCCGGTGACGGAATCCTTACGGTGGCACACGGGGCGGAGCCGGGGCGGTGCGGTTCTCCTGCCGGTTCACGCGGAGCAGGCGGCCAAGGGGCCCGGGCGTCCCTACTTGGGCCGGAAGTCGCTGCCGGCCAGACCGCGCCAGACGCTCACGACGATCGCCAGCTGGGCGGCGAGATAGGCGACCTGCGTGGACAGCCCGCGCAACTGGTAGACCGAGAGCAGCAGGCCGAGGCGGCTGGGCCAGAACCTCCTGTCCTCGCTGAAGGTCTCCATGTCCATCCAGATGCTGGTGAGCGTCAGGACGAGCAGCATGAGCGCGACGTGCAGGAAGACGTACCCGAGTTCCGTGTCGGTGATCTGGGTGAGCAGCGCGCCCACACAGACGGGGAGGGCGTAGGCGGCGGTCAGGCTCAGCGCGCGCACGGGACTGCGCCGCCCGGGCAGCACCCGCCACAGCGCACCCAGGGCCAGGCCCGCTCCGGCCCACGCCACCTGCCACGCGAGGCACTTCGCCACGATCTCCGGCACTCCGGAGAGGCTTTGGAACGTGGCCATCTGGGTGCGGTCGTCCTTGAGGTAGCTGAGCCAGACGAGGGCGATGCTGGCCGGGAAGCCGAAGCAGAAGGCCAGGCGCGCGGCGCTCCGCGCGTTCTCCCACCAGTCGCCGCCGGGTCCCCAGCTCAGCGCGGCGTCCAGTACGGAGATCTGGTGCGGTGGGCGGCCTCCGGACCACCCGTCGAACAGCCAGTGGTGCAGCCCGTCCAGTCTCTTCTCCAGTTCCTCGCGCGAGAGGTCGCCCTCTCCCCGGCCCCGGTCCAGCGCGTACAGCTTGTGGTGCAGGTTGCGGAACTCGTGGGCCTTGTTGAGCAGGACGTGCCGGCGCCGCTTCGTTCCCAGCCTCCGGATGCGGAACTCCTTCCTCGTGCGGCCCAGCACGGAGAACCGCCGGCCGATCACGACCACGGCGTACAGGGACGCGATCATCAGCAGGAGCCAGGCTCCGAACAGCACGTTGGAGCCCGCGAACTCGACCTGCCGGAACCCCACGCACAGGGCGAAGACCGCGACCGTCAGCAGGAGATCGGCTCCGGACGGCCCCAGCGGGGGCCCTTCGCCGTCGGCGTCGGCCCGGGCCAGCCGCGCCCTGACCCGGGTCCGCAGCAGCGCGAGGAGCGCGACGCCCGTCAGCAGCCACGCGTAGGCGTAGACCCATGTGAGCCCGGAGTAGGGGAACTGCTTCAGGAATTCCACCCACTCACGGTCCCGGTCGGTCCGCGACTGGTCGATGAGCCAGTAGGCGCGCCTCCACCAGCGCTCGTGGGTCCACCAGAAGGAAGCGAGGAGGCCGGCCGCGGCCGTCGCCAGTACCGCCGACGCGACCACCGTGCAGCGGACGGGCGCCCCGTCCCACGCCTCGTTCCAGGAGTCCCGGACCATCTCCCCCTCGCGTGCCAGGCGCCACGCCCATGCCGTCATCGCGGCGAGCCACAGCCACAGCGTCGCCAGCGCCACCAGGGTCAGCCCGACGACCCCGGCGGGGGCCCCGACGGCCGGCACGGCTCCGGTCACCGCCACGGCCGAGGCGGTCAGGATCACCGCCCGCCTCCGGCGCCGCGGGACGCGTCCGGCGTCGGTGGCCTCCCGCGCGGTGGGGAAGGCCACCGGCGCGGAGGCGAGGGGGCGCCACGGGCGGGCGGCGAGCACCAGCGCGAGACCCAGTGCGATGGCGACGAGGGAACGCAGGGGCGGGGGGAGGGCGGCGGGACGGTCCAGGATCAGCACCCGCAGCACCGCGGCCACCACGACGCTCACCGATGCCCACAGCAGGATCACCCGGGCGAGGCCGTCGCGTGCCCGCGGTCCGGGCGGGGCGGCGGAATCCGCACGGTCGGACGGGTTCCGCCGCGACGCGTAGCCCACGGCCAGCGCGCTCACCGCCGAGGTGAACACCCACCACGAGGCGACCCCCACCCAGCCCAGGGACCACCACTGCTCGCCCACGTTGAAGGAGCGCTGCCAGGGCGGGTCGACCTCCACCCGCACGTCGAAGGGCTTCGGCTCGGACCACACCAGACGGTCCCGGTCGGCGGAAGAGGGCGAGGGGAAGACGTTGGTGGCCTCCAGCCCGTCCAGCCGGATCTCGACCTCCCCCCACGTGGCGTTGCCCAGTGTCCTCGGCGGCCGCAGGAAGACGCGCCAGCTCTCCCCCTCGGGGTCGACGTCGATCTTCCACGGCCCGAGCAGGAACGGTTTGCTCTGCTCGATCCACGCGGTCGCCTCGTAGTCCACGGTGACCACGTCGCCCCGCACCCTCACCCGCGGGTCCTGGAACCGCCACTCCCGGCTGCGCGGGGTCTCGTCGTCCCCGCGCAGGAGGCAGCGCATGGCCTTCCGGTACGGGGCCGTCTTCTCGCTGAGTGCCAGATCCTTCGCGCGGGGCCATTCCTTCGCCGAGACGCTGACGGTCAGCTTCGAGATCACCTGGGCGTAGCTGCGGTCGTGGTAGTCGAAATCGAGCCCGGCGGTCACGCTGCGGGCCTTCAGTTTCCCGGCGTCGCAGGGGTCCGCCCCGTGCGCCCGGGCCGTCCCTCCCGAGGCCGCCACGGCAACGAGCAGCAGGAGGAGCAGGTACCACCAGCGGGTCTTCACGTCGCGCCCCGTCCGCATCGCCGTCCAGCACCCTGTCCGTGCAGCCTTAACACCGAGCCGTACCCCCTCGCACCCGGACACGCGGCCGCCGGACCGGCGCTCACCTGCCCGGCCGCCGCCGGCCGGAGCACGGCCGACGGGATCAGGCCTTCGGGATCACGGCCGCGCCGGGTCGCGGGCGACCCGTTGCGGCCGTGCCGTGGGCGGTCGATGATGGATGCGGGGGGCTCCTGCCGACCTCGCCCCGGGACGTGCCATGACCCACCCGAAGGAAGCCGCCACCCGCAAGCCGCTCCCCCGCTTCGAGGAGGCCGAAGGGCTGGGCCCGTCGGACGCGGCTTTCGTACGGGACCTCGTCGAGGTGCTCGAGAAGCACGGGAACCTGGACCGCTTCGGTCTGTGCCTCCTGCACGACCACTTCCCGCTCGCCCCGGACGAGGTGATGGTGGAGACGAACGACTCCGTGACGCGCACCCTGCACGCCCACGTGGAGAAGAAGGACCGGACACGGCACGTCAAGCCCTCCCAGTGGAGGTTCGCGCCGCACGGCGCGGAGCCCGGCGGGGGCGGCCCGTACCAGGTCGTGATGCTCTGCGACCCGCTCGACCTGTGTCCGGGCGGCGGGGGCGGCCGCCGGTGACCGGTGCCGCCGACCGGATGGCCTTGCCAGGCGGGCCGTCTGGGAGCGCGCGGCGCCGGGTAGTACGGGTACGTGCTGTCCTTGCCTGCCGACCACCGCGGCCTGCGTGAGCGTTTCGCCGCGGAGGGCTACGTACCGCTCCCCGGACTCGTGCCGCTCGACCGGCTCCCCCTGCTCCGGCGCGAGATCCGCCGCCTCGAATCGATGGCGGCGCACCAGGACCCGGTGACCCCGCCCCGGCCGATGACCACCCTCGGCGGACGGATCATCGTCGAGGAGTCCGAGCTGATCCCCCGCGTCTACCACGACCCGGCACTGATCGGGCTGGTGCGCGAGATCTCCGAGCTGGAGGCCGTGACCGTCGCCGATCCGCTGGAGCGGCACGTGATCGACATCCTGCACCCGCACGGCGACGCCCACGGCGCGCACCACCACGCCCACCCGCTGGCCCTGGTCGTCTTCACCGAGGCGCCCGGGTCGGCCCGGGACGGCGGGCTGCTCCAGTACGGGCCCGCCGGCGGTGCTCCGCCGGCGGCCGACGAACTCGCGCGCCGGGCCCATCACCGGCCAGGCGACGGCTACCTGCTGCGCAGCGACACCACCGCCCACCGGGTGACCGGGCTGCGCCGGCCGGGACTGCGGCGGGTCGCGCTGAACTTCGCGTACACCACGCCCGACCGGCAGACGGCGGCAAGATAGCAGCCCTCCGAGGGCTTGCCCGGATGTTTATCCGATGGTGATGGTCCTTCCGCGGCGCCCCCGGACGGGGCGCTAGCGTCCCGTGGCACCCCAGGAGTTCGGGTGCGCACCGCAGGGCGCCTGCCGCCGCTGCCGCCCCGCTCCTCCTGACGGCCCACGGAGCGAGGAGGCACTGTGCTGTCACTGCGACGGCGATCCGTCAGCGGCTTGTCGGTGGCCACGAGATACACGATCGGGAGCGCTCTGGTCATCACCGCCCTGGCCGTGACGCTCATCGCGCTGCTGATCCCCGTCTCGAAGTTCGGCGACCGGGCCCCGGCCGCCGCGGCGGGGGCGGCCGCGGCTCCGGGTACCGACGACGACGGCGCCGGGACCATGAGCACGGCGTACGGGCCCCTGACCGCCGCGGACCGGGACTTCGTCCGCAAGGTGCGGCTCGCCGGACTGTGGGAGGGGCCCGCCGGGCGGCAGGCCCAGCAGCGCGGGACCCGCCCCTCGGTGCGCACGGCCGGGGTGCACCTCGTGGAAGGCCACGCCGACCTGGACCGCCAGGTGATCCAGGTCGGCCAGGCCCTCGGCGTGGACCTCCCGGACCGGCCCGGCGCCCAGCAGCAGGACTGGCTGAACCAGATGACGAACGCCCCCGGCGGCGAGTACGAACGGCTCTTCGTGCAGTTGCTGCGCCGCGCGCACGGCAAGGTGTTCGCCCTGCTGGCGCAGATCCGGGCGCAGACCCGCAACTCGATGGTGCGCGCCCTCGCCACTTCGGCCAACGCCACCGTGCTGGACCACATCACGGTCCTGGAGGAGACCGGGCTGGTCGACTTCGACTCCCTCTCCGACGCGGGCCCGGCGCCCGCCTCCCCCGCCCCGGTCCACCACCAGGGGGCCGCGCCCCCTCAGATGTCCGACCGACGAAACGAAGTGAAGTGATCGCATGAGTCACAAGGGCCACAGGCGCCCCCGGTTCAAGCTCCTCGCGGCGGTCTCCGCCCTGGTGCTGGGCGGTGGCGGCGCCGCCGTCGTCGCCGGCAACGCGAACGCCGGGCAGGACGACCGCACGGGGCAGGTGACGGCCACCATCGACTGCCCGGACGTGGGTGACCGCCTCACCTCCGTCCCCGACCAGGCCAGGGGCGAGGTCGACGAGAACCTCGCCCAGCTGGACGTCCAGGTGGCCGACGCCTACCGTCAGCTCGCCTCCGGGCAGGTACGGGACGAGAAGCAGAAGGACGCCCTCCTCGGGCGGCTGCGGGACCAGCGCACCACGACCATCAGCCGGGTGTCCGACGCGATAGGCCGCTCCTCCGGACGCCCGGACGGGCTCGAGGAGCTCAGCGGATGCGAGATGAAGGAGGCGCCGGCCGCCCCGGACGAGGAAGCGCCCGACGCGGCGGCCGCCGCGGCCGACGGCCCGGACGCCGCCGCCCGGAGCTTCGGGCAGAAGGGCGGCCCGGCCCGGAGCGACTTCGTGGACATCACCAAGGTGAAGCCGAACGTACGCACCCCCGCGCCCCGGCGGGGTGCCTCCGAGGGCTCCTTCACCTCCGAGTGCGGCCGCAACGAGAACGGCCACTTCAACCCGGACAACGTCATCGTCGCCCCGGGCGTCTCCAACGGTGCGCACCACATGCACGACTACGTGGGCAACAAGACCACCGACGCCTTCTCCACCAACGACAGCCTGGCCGCCTCCGGAACCACCTGCGGCAACGGCGACCAGTCGACCTACTACTGGCCGGTGCTGCGGCTGCGCGACGGCCGGGCGGAGAGGGACGCCAAGGCCCCGGGCGGCGGACAGGACGCCAACGTGGGCACGATCCTGCGGCCCAAGCAGGTCTCGATCAGGTTCAAGGGGAGCCCCGTCGGCCAGGTCAGGGCGATGCCCCGGTTCCTGCGGATCATCACCGGTGACGCCAAGGCGTTCAGCAACGGCACGGCCAACGCCAACGCCTCCTGGAGCTGCACCGGCTTCGAGGACCGCCAGCTGAAGGACAAGTACCCGGTCTGCCCCAAGGGCAGCGACGTGGTGCGCACGTTCACCTTCCAGAGCTGCTGGGACGGCCGCAACACCGACAGCGCGAACCACCGCACGCACGTGGACTTCGCGGACGGCGACGGCCGCTGCAAGAAGGGCTTCACGGCCGTTCCGCAGCTGGTGCAGCGCATCACCTACGGCGTGGCACCGGGGGCGCGCTTCGCCGTGGACAGCTTCCCCGAGCAGCTGCACAAGCCGGTGACCGACCACGGCGACTTCATCAACGTCATGTCGGACGGTCTGATGGCCAGGGCCGTGGGCTGCATCAACAGCGGGCGCAGCTGCCGCTGAACCGGCGGGATCCGTCCCTGTACGGGGGGGGGGGGGGGGGGGGGGGGGGGGGGGGGGGGGGGGGGGGGGGAGGGGGGGGGGGGGGGGGGGGGGGGGGGGGGAGAGGGGGGGGGAC
>NZ_JBVHWK010000002.1:110254-142669 GCF_055569445.1 Streptomyces sp. NPDC029122 | reverse complement strand
GCCCCTCTCTCTCTTCTCCCCCTCCCTCCCCTCTCTTCCCGTCGTCCGCCCCCCCCCCCCCCCCCCCCCCCCCCCCCCGCCCGTACAGGTGCGTCCGAGGACGGGCCGGCCCGTCTCACAGTCCGTTGACGCGCGCCATCCGTCCCGCCGGAGGGGAGAAGTCGGCGGCGACCACCCGACCGTTCCTGCGGCCCGTACGGGAGTTCTGGCGCCGCACCTGGGCCATCAGCCGGCGGCTGCGCAGGGCCATCTCCAGCTCGAAGCGGGTCCGGGGGTCGCGCAGTCCGGGTCCGAAGAGCTTCTCGAGCTGCCGCATCCGGTAGCGCACTGTCTGCGGGTGCACGCTCAGGGCCTTGGCCGCCTCCGGGGCACCGCCGCCCTCCAGCCAGGCGAGCAGCGTGACCTCCAGCCGCTCGCTCTGCCGCGGGGTGAGATCGGCGAGCGGCTTGAGCCAGCGGGCGGCCAGGGCGTGCGCGAGGGGTTCGTCCTGGAGCAGCAGCAGGGTCGAGAGGTGGTCGTCGACGAAGACGGCCCGGGCGTCCAGGCCGCCGCGGTGGGGCGTCAGGGTGAGCAGGCGCAGCGCCCAGCGCATCGAGGAGGCCGTGTCGCGCAGGGGGACGGCGTGGCCGACGGCCGCGAACCTGCCGCGCAGCGGGAGTTCGAGGGAGGCGCGGGCGTCGGGGTCGGAGCTGGGGAGCAGCAGGCAGGGCCGGCCCGCGAACATGCCGGCGAGGGCGTCGTCGAGTACGGCCGCCAGCTGCTGGGTCTCGCCGGGGGTGGCCAGGGCGACGGCCCGTACGGCGGGCGGCAGGGGCCAGTGGGCGGCCTCGGCGAGTTCGCCGAGGGAGTTGTCGCACGGGGTGCGGTCGTCGGTGAGGGCCCGGAAGAGCTCCTGCCGCGCCCGCTCGGGCGGGGCGGCGGACTCCAGGCGGTGCGGGTGGCCCGGGCGGGGGCCGCCGGTGGGGCCGTGCTCGCGCGCGGTCTCGCGTACGTGCTCCCGTACGTCGGCCCGGGATTCCTCGACGCGGCCGTCGTGGCGGTCCTCGTCGGGAGCCGCGACGGGGGTCGCTACGGGTTCCGCGGCGGCGGGCGGGCACTGAGGGCCGCGTTCGTCCGCGTCGCGGTATCCGAGAGCGGAAAGAAGGGCCTTTTCCACCCTCAGCCTGAGCAGATCGTCATCGATGGCATCGTTGTCATCGACAAGTGCGGAAAATCCCGGAATTCCATGCAGAAGCTCCTCCACTATCTCCGCGGCCAGCGCGGGGAGTTCCCTGCGCAGGACACGGGTCCACTCTCCGCGCGGGCGGGACCAGATGCGGTTCAGAAGTTCGCACATCGTTTCCTCGTTCTTGCCGGGGTGAGGCCTGTCCGGTGCAGGGGTGACAGGCCCTCCAGGGTTGCCTGCCTCGCCAACAGCCCTGTCTTCCAAGAGAGTTGCAGCCACCACATCCCCTTCAGGAGGGTTCCGGCCACTTTGGGTCCCGCGGGTTTGCCTTGATTTTGCCGTCGGGGACGCATGGATGGCCGGCGATGCGGTGGCCTGTCACGACCTCCACTGGAGGGGAATCTTCCGGGGTTGTTCGATGCGCCGTAGACGGGGCGCGAGAAATTATCACGTTTCGATAAATCCTGTGGAGATGCTGCGCAGCTCCACGATGCTGCTGCACTCCGGCCCCCGAGCCCTTCGGCCGGCGCGGGAATTCGCAGCGCTGCCGGCCGCCCCCGTCCCCAACCCCCGGGTGCCGAGCGCCAGGTGGACCGCTCGGAGCCCGGGTGCTCAGGAGAACCGCATGCCCCTGCCCCAGCCTCACATACCCCGCTCCCACAGGGCCCGACGCAGGAGCCGCCACGCGGCGGAGGCCGCCGCGGCTCCGGCCGCCGGCCGGCGGGCCGTCCGGCGGCCCCCGCTGCTGCCCGCCCCCGGAAGGCTGCGCCCCAGCGCCCTGTGCGCCGCGGGCGCCGCCCTCGTATCGCTCCTCGTGGCGGCCCGCGCGGGCGCCCTGACCCGCCTGTGGGAGTTCCTCGACTTCGGGGCGGGCGTGCTCTCGCTCGTCTGTCTGACCGCCACCGTCCTGTGGGGGCTGGTGGCCACCGACCGGGTGCTGCTCGGGTCGGGACACCGGCTGCTGGCCCAGGGCGTGCACCGCGGCCTCGCCGTGGCCGGGCTGGGCTTCCTCGGCCTGCACGTCTGGGTCAAGGTGGCCGAGCGGCAGGCGGACGCCGCCGCCGCCGTGGTGCCGTTCGCGGACCCGGACCGACCCGTCGTCATCGGCCTGGGGACCCTGGCCGGATATCTCTTCGTGGCCGTGGCGGCCTCCGGGGCCCTGCGTAGTGTGTTCGCCACCAAGAGCCGGTCCCTGTGGTGGCGGGCCCTGCACATCGGTGCCTATCCGGCGTGGGGCGCGTCCCTGCTGCACGGGCTGAAGGCCGGCCGCGCCGCCGACACCTGGGTGACGGCGGCCTACGGGCTGTGCCTGGCCGGGGTCATCGGCCTGCTCTCCTTCCGCCTCCGGGCCCGCGGGCTCGGCGCCGCCTGGCGGCCCTCCGCCCCGCAGCGCACGGGGGCCGGGGAGGCGCCCCCCCAACCCGGCCGCGTACGCCCGTTCTTCATCCAGGACGTGCCGCTCGCGGACCTGCTGGTGCGCCCCCGTACGAGCAGGGGCGCGGCTCCCGTTCCCCCGCCGCGTACGGCACCCCCCGGGCCGGCGCCGTACGCGGGCGCCGCGGCCGGTCCCGGCGCCGCCGGGCGGCGGGCCGGGCGGCGCGGCGAAGGGGAGCGGTGGTCGTGAGCGGCACCGCCCGCCCCGGCCTCGGCTGCGTGGGCACCCCCCGGCTGCTGGCCGGGCTCGACCGGGATCCGCGGCTCGACCGCGACGCCCATCTGGCGGCGCACGGGCCGCTGCCGCGCTACACCCCGGAGGAACTCGCCGCCCTGGCCGCCGACATCGACCTGCGGGGCCGCGGCGGGGCCGGCTTCCCCTTCGCCCGGAAGCTGCGTGCCGTCATGGGCTCCGCCCAGGAGCGGGAGGGGCCGACGGCCGTCGTGGTCAACGGCAGCGAGGGCGAGCCGAGTTGCCTCAAGGACACCGCCCTGCTGCTGCACGCCCCGCACCTGGTGCTCGACGGCGCGCTGCTGGCCGCTGCCGCGGTCGCCGCGCAGGACGTGGTGGTGGCCGTCACCCGGGCGGACGTGGAGCGCTCGGTACGCGACGCCGTGGCCGAACGCGGCCCGGGCGGGCGCCGGGTCCGCGTGTCACGGCTGCCCGAGCGTTTCGTGACGGGCGAGGGAACGGCCCTGGTGGGCGGATTGAACGGCGGCGCGGCCCTGCCGTCGGGGCGGCGGGTGCGGACCAGCGAACGGGGTCTGGGCGGGGTGCCGACGCTGCTGTCGAACACCGAGACCTACGCCCAGCTCGCCGTCGCCGCCCGGATGGGCGCCCCGGACTACCGGACGGCCGGCCTGCCCTCCGAGCCGGGCACCGTGCTGCTGACCGTCGCCGGCCACACGGTGGTCGAGACCCCGACGGGGACCTCGCTGGCGTACGTCCTCGACCTGTGCGGCACCCGTACCGGCCAGGGCGTACTGGTCGGCGGGTACCACGGGCGCTGGCTGGATCCCGGGGCGGCCCGCTCGGCGGACGTGTCCCGGGGGTCCCTGTCCGCCTTCGGCGCGGTACTGGGGGCGGGGGCGGTGCTGCCGCTGCCCGAGGACACCTGCCCGGCCGGGGAGGTCGCGCGGGTGACGCGCTGGATGGCGAAGGAGTCGGCCGGGCAGTGCGGGCCCTGCGTACGGGGACTGCCCGCGCTGGCCGACGTGCTCGAGGACGCCGTACGGGGCGGGGGGCGCGGCGCGCTCGACGCCGTGGAGGCGCGGCTGAGAGCCGTCCGAGGCCGCGGGGCGTGCAGCCACCCCGACGGCACCTCGCACTTCGTGGCCTCCGCGCTGGCCGCGTTCCCCGACGAGTTCCGCGACCACGCCCTCGGCAGCGGCTGCGGGCGGCGGACCGTGGGGGCGCTGCCGCTGCCTCAGGACGAAAGCCCCCCGGAGCGGCTGGTGGTGGACTGGACCCTGTGCAAGGGGCACGGGCTGTGCGTGGACGTCCTGCCCGAAGTCGTACGGCTCGACGCGGACGGCTACCCGGCGGAGGCGTCCATGCCGGTGCCGGTTCCGCTGCGGCCCAAGGCGCTGCGGGCGGTGCGGCGCTGCCCCGCGCTCGCGCTGCGCATTCAGGAATGAGCGGGCGCACGTGGGCGGGACGCTCCCGAGTTCATTCTTGGCGCGATCTGACAAATTCCCGCGGATATCGGCTCGGGCGGCATTTGGCCCCGTATCAATGACCCCAGGAAACGAGCACCACGGGACCGAATCCCAAGGAGAGATCGTGAAGACAATGCGCCGGGAGAAAATCGCCGGGTCGGCGATCGCGGTACTGCTGCTGACGGCCGGTTGCGGTGCCGCTGACAAACCCGCTTCGACGGCGAATGCGGTCCAGCCCGCGGGATCCGGAAAGCAGCTCGGCGCATACGGCTCCGACGGCGGTTCGGGATACGGTCCGGGCGCCGGATCCGGATCCGGCGAGGGCTCCGGCGCCGCCCCGGCGGACGGCGCCGGGCAGAGCGGTCCGGCCGGGCAGCTCCAGGTGCGGGAGACGGCGAACGTGGGCCCCGGCGTCACCGACGGCGAGGGGTTCACCCTCTACCGCTTCGACAAGGACACCGCCAAGCCGCCCAAGTCCAACTGCGAGGGCGACTGCGCCAAGGCCTGGCCGGTCGTCCCGGCGGACGGGGCCTCGGCGGGGGCGGGCATGGACGCGGCCCTGCTCGGTTCCGTCACCCGGGCCGACGGCACCAGGCAGCTGACGGTCGGCGGCTGGCCGGTGTACCGCTACGCCAAGGACACCAAGGCCGGGGACGCCCTCGGTGAGGGCGTCGGCGGCACCTGGCACGTCCTGGGCCCCGACGGGAAACCGGCCGGCGCCGCGAAGGCCCCGGGAATGCCGGGACACGGAATGGAGAAGGAAGGAGGAACGGGAACGGAGGAAGAGGGGAAGGCCGCGCTTTCGGTCCGGCAGAATCCCCGGCTCGGCACCATCGCCCAGAACGCGGAGGGCTGGACCCTCTACCGTTTCGACAAGGACAGCGCCTGGCCGATGAAAATCGGCTGCGTGGATTCCTGTACGGACAGCTGGAAGCCCGCCGAGCCCGTCGACGCGTCCCAGGTGTCGGGAATCGACGCCAAACTGGTCGGTTCGGTGAAACGGCCCGACGGTACGGAGCAATTGACGATCGACTGCTGGCCGGTCTACACGTTCACCGGTGACAAGGCACCCGGAGACGTCAACGGGCAGGGCAAGCAGGGACTGTGGTGGGCCGTCACCGACAAGGGGAAGAAGGCCAAGGCGGCCGGCTGAGCCGGCCCCGAACACCCATGAGCCGTGGTGCCCGGCCCCCTCCCCTCCCCGCCGGGCACCACACCCCTTCTCCTCCCGTCCCTCCTCCTCAGTCAGCGAGGTCGCCATGCCCCCGTACGACCGCCGAAGCCGCCGCGTCCTCGCGGCCGGTGCCGCGCTGTGCGGTGCCCTGCTGACCGGAGGCTGTGCTGGGGGTCCCCCCGGGCACGGCGGCGCGGCGGCCCACGCGGACCGGGCGAGCGACGGCCCGTCGGGGAGGACCGCCACGGTGGAGGAGCTCGCCGCCGCCCTCGGCTGCACCGCCGAGGTGAGCACGGAGGCCGACGAACTGCGTCAGGGGGCCTGTTCCACCGGCCAGGGCGCCTACCGCCTGACCACCTTCGCCGCCGAGCGGGGCCTGCGGTCCTGGCTGGCCGAGACACGGGTGTACGGCGGCGTCTACCTGGTGGGGAACCGATGGGTGGTCACCGCGCCGTCGGCGGACGCCCTGACCGCGCTCCGCGAACGCCTCGGCGGCACTCTGGAGACCGGCACGGAGCACTCCGGGCACTGACCCGCGGGGGCCGCCGGCGTACCGGCAGCCTTCAACGGGCTCGGCGCGTCGGCCAGTTGTCCGGATCTTCCTCATTCGCGAGGTGCAGGGAGACGCACGAGAGCCGCCCTGAGGGATGATTCGCCCCGCCACCGCCGTACCCCAAGGTGGGCAGGGACCCGCCCCTCTCCGAAAGGAACGGCTCTTCGTGCGCATGAAACGGCTCGCGCCCCTGCTCGCCACCGCCGGCCTCCTCGCGACCTCCGTCCCCCTGCTCTCCGCCACCCAGGCGGCCGCCGCCCCCGGTCCCGGCGACTACCGTCCGCGGCAGCCCGCCTGGCACCGCTGCAGCCCGGATCAGCCGGCGTCGTACGAGTGCGCCACCCTCACGGTGCCGCTCGACTACCAGCGGCCCCGCGGCCGGACCATCGACCTCGCGATATCCCGGGTCAAGAGCCAGAACCCGGCAAAGCGGCACGGGGTCATGCTCCTGAACCCGGGCGGTCCCGGCGGTCCGGGGCTCGACCTGCCGCTGATGATGGACCAGGCGATGCCCAAGGAGGTCAAGGAGCAGTACGACCTGATCGGCTTCGACCCGCGCGGCGTCGGAGCCAGCAGCCCGATCAGCTGCGGGCTCAACGACGTGGAGCAGAACTTCCAGCGCCCGTACCGGCCCGAGACCTTCGCCTCCGACGTCACCTGGGCGCGGACCGTCGCGGACAAGTGCCGGGAGAAGGCCGGTTCGGTGCTCCCGTACATCACCACCCGCAACACGGCCCGCGACATGGACGCGATCCGCCAGGCCCTGGGCGAGCGGAAGATCTCCTACGTGGGCTACTCGTACGGGACGTACCTCGGCGCGGTCTACACGCAGATGTTCCCGTCCCGGACCGACCGCTTCGTGCTGGACAGCGGGGTCGACCCGCAGCGGCTGTGGCGCGGCATGCTCCAGGTCTGGGCCACGGAGGCCGAGCCGGCCTTCGCCCGCTGGGCGCGGTGGACGGCGGAGCGTGATGCCGAGTACCGGCTCGGGGCGACCCCGGAGGCGGTGTCGGCGACGTTCTGGGGGCTGGTGGCCCGGGCCGACCGGGAACCGGTCGAGTTCCAGGGGATGAAACTGACGGGTGATGACATCCGTACGATGCGCCCGCTGTTCTTCTCGCCGCAGCAGGCCGCTCCCTTCGTCAGCGCGCTCAAGGCGGCCGCCGAGGGCGCCCCGCAGCCCGCCGGCCTGACGGTGCCGGACATGAGGAAGGTGCTGCGCGCCTCGGACCCGGCGTCCGACAACGGCACGGCGGTCTTCTGGTCCGTCGTGTGCGGGGACACCGATTCCTGGCCGCGCGATCCCGGTCAGTACGCGCGGGACGCGGCGCGGGACAAGGCCCGGTACCCGCTGTACGGGGACTTCGCCTCCAACATCAAGCCCTGTGCCTTCTGGCAGCGGCCCGCCGAGGCGACCACGCCCATGAGGACCCGGGCGAACGTGCTGACCGTGCAGAACGAGTGGGACTCGCAGACCCCGCTGGTCAGCGGGCAGGGCCTGCACCGGGCACTGACGGGTTCGCGGATGGTCCTGGCGATGGGCGGCGAGGGCCACAGCGTGTACCTGGCCGAGCCCGGCTCGTGCGTCAACGCCCCCGTCAACTCCTACCTGTCGACGGGCCGGCTGCCCGCCCGGGACGTGACCTGCCGGTCGGTCCCGGCCCCGGCGCAGCGCCAGGACGTCCGGCCCTCGCCGGCGTCGCCGCTGCCGTTCCCGGCCGCACCCCCGCGGTTCTGACGGCGGCCCCGCACGCGCGCCCGGCCCGCGCGCGTTCCGCCGGACGGAACGCGCGCGGGGCCGCGCGTGCGGGGACCGGAGGCCGGGGTCAGGCGCGGCAGCGCAGCATGGTCAGCGGGGGGTTGCCCGCGAGGTCGGCCCAGAACTCCTCGCCGTACTCGCGCAGGCCCGCCTCGGAGATCTCCAGGGGGACCCAGGTCAGCCCGGTGAAGCCGGCCGCCCGGAGCGAGTTCTCGTAGACCTCGCGGCGGGGCGGGTACGCGGTGAACGAGATCGGCGGGTCGAGGAGCGCGGTGATCCTGGTGTGGGGCCCGATCTCGTTCTCCCCGCCGGCGGGCTCGCAGGTGAAGCCGTACTTGGCCAGGGACGGACCGTCGAAGCGGAAGTCGGGGTTCTGACCGAAGAGGAAGAACTCGGCCCCCTTCGCGAGACTGCGGTGGACGGCGCGGCACATCCGCTCGATGGTGGCGACGCTGTCGGCGTAGTTGAACGCCTGGACCGCGATCCCGATGTCGAACGGCTTGTCGAACGCCCGCAGTTCGGCGATGTCACCGACCTCGTAGGAGATCCCCAGCGGCTCCTTGTCCTCGATGGACCGGGCGGCGGCGATCATCTCGCCGGAGATGTCGACGCCGAAGACCTCGGACGCGCCGCGGCGCTTGAACTCCCGGCTGTAGAAGCCGGTTCCGCAGGCCAGGTCGAGGACGGACCTGTCCTTCACGTCACCGACAAGGGCGAGGAAGCCGGGCACCTCCCCGTAGCGCGCGAGCGGGAGGGTCTTGAAACCCTCGAACGCCTCGCCGATCTCGTCGTACAGCTGACCGCTCATCGTACCGCTCCCCGTGTTCATGGACCGCGGCCCTTCCCGCGGGCCGCGGCTTCTGACGGAGAGTCTCCACTCTCGCCGGCGGAGCGCCGTACTGGCGGAAAGCACGAATACCGGCGGTCCTCGTGCTCGTATCGAATGACGTCAGCCGAGCAGGGCGTAGACGGTGGAGGCCCTCGCCGCCGGGTCCTCGGCGCCCTCGGGGGTCATGGTGATGTCGGCGAAGGCGATGCGCCTGCCGAGTTTGGTGATGCGTACGTCGATCAGTACGTCGGCGCCGGTCACCGGACGCTGGAAGCTCGTCGACTGCTGGACCGTGGTCATCGGGCCGTACGCCCCGCGCGCGGCGCAGACCGCGATGACGGTGGCGGTGTCGGCCGCGGCCATCAGGGCCTGGCCGCAGAGGCCGCCGCCGTCGCGGGCCAGGGAGTCCGACCAGGGCAGCCGCAGGACCGCGTGCCGCTCGCCGGTCTCCTCGACCCTGAGGCCGAGGGCGAGCACCCAGGGGGCGAAGTTGTCGGTGAGGATCTTGTCCGCGTCTGCCGGTGTCAACGTCACCCGCCGATTGTGGCGGCCCGTGCGGGCCGCCACAACTCCCGGCGGGGAGGCGGCCTCAGAAGCCGGCGGCCAGTTCGGTGCCCTGGCGGATGGCGCGCTTGGCGTCGAGTTCGGCGGCGACGTCGGCGCCGCCGATGAGGTGCGCCTCGACGCCTTCGGCGCGCAGCGCCTCGTACAGGTCGCGGCGCGGCTCCTGGCCGGTGCACAGGACGACCGTGTCGGCGGGCACGAGGCGCGGTTCGCCGTCGACGGTGATGTGCAGGCCCTCGTCGTCGATCCGCTCGTACGTCGCGCCGGCGACCGAGACGACGCCGCGGTGCTTGAGCTCCGCGCGGTGGATCCAGCCGGTGGTGGTACCGAGGCCGGCGCCGACCTTGGTGGTCTTGCGCTGGAGCAGGGTGACCCGGCGCGGCGTCGCGGGCCGCTCGGGGGCGGTGAGGCCGCCGGGGCCGGCGTACGCGGTGTCGACTCCCCAGTGCCGGAAGTAGACGTCGGGGTCCTGGGCGGCGCCCTCTCCGCTGTCGGTGAGGTACTCCGCGACGTCGAAGCCGATGCCGCCGGCGCCGACGACGGCCACGCACTCCCCGACGGGGGCGCCGTCGCGCAGTACGTCGAGGTAGCTGACGACGTTGTCCCGGTCCACGCCCTCGATGGCCGGGGTGCGGGGGGTGACGCCGGTCGCGACGACGACCTCGTCGTAGCCGCGCAGGGCGTCGACGTCGGCACGGGTGTCCAGGCGGACGTCGATGTCGTGGGCGGCGAGCTGGGTGCCGAAGTAGCGGATGGTCTCCTCGAACTCCTCCTTGCCGGGGATGCGGCGGGCCACGTCGAGCTGGCCGCCGATGTGGCCGGAGGCCTCGAAGAGGGTGACGGCGTGACCGCGTCCGGCCGCGGTGACCGCGCAGGCGAGGCCGGCCGGGCCCGCGCCGACGACCGCGACGCGCTTCTTCGTCCGGGTGGGCGACAGGACGAGTTCGGTCTCGTGGCAGGCGCGCGGGTTGACCAGGCAGCTGGTGATCTTGCCGCTGAAGGTGTGGTCGAGGCAGGCCTGGTTGCAGCCGATGCAGGTGTTGATGGTCTCCGAGCGGCCGGCGGCGGCCTTGGCGACGAAGTCGGCGTCGGCGAGGAAGGGGCGGGCGAGCGAGACCAGGTCGGCGCGGCCGTCGGCGAGGATCTCCTCGGCCTTCTCCGGGGTGTTGATGCGGTTACTGGTGACCAGCGGCACGCTCACCGCGCCCATCAGCCGCTTGGTGACCCAGGTGTAGGCGCCGCGCGGGACGGAGGTGGCGATGGTGGGGATGCGGGCCTCGTGCCAGCCGATGCCGGTGTTGATGATGGTGGCGCCGGCCGCCTCGATCTCCTTGGCGAGGTGGACGACCTCGTCGAGGTTGGAGCCGCCGGGGATGAGGTCCAGCATCGAGAGCCGGTAGATCAGGATGAAGTCGTCGCCGACGGCCGCGCGGGTGCGCCGGACGATCTCCAGCGGGAAGCGCACGCGGTTCTCGTACGCGCCGCCCCAGCGGTCGGTGCGCTTGTTGGTGGCGGCCGCGATGAACTCGTTGATCAGGTAGCCCTCGGAGCCCATGATCTCGACGCCGTCGTAGCCCGCGAGCCGGGCGAGGCGGGCGGCGCGGACGAAGTCCACGATGGTGCGCTCGACCTCGACGTCGGTGAGCTCGTTCGGGACGAAGGGGCTGATGGGGGCCTGGATGGCGCTGGGGGCGACGAGGTCCTTGTGGTAGGCGTAGCGGCCGAAGTGGAGGATCTGCATCGCGATCTTCCCGCCCTCGGCGTGCACCGCGTCGGTGATCACCCGGTGCTCGGCGGCCTCCTCCTCGGTGGTGAGGCGGGAGCCGCCCTCGAAGGGGCGCCCGGCGTCGTTGGGCGAGATGCCGCCCGTGACGATCAGACCGGCGCCGCCGCGGGCCCGCTCGGCGTAGAAGGCGGCCAGGCGCTCGAAGCCGTGTGCGTGCTCTTCGAGGCCGGTGTGCATCGACCCCATGATCACGCGGTTCGGCAGGGTGGTGAAGCCGAGGTCCAGGGGGCTCAGCAGGTGCGGGTACCGGCTCTGGGAACTCATGAGGGGGCGCCTCCTCGCGCGGGGGTGATGAACCTGTTCTAGCGAGGAGGGCAGGGTTTTGCAACTAAGTGCATAACCGCGCGGAGGTGCCGGAGGCCCTCCGCGCCGGTGCCACGGGCCCGTGCGGACCGGGCTGTGGCGCAGTTCACGCGCGGAGGGGGCGGCGGACCGGGGCGGGCGCGCGCCGGCGGGCGCCCCGGAGCGGCACCCGGGAGCCGGGCCGCGGGCCGGCCCGGCTCCGCGGACCTCACCCGCGCCGGAGGCGGACCGTGACGATCTGGAACGGCCTCAGGGTGAGGGCCACCCCGCCGTCCGGTGCGGGCTCTCCCACCGCCGTACCCGCCAGCGGGCGCTCCAGCAGGTCGCTCTCGACCGCCGCCGCGACCGGGAAGCCCGGTGAGAGCGTGGCCCGGGCGCGGCCGCCCCGGGACTCGTAGAGCCGCACGACCACGTCCCCGCTGCGGTCCTCCGCGAGCTTGACCGCCTCCACCACCACCGCGTCGTGGTCGACGGCCAGCAGCGGGGCGACCGGGCCCGCGCCGGTCAGGGCCCGTTCGGGCAGGTTGAAGGCGTGACCCTCGCGCACCGCGTCCCCGATGCCCGCACCGGGTGCGAGGGAGAAGCGCAGGGTGTGCCGGCCCTGGTCGGTCTCCGGGTCCGGGTAGCGGGGGGCGCGCAGCAGGGAGAGGCGGATGGTGGTGGTCTGGCCGCCGTCCGCCCGGATGTGGCGGGTGACGTCGTGCCCGTACGTGGAGTCGTTGAGCAGCGCCACGCCCCACCCGGGTTCCCCGGCGTGGATCCAGCGGTGGGCGCAGATCTCGAACTTGGCCGCCTCCCAGGAGGTGTTGGTGTGGGTGGCGCGGTGGACGTGCCCGAACTGCGTCTCGGAGGCGGTCCGCTCGGCCTTGACGTCCAGCGGGAAGGCCGCCTTGAGGAACTTCTCCGTCTCGTGCCAGTCCACGTCCGTGGTGATGTCCACGGTCTTCGCCCCGGCCCGCAGGGTGACGGCCTGGGTGACGGCGGAGGAGCCGAAGGAGCGGGTGACCGTGACGGTGCAGGAGTCCGGCCCCCGCTCGGTGACCTCCAGGGAGTCGAGGCCGGTGAGGTCGGTGACCTTGTTGCGGTAGAAGGAGTCGATGTCCCAGGCGTCCCACATGTTCGGGAAGTCGGGGTGGATCTGGAGCAGGTTCGCCGCGCCGCCCGGGGCGAGCGCCTCGCGGCCGCCCTCCAGGTCGTACGCGGAGACGATCAGCCCCCGCCCGTCGATCTCCACCAGCAGCCGGCCGTTGGCCAGGACGTGCCCGCCGCCGTGCCTCTCCTCCACCGTGACCGGCTGCCCGGCCGCCCGGGCCCGGCCCGCGCCGCCGGCCGGGACGCCGCGCCGCTCGTGGGGGGCGCAGTTGAAGACCAGTTCCTCCTCGCCCCGTCCCGCGAGGGCGGTCTGTGCCGCGAGGGTGAGGGCGGTCAGCTCCTCGCGGACCCCCTCGTAGACCGCGCGCGCCTCGCGGTGCACCCAGGCGATGGAGGAGCCGGGCAGGATGTCGTGGAACTGGTGCAGCAGGACGGTCTTCCAGAGGCGCTCCAGTTCCTCGTACGGGTAGCGGAAGCCCGGGACGCGGACGGCGGCCGTCGCCGCCCACAGCTCGGCCTCGCGCAGCAGCGACTCGCTGCGCCGGTTGCCCTGCTTGGTCCGGGCCTGCGAGGTGTAGGTGCCGCGGTGGAGCTCCAGGTAGAGCTCGCCGGCCCAGACGGGCGCGTCCTCGTACTCGGCGCGCGCCTTCTCGAAGAAGGCGTCGGGCCGCTCGATCTCCACGCGCGGGGAGCCTTCGAGGTCCCGCTGGCGCCTGGCCCGGGCCAGCATCTCGCGGGTGGGGCCGCCACCGCCGTCGCCCCAGCCGAAGGGCACCAGGGAGCGCGAACCCCGCCCCTTCTCCCGGTAGTTGCGGGCGGCGTGGCCGAGCTGGGCGCCGCCGAGGTCGCTGTTGTAGGTGTCGACGGGCGGGAAGTGCGTGAAGACGCGGGTGCCGTCGATGCCCTCCCACCAGAAGGTGTGGTGCGGGAACTCGTTGACCTGGGACCAGCAGATCTTCTGGGTGAGGAACCACTGCGCGCCGGAGAGCCGGACGATCTGCGGCATCGCGGCGGTGTAGCCGAAGGAGTCGGGCAGCCAGACGTTCCTGGTCTCGATGCCGAACTCCTCCAGGAAGAACTTCTTGCCGTAGAGGAACTGGCGGGCCATGGCCTCGCCGCCGACCATGTTGGTGTCGGACTCCACCCACATGCCGCCCACGGGCACGAACTGTCCGTCGGCGACCTTCTTCTTGACCCGTTCGAAGAGTGCGGGCCGGTGGGTCTTGATCCAGTCGAGCTGCTGGGCCTGTGACATGGCGAAGACGAACTCGGGGTGCTCGTCCATCAGGGCGAGCATGTTGGAGGTGGTGCGCGACACCTTGCGGACGGTCTCGCGCAGCGGCCACAGCCAGGCCGAGTCGATGTGGGAGTGCCCGACCGCGCTGATCCGGTGCGCGGAGGCGTGGGCGGGGGCGGCCAGCACCCCGGCGAGGCGGGCGCGGGCGGCCGCGGCGGTCCCGGCGACGTCGCCGAGGTCGACCTCGTCGAGGGCGGAGTCGACGGCGCGCAGGATCGCGTAGCGGCGTGCGTCGTCCTCGCCGAGCTGGGTCATCAGGTCGTGGAGGACGTCGAGGTCCTGTACGAGTTCCCAGACCTCGGTCTCGAAGACGGTGAGGTCCATCCGGGTGATCCGGTACAGCGGCCGGTCCCCGCTGGTGAGCCGGTCGCCCTCGTAGGTGGGGGCGTGCTCGACCAGGACGGGGTTGGAGGCGGCCTCCACGTACCACTCGATCCGCTCGCCGCCGGCCGCGGAGTCGGCCACCCGCACCCAGTCGTTGTACGGGTTGAGGGCCTTGACCTCGCCGCCGTCCGCCCGGTGGACCAGTCCCTCGCACTGGAAGCCGGGCATCATCCGGTCGAAGCCGAGGTCGAGGACGGCCTCGACGGTACGGCCCGCCCACTCGGCGGGTACGGTGCCGGTGACCCTGAACCAGGTGGTGCCCCAGGCCGGGCCCCAGGCCTCGCCGGCCGCGCAGGGCGTGTACGGGGCTGCCAGTGCCTCGGCGACCGGGACCGGTTCGCCGGGGGCCTCCCAGCGCTCGACGGTGAGGGGGACCGGGCGGGAGTGGACGGCGGGCCGGATGCGCTCCTTGAGGACCCGGCGGAGGCGGTGTTCGGTGATGCTGCGGTCGTCGTGCATGACGGCGGCTCCAGAAGGTCGTTCGGCGACGGGGGCGGACGGCGGCGCGGGGGCGGACGGCGGCGCGGGGGCGGACGGCGGCGCGGGGCGGATCGCGGTCGGAGGGGCGGGCGGGTTCAGGTCTTGACGGCCCCCTCGCCCACGCCCTTGAAGAAGAAGCGCTGGAGGGCGAGGAACAGCAGCATCATCGGCAGAAGCGCGGCCATCGCCCCGGCGGCGACGATCCGCTGGTCGCTGGTCGTGGTGGCGCCGGCCAGGGTCTTCAGACCGAGCTGCAGGGTGTAGTGGTCGCTGTCGGTGAGGACCAGCAGGGGCCACAGGAAGTCGTCCCAGGCGCCCATGAAGCTGGTGATGCAGACGACGGCCAGGGCGCCCCGGGCACCCGGCAGGAAGACCCGGGTGAAGCGGGTCCACTCCCCCGCGCCGTCCAGGACCGCGGCCTCCTCGATCTCCCTCGGGACGGCGAGGAACGCGGCCCGCATGATCATGACGTTGAGGACGGAGACCGCGCCGGGCAGCCACACCCCGACGAGGGTGTCGACCAGGCCCATCTCCCGGACCGTGAGGAACATCGAGATCATCACGGACTCGAAGGGGAACATCAGCGTCGCCACGAGGACGGTGAAGACCGCCCCGCGTCCCTTCCAGCCGGCCCGGGAGAGGGCGTAGCCGCCCATCGCCGCGAACAGCGTGTTGGAGGCGACCGCCAGCAGCGCCACCACCAGGGTGTTGCCCACGTACTGCGCGAGCGGGAAGGACTCGGCGACGCGCAGGTAGTTGTCGAGGGTGGGCCGCGAGGGCAGCAGGCCGTCGTACACGTTCTCGGTGCGGCCGCGGACCGAGGTCAGGAACTGCCAGACGATCGGCCCCAGCATCAGCACGAGCACGAGCAGCAGCACGGCGTACCGGACGGCCAGGCCGCTCCGGCGGCGCCCGCGTCCCGCCCCGGTGGCGCTCACGCGTCGTCCCCCTTCGACAGGCGGCGGCCCAGCAGGCTGAAGACCAGGGTCAGCAGGAACAGCAGCAGCGAGATCGCGCAGGCGTAGCCCGTCTCACCGGCGAAGCCGAGGCCGACCTGCCGGATGAGGAAGGGCAGGGTGCGGGCGCCGCCACCGGGGCCGCCGCTCTCGCCGCCGAGGACGTAGATCTCGGTGAAGACGCGCAGCGCGGAGATCGCCGAGAGGGTCCCGACGAGCAGCATCATCGGCTTCACCTGGGGGACGGTGATGCTGAAGAAGCGGCGGACGGCGCCCGCGCCGTCGAGGGCGGCCGCCTCGTGGAGGGAGGCGGGGACGTTCCCGAGGGCCGCCAGGTAGAAGACCATGTAGTAGCCGAGGCCCTTCCACACGGTCACGAGCATGGCGGAGAACAGCAGCATGGTGCTGTCGGTGAGGAAGGGGATCGGCTCGGAGATGAGGCCGAGCGCCTCGAAGACGGTGTTGACCAGCCCGTCGCTGCGCAGCACCCACTGCCAGATCAGGCCCACGACGACGGCCGAGGCGATCACCGGGGTGTAGAAGGCGGAGCGGAAGAGGCCGATGCCGGGGACCTTCGCCTGGACGAGTACCGCGAGGGCCAGCGGCAGCAGCACCAGGCAGGGGACGACGACCACCAGGTACAGCACGCTGTTGCCGGTGGCGGTCCAGAAATCGGGATCGGCGAAGGCCCGGGTGTAGTTGTCGAAGCCGACGAAGGAGCCGCCGCTCAGGATCCGGGCGTCGGTGAAGGACAGGACGACGGTGTTGAGGAACGGCCAGACGCTGAACAGGGCCACCATCACCAGGCCGGGGGCGAGGAAGAGGTAGGGGGTCCACCAGCTGCGGTGGACCAGGCCCGGTTCGGCCTCCATGGCCCGTCGCGCCCGGCGCCGCCGCTTCGCGTCGGGCCGGCCGGACGCCGGGGCGGGGTGCGCGGCCGCGGGCGCCGGGGCGGGAGCGGTCACTTCCGCGTCCCGGCGGCCAGCAGTCGGTTGGCCTCCTCCTGGGCCTTGCGCACCGCCGTCCGGGCGTCCTGCTCGCCCTGGATGGCCTTCTGCACCTCCCGCACCACCGCGTCGCCGACCTGATTGGTCCACTGGACGGGGGTGTTGGCGTCGAGGTCCGCCGTCTTGAGCTGCTCCGCGCCGATGGCCCGGGCCAGCGTCTCGGCGTCCTTGCCGTCGCCCCGGTCGGCGAAGCGCGGATCGGCCAGCCCCTTGGCGTTGGAGGGGTAGATGGTGGCGTTCTTCGAGAACTCCACCTGGTTGGGGCCGTTGGTGACCCACTTGGCGAACTCGGCCGCCGCGTCCGGGTGCTTGGTGTCCTTGCGGATGCCGAGGGACTGGGCGTAGATGCCGATGTGGCCGAGCGTGCCCGTGACGGCTCCCGCGACCCCGGTGCGTTCGTAGACCTGCGGGGCGTTCTGCCTGATGTCCCTGACGAAGCCCGGGGAGCCGGGGCCGAAGACGAGTTTGCCGGCGCCGTAGAGCTGGTTGATGTCGTCGGCCTTCAGGAGGGACTCCTTGGGCATGGCGCCCTTCGCGTAGAGGTCCTTCATCCGTTCGACCCAGGCGACGGCGCGGTCCGTGTCGAAGGTGAACCGGTCCCGCGCGCCGTTGAGCAGCGGGACGCCCATCTTCTGCCAGTCGCCGGGGAGCCGGCCCTTGGGGTCGGCCATGAAGGCGGCGTACTGGCCGCCGGAGCGCGCGGCGATCTGCTCGGCGTAGTCGAAGAACTGCTCGACGGTGACCGGCGGCCTGGCGGCGTCCAGGCCTGCCTTCGCGAAGAGGTCCTTGTTGTAGGTGAGGATCTCGGGGGTCACGTACCAGGGGTAGGCGTACACGCCGTCGCCCTTGCCGGGCAGTTTGAACTGCTCCCAGGCGCCGGGGACGTAGTCCTTCGCGATCTCCCCGTCGAGCCGGGCCACGTCGGCGAGCATGCCGCGGTCCCCGAGGAGCTGGAAGGAGTCGGTGGAGAGGTTGACCACGTCGGGCAGGGCCCCGGCCTGGGCGTCGGCGACGAGCTTCTCGTTGTAGCCGTCGCCCGGCACGTCCTCCCATTTCACCCGGACGCCGGGGTACTTCGCCTCGAAGGAGTCGATGACGCCCTGCACGTAGGCGGTGAACTTGGGTTTCAGCTGGAGGGTCCGGAAGGTGATCTCGCCGCTCACCTCGCCGGTTCTGCGGGCCTCTTCGGCGCCGGCGCCGCCTCCGCTCAGACCGCATCCGGACGCGGTGAGGAGGCCGGCGGCCACCAGCGTGGCGATGGCCGTGCGGGTCACGGGGGAACGAGTCATCGTCGCCGCCTTCGGGAAGGTTCCGGCTCCGCTGCCGGAGGGCGGTGCCCACGCTGGCCGCGCGGCGGGAAGCCGTCAACGAGGCCTTCACCCCAATGGCCTGAAGCGGTTCGTCCCCGTCCCACTCGGACGCCCGGGTGCCCCGCTCGTGCGCCCGCCCGCCCGTACGGCCGGCCCGGTGCGGCGCGCGCCGCCGCGGCTCCAGGACCGCCGCAAAAACCTTTGCGCGGGCCGTGATCCAACACTTAGGTTCGGACTCGACCACGACGTGTAGCTCAGCAGCAGAGCGCCGGGCTTCCTACCCGGAGGGCGCAGGGGCGGAACCTGCCACGTCGGCCATGAACGCTCACGCTGACCAGCAGCCTCCGAACCCGTCCCGGCCCGGCGCCACGCCCCCTTCCGGACCCGCGCCCGCGCCGGACCCCGCGTCCGCCGCCGGCCCCAGGATCTCTTCCGTCACCGTGTCCGCGTCCTACGCGGCGGGCCGGCTGGCCCGGGCCCTGCACACTTCACGGACCCACGAGGACACCGCCACCCGTGAGCGGGCCCGCTCCCGCGTCCGCCAGTGGCAGAAGGTCCTGTCCGGCATCGCCGACGGCTCCCTGGACATCGGATCCCGCACCCCCGTCGCCGCGCTCCCCGCCTGGGTCACCCCGGAGGTGGTCACCGGGGGCTTCGCCACCGGCGCCGCGTCGGCCGGCGGGCCGATGCTGCCGTACGAGGAGCGGGCCGCCCGGCTGGCCGGCGTCCCGGCGAGCCGCGCGGAGCTCTTCGCCCACTTCCTCACCGAGGACGGGCTGCCGCGCCTGTGGTCCCTGCTCGACAGCGGCCGCTACGAGGTGCGCGTGCCGGAGGAGGCGGCGCTGATGACCGTGGCGTGGCTGGTACGCGCCGGGGACTTCGACGCCGCGGCGGAACTCGTCACGGTCCTGCGGCCCTTCGCCGGCCGGCTGCGCTTCTCCCCGCGTCCCACGGACCGTTCGGCGCCCGCGGTCGACTGCGTGCACCGACGCACGGTCGGCGAGGCCTCGGCGGCGCTCGCCCGCCGCGCTCCCCGCGACGCCGTGGAGACGCAGCGCGAGGCCCTCGCCGTCTGGCGCCCCTTCGAGGACGAGCTGCTCGCCCACCGGCTCCGGGCCGACGCGGGCCCGCCCGGCTCCGCGTGGTCCGCCGAGGGCGCCGCACTGCTGGCGCGTTACCGGGCGCTGGCCGCCGCGCACACCCGCTGCACGAAGCACCTGGACCCGAAGTCCAACGCCGCGATCCTGCGCCGCGCCCTGGAGGAGGAGGTCGCCGGCCGCGAGCTCGCGCCCCGCCTGGCCGGGCTGCTGCGGGTCGCCGTCTCCTCGATGCTGGCCAAGCGCGGCGCCCCGGGCTCCCCCGAGCACACCCGGCTCCGGGAGGCGCAGGCCCGTCAGGCGGCGCTGCCCGCGCACCATGCGCTGGCCGGCCTGGTGCTGCGCCGGATCTCCGGGCTCGACCAGCGCGCCGGCACCCCGGACACGGACACGCCGGTCGCCCCGGTGAGCGCCGAGGAGGCCCGGGAGACCGGGCTGCCCCCGGGCGCGTCCGTCCCGCCCGCGGTCGGCGCCGCGGTCCGGTCGGCCCTGAGCGCCCCGCTGGAGGTGCTGGTGGAGCGCGGGGTGGTGCCGTCGGCGGAGGTGCTGGCCGAGCTGGTGCCGCAGCTCGTCGCCGGGGTGACCGCCGAGCGGTACGCCGACGAGCCGCTGCGGAACCTGATGGCGGCGGTGTACCGCGCCTTCCGGAGCCGCCGCTCGCTGCTCCTGCTCAACCTGGAGTCGCAGGTCCGGATCGAGGAACTCCCCTGGGTGCGGGCGGTCTCCGGCCACCGGCGCACCGACGGAACCGGCCCCGAGCCCGCCCACGAGGCACTGCGCCGGCTCGGTGGGCTGGCCGTGCGCGCCTTCCCGGCGACCGTGCTGCCCAACCCGCTGGTGCGCGAGCTGGGGCAGCTGGCCCGGGAGGCCGAACTGGGCGCGCCCTTCGTGGAGGAGCTGGCCGCCGACATCTTCACGGGGACCTTCGGCGCGAAGTTCCTGGTGGCCGGGCGGGTCGCCGCCGAACTGCTCGAAGGCAGCCTCTACGAGCGCTACTACGGCATCGACTACGCGGCGCTGCGCCGGATGGCGGTGTCCCAGGCAGTGGACTCGGCGCGCGGCGGCCGGCCGGCCCGCACCGCGCCGGAGTTCGCCCGGCTGTGCGCGGAGCGCGCGGGCGGCGGGAACTCCTGGTCGACGGCGGCGAACGGGACGGTGATTGAGCAGGCCCAGATCCTCACCACGCACAACCTCGCCACCCTGGTCGGGCGGGCCGGGGTGGCCGTACCGGGCGGTTGGGAGCAGCCGGCCCGGGACTGCTTCGAGACGGTGTGCCGCCTGGTGGCCCGGGTGGAGGGCAACCCGCGCCCGCTGCCCGCCGTCAAGGACGCGGCGTACGCCTGGCGGCAGATGCTGTTCCACCTGTCGCTGTGCGCTCCGGCGGAGCAGGCCACCGTACTGGCCTGGATCGAGGCGGAGTCGGCGTCGCGGCCGGCGCACGTGCGGGCCCGGCTGGCCCCGGCACTCGCCGGTCTGCGCCTGGTGGCCCGGGGCGACTCCTTCGGCGCGGACGGCACGGCTGAGGGAGGCCGCGCCCGCCGGCTGCTGGGCTGGAGCACGGACGGGCACTGGATGCGCGCCGTCCGGGTGCCCGAGCGGGGGCGTTTCCACCCTCAGGGGTGAACCGGGCGACCCGTACGGGTAAGGAGGAACACGGCGAGCGGGCGCACGGCAGGCGGGCCCGGGACGCACCGGCCGGCTCGGGCGGCGGCCCGCGGCTGGGCGGATGGCACGCGGAGCGGCGGCTACCAGGCCTTCGGCGGCGTCCGACCCGAGCGGATCATGGATTTGGCCTTGATCAACGCAATGTGATGCATTGATCACCCCTTGTTTCCATCCGCTCCGTGAAGGAACCGCCATGCGCACGGTCCGAGAGTCGGTCCTCGACGTCCTCCGAACCCGCGGGATGACCACGGTCTTCGGCAATCCCGGATCGACCGAACTGCCCATGCTCAAGCAGTTCCCGGACGACTTCCGCTACGTGCTGGGGCTCCAGGAGGCCGTGGTCGTCGGCATGGCCGACGGTTTCGCCCTCGCCTCCGGCACCACCGGCCTGGTCAACCTGCACACCGGTCCGGGCACGGGCAACGCCATGGGCGCGATCCTGAACGCCCGCGCCAACCGCACCCCCATGGTGATCACCGCCGGCCAGCAGGTCCGCGCCATGCTCACGATGGAGGCCCTGCTCACCAACCCGCAGGCCACCCTGCTGCCGCAGCCCGCCGTGAAGTGGGCGTACGAGCCCCCGCGCGCGGCGGACGTCGCACCCGCGCTGGCCCGGGCCGTGCAGGTCGCCGAGACCCCGCCGCAGGGCCCGGTGTTCCTCTCCCTGCCGATGGACGACTTCGACGTGGTCCTGGACGAGGCCGACGACCGGGCCGCCCTGCGGACCGCGGCCCGCACCGTGACGCACGCCGCCGCCCCCTCCGCCGAGGCGGTCCGGCAGCTGGCCGCCCGCCTGGCCGGCGCCCGCAGCGCCGTCCTCGTCACCGGCAACGACGTGGACGCCTCCGGGGCCTGGGACGCCGTCGTGGAACTGGCCGAGCGCACCGGCCTGCCCGTGTGGTCGGCGCCCACCGAGGGCCGGGTCGCCTTCCCCAAGTCCCACCCGCAGTACCGCGGGACGCTCCCCCCGGCCATCGCGCCGCTGTCCCGCTGCCTGGAGGGCCACGACCTGGTCCTGGTGATCGGCGCCCCGGTGTTCTGCTACTACCCCTACGTCCCCGGCGCCTACCTGCCCGAGGGCGCGGAGCTGGTGCAGCTGACCCGGGACGCGGACGAAGCGGCCCGCGCCCCCGTCGGGGACGCACTGGTCGCCGACCTCGCCCTGACCGTACGGGCCCTGCTCGCCGAGCTGCCCGTACGGGAGGCCGCGGCCCCGGGCGCGCGGATCGCGCGGGCCGAGTCCCTGGAGGAGGCCGACGGGGTGCTCACCCCGCTCGCCGCGATGACGGCCATCGCCCAGGGAGCACCCGCGCACACCCTCTGGGTCAACGAATCCCCGTCCAACCTGGGCCAGTTCCACGACGCCACGCGCATCGACACCCCCGGCTCCTTCCTCTTCACGGCGGGCGGCGGCCTCGGATTCGGCCTCGCCGCGGCCGTGGGCGCCCAGCTCGGCGCGCCCGACCGGCCCGTGGTCTGCGTGATCGGCGACGGCTCCACCCACTACGCCGTGCAGGCGCTGTGGACCGCCGCCGCGTACAAGGTGCCGGTCACCTTCGTCGTCCTCAGCAACCAGCGCTACGCCATCCTCCAGTGGTTCGCCCGGGTGGAACGCGCCCAGGGCGCCCCCGGACTCGACATCCCGGGCCTGGACATCACCGCCGTCGCCACCGGATACGGGGTCCGCGCCCACCGGGCGACCGGCTTCGGCGAACTCACCAAGCTGGTCCGCGAGTCGGCCCTCCAGCAGGACGGCCCGGTCCTCATCGACGTACCGGTCACCACCGAGCTCCCCACCATGTAGCCCTCCCCCACCCCTGCGCCCCGTTCCGCCGCACCACACCGCCCCGGAAGGCCCGCATGCCCCCCACCAGCGACACCACCGCCCTGCTGCTCGGCAGGCTCCGCTCCGCGCTCCCCCCGGAAGCGCTGCTCACCGACCCGGCGGAACTCGCCGCGCACTCCCGGGACTCCGCTCCCTTCTCCGAGTGCGGGACCCCCGCCGTGATCGCCGTCCCCCGCACGGCCGAGCAGGTCGAGCACGTCATGCGCACCGCGTACGCACTGGACGTCCCCGTCGTCCCCCAGGGCGCCCGCACGGGCCTGGCCGGCGCCGCCAACGCCGTCGACGGCTGCGTGGTGCTGTCCACCGCCGCGATGGACCGGATCCTGTCCGTCGACCCCGCCAACCGCCTCGTGCGCTGCGAGCCCGGGGTGACCACCCGGCGCCTCGCGGAGGCCGTGGCCGAGCACGGGCTGACGTACCCGCCGGACCCGGCCTCCTGGGACCGCTGCACCATCGGCGGGAACATCGCCACCGGCGCGGGCGGCATCTGCTGCGTGAAGTACGGGGTCACCGCCGACTACGTCCTCGGGCTGGACCTCGTCCTGCCCGACGGGCGGCGCCTGCGCACCGGCCGGGACACCGCCAAGGGCGTCGCCGGATACGACCTGACCCGCCTGATCGTCGGCTCGGAGGGCACCCTGGCGGTGGTCGTCGGCGCCACCCTCGCCCTGCGGCCCGCCCGCCCCCCGGCACTGTCGCTGCTGGCCCAGTTCCCCAGCCTGACCGCCGCCGGAGACGCCGTCGCCGCGATCACCGCGGCCGGCCACACCCCGTCCGCGCTCGAACTCCTCGACCGGGCCACGACGCGGGCGATCGTGGACCTCGGCACCCACCCGCTGCTGCGCCCCGGCAGCGCCGCCACCCTGATCGTCGAGAGCGACACCGCCGACCCCTCCTCGGACCTGTCCGCGATGGAGATCCTCTGCAAGGAGGCCGGCGCCGAGCACATCGCGGGCTCCGCCACCAGCGAGGAGGCGTACGAGATCATCGAGGCGCGCCGGCTGGTCAGTCCGGCCCTCGCCGCGTACATGGCCGCCCGGGGCGGGGGCCTCACCGCCTTCATCGAGGACGTCGCGGTCCCGCGGACGGCCCTGCCCGGGCTGATCGGCCGGATCGAGGAGATCGCCGAGCGGTACCGGCTGAAGATCTTCACCCTCGGCCACGCCGGGGACGGCAACCTGCACCCCACGGTCGTCTTCGACGAGTCCGACGCGGACGAGTTCCGCCGCGCCCAGGAGGCGTACGACGCCATCATGGCCGCCGGCCTCGAACTGGGCGGCACCACGACCGGCGAGCACGGCATCGGCACGCTGAAGCGGGACTGGCTGGAGCGCGAGCTCGGCCCCGTCTCCCTGGAGCTCCAGCGCGGCCTCAAGCGGCTCTTCGACCCGAAGAACCTGCTCAACCCCGGCAAGGTGGTCACGGTATGACGCAGTCCATCGACGCCCCGGACAGCGCGCGCGGCGAGGCGCCGGCGCTGCCCCCCGTCCGGGCCGGCCTGGCGGAGACCGTCCGCTTCGTCGCCACCCACACCCTGCCCGTCTTCGTGCGCGGCGTCGCCAGCCCGCGCTTCCCGGTGATGGCGCTGTACTCCCGCGTCAACCAGCCGGCCTGGTCGAACGCCACGCTGCGGGCGATGCGGGCCCGGCACCGGGGCGCGCCCGTGATGGTGCGCGCGCTCTCCGGCGAGATGCTGGTCCTGTTCGACCAGGCCGACATCCGGCGGTTCTTCGAAGAGCCGGTCGCGGACCTCGCCATGGACGCGGACGACAAGTGCGCCAGCCTGTCCGTCTTCGAACCCACCGGGGTGATCTGCTCGCACGGCCGGGTGCGCGAGGACCGGCGCCGGGTCAACGACCACGCGCTCGCCGCGGACCAGCCGGTGCACCCCTCCTGCGCGGAGTTCCGGACCGTCGTCGAGGAGGAGTGCCGGCGGCTCACCTCCCGCTCCGTCGTCGACTTCCCGCTGCTGTGGAAGACCCTGACCCGCATCTCCCGGCGGGTGGTCCTCGGCGACCAGGCCTCCGACGACCAGGAGCTGTCCGACTGGCTCGCCACCCTGCGCGGCCGGGCCAACTGGATGGGCCGCAGCAAGCCTGAGGCCGCCAAGGCGCTCTACTCCAAGATCGAGGCCCGGATCACCCGGTACGCGGCCGACGCGCCCGCGCACACCCTCGCCGCCCGCGCCCTGGCCGAACCCTCCCCGGAGGGCACCGATCCGCTGGGCCAGACCCACCACTGGCTGCTGGGCATCGACCTGGCCGCGCCCGTCGTCGCCCGGACCCTGCTGCTGCTCGCGCACCACCCGGCCGAGCAGGACGCGGCCCACGCCGAGGCGGCCGACCGCGTCCCCGGGCTGCCGCGGCTCCGGGCCTGCCTGGAGGAGTCGGTGCGGCTGTACCCGATCGTGCCCGATCTCGTACGGGTGACCCGTACGGAGACCGAGTGGCGCGGGGTGCGCTACCCGGCCGGCACCAACGTCCTGGTGCCGATGGGGTTCCACCAGCGCGACCCGGAGCAGGTCGACGGCGGGAACCTGTTCGCGCCGGGCCGCTGGCTGGCTCCGGACGTCCACCGGGACACCCGGGTGGCCCCGTTCAGCCACGGCGGCGCCCGCTGCCCGGGCGAGTACGTCGCCCTGCTGCTCACTTCCCTGGTCTGTGCCGAGGTGCTGCGCGACCACCGCCTCACCGGGGCCCGGCCCGTGCTCGACCCGGGGCGTCCGCTGCCGGGGATCCTCGACACGGCGGGCATCCGGCTCCGCCTCGGCCGGCTGTAGGAGGGGTCCGCCATGACCGAAGCCGACGCGTCCGTCACCCAGCCGGACATCGCCTCCCTGCACCACGTCTGCCGCGAGCTGGCCGGAGCGGCCGACGCCGTACGCGACGCCGCGCGCTACGCCTCCCGGATCGCCCTCGGCTCCCGGCTGCCGTTGGCGGCGGCCGGTCCGCGCCGGGCCCGCGCCGCCCAGCGCGGCCTGCTGCGGACCCTGACGGACCCTCGGGGTCTGGGCTGGGCCCCGCAGGGCGGCGGCGGCCCGCTCGCCGGGGCCCTCTGGCTGGCGGGGGTGCTCACCAGCCGCGAGAGCCTGGCCGTCAGCCTGGCCGTCGCCGGGCTCAAGGCGCGGATCCGGGCGGCCGCCGTGCGCCACCCGGAGCTGCTCGACAACCCCACCACCTCGCGGCTGCTGCGCGCCATCGACGAGGACCGCCAGGCCGAGGCGGTACGCCTCTTCAGGGGGCTGCTGACCGAGAACGGCGCGGAGTACGCCCTGGCCCTGCTGGCGCCGTCCTTCACCGACATCATGGCCTGGAACGCGCTGACCGACGAGAACCCCTTCAACGACACCGCCGGCTGGCAGATCGCCACCGGCCGGCCGCTGACCTCCGACTACCTCCTGGGCGTCAGCAACTCGGTGTGGACGTTCCTCAACCGGGGCCGCGGCCGCGCCGAACCGCACACCCCCTCGGCCGCGCTGCTGGGCAGCATCGACACCTCGGGCACCATCGTCGGCTACGTGCGCAACATCGGCCGGATCGGCTCCCGCGGCATGCTCCTCGTCCAGCAGGTCTCCGGGCCGGACGGCGAGCGCCGGTTCGTCGTCCAGCTGCCCGGAATGGGCCCGAGCCTCAACCAGGAGAGTCCGCAGGACCTGCTGGGCGCCATCGACGCGGTGGGCGCCCTCGACACCACCTACACCCGCGCGGTGGTCAGGGCCCTGCGCCGGCTCGTCCCCTCCGGTTCGCAGGTCGCGCTGGTGGGCCACAGCCAGGGCGGGATCACCGCGATGAACCTGGCGGCCAGCCGCGACTTCAACGCGCTGTACACGGTGACGCACGTGGTGGCGATCGGGTCGCCCATCGACCAGAAGCGGGCCGCCGATCCGCGCACCCGGGTGGTGTCGCTCGTCAACGAGCACGACATCGTGCCGAGCCTGGAGGGCCGCTCGTCGGTGTCCCCGTACGAACTGCCGAAGCAGTTCACGGAGTTCACCTGGACCGACGACACCCACGCCTTCCCGCTGTGCCATGCCGCCGAACGGTACGCGCACAACCTCGAGCACGACGTCCCGCACGCGCGCACGCACGTCGACTCCGAGCTCGCCGCCTTCCGCGGCCGGGTCACCGGCACGCACCTCTTCACCCTCCACGACCGCTGAGGACCCCGTATGACCGACACCGACTCCCGCACTCCACCGACGGATACGGCGCCGTCCGCGCCGGAGCTGCCGTCGCAGACCTCCCCCCGGCACCAGCCGCCGCCCGCGCCGCCGCAGCCGTACGGCCCGCCCGGCCTGCTGGAGCGGCTGGAGTCGGCGGCCTTCGCCCGGATCAACCGCACCCGCGAGTGGTACGAACTGCCGGGCCCGCTCGGCCTGCTGAACCTGTCCGTGATCCGCGGGGACCTGCGCCGGCACAACCTGCACGACACGTTCGGAGCGGGCGGCGAGCGCGACCGGCGGCCCACCAAGGACCTCGCGCCGTACCGTTCGTACGACGGCTCGGGCTACGACCCTCACGACGAGGACATGGGACGGGTCGGCACCCGCCTGGACCGCAACACGCCGCTGCACATGGCGTATCCGGACGAGGACGAGGCGCTGATGACGCCCAGTCCCCGCGAGGTCAGCCGTCAGCTGCTGGCCCGGCGCGGCTTCATCCCGGCGCCCACCCTGAACCTGCTGGCCGCCGCGTGGATCCAGTTCCAGAACCACGGCTGGGCCAACCACGGGGACAACGAGGAGGCCGAGCCCTTCACCGTCCCGCTCGCCGCCGACGACGACTGGGCCGAGCGGGGCGGCACCTGCCCGATGCGGGTGCACCGCACCCGCCCCGACCCGGTCGCGCACACCACCCCGGACGTCCCGCCGACGTACGAGAACACCGTCAGCCACTGGTGGGACGGCTCTCAGCTGTACGGATCGGACGAGGCCCGCTGCCGTTCCCTGCGCACCGGGGAGCACGGGCACCTGATCGTCGACGGCGGACGGCTGCCGGCCGATCCGCGGCCCGGGATGGACTGCCTCGACGCCACCGGGATGAACAGCGACTACTGGACCGGTCTGTCGCTGCTGCACACCCTCTTCGCCAAGGAGCACAACTCCATCTGCGACCTGGTCCGTTCGCACCACCCCACCTGGGACGACGAGCGGATCTTCCACACGGCGCGGCTGGTCAACACCGCCCTCATGGCGAAGATCCACACCGTGGAGTGGACCCCGGGGATCCTCGACCACCCCGTGGTGCACCGTGCGATGCGCGCCAACTGGTACGGGCTGCTGCCCCGCTGGGTCACCAGGACCTTCGGCCGGATCGGCGGCGAGGCGCTCAGCGGCACCCTGGGGTCCGGCACCGACCACCACGCCGCGCCCTTCTCCATGACGGAGGAGTTCGTGTCGGCGTACCGGCTGCACCCGCTGATCCCCGACGAGATCACCGTCCGCGACCACCGGCGGGGGGAGCGGCGCGAGGTCATCGGCTTCGACGACATGCAGGGCGCGACCACGCGCACCGCGATCGACGCCTACGGGATGAGCGACCTGTTCTACACCTTCGGCGTCTCGAACCCGGGGGCCCTGGTCCTGCACAACCACCCGGACGCCCTGCGCAACCTCAAGCGGCTCTCCGGCGAGCACATCGACCTCGGGACCGTGGACGTCCTGCGCGACCGCGAGCGGGGCATCCCCCGCTACAACGCCCAGCGGCGGATGCTGCGCAAGCGGCCCGTCACCTCCTTCGAGGAACTGACCGGGGGCCACCCGGGCGACACCCCGCTGCTGCGCGAGCTCTACGACGGCCGCCTCGACCGGGTGGACACCCTGGTCGGGAACCTGGCCGAGCCCCGGCCGGCGGGCTTCGGCTTCAGCGACACCCTCTTCCGGGTGTTCGTACTGATGGCCAGCCGCCGGATCAAGAGCGACCGGTTCTTCACCACGGACTACCGGCCGGAGGTCTACACGGCCGAGGGGCTGCGCTGGATCGACCGGAACTCGATGGTCACCGTGCTGCTGCGGCACCACCCCGAGCTGGCCCCGGCGCTGGCCGGAGTGACCAACGCCTTCGCGCCCTGGAAGGAGCGGTCGTGAGCGGGCACCCCGCCGACGGCCTGCGCAGCCACGCCGCCGCCCTGCGCGAGCGGGCGGACCGGCTGCGCGGCGCCTGTGAGGTCCTGGAGTGGAGGGGCCCGCAGGCCGACGCCTTCCGGGCGCGGGTCGAGGAGCTGGCCCGGCGGTGCACCACGGCCGCCGACGGTCTCTCCCGCTCGGCCGCCCGGCTGGACGGCCGGGCGGGCTGAGGGACTTCTCCGCGAGCCTGCCGTCCTTGAAGCAGAAGCGGAGCACGTCGCAGGGACGGGGCGGGCGCGCCGTACTCGAAAGTCGCGGGGCGGGGCGACCGTCGTCGCTCCGTTCAGAGGTCCCGGGGGTCGGTGTTCGCCCCGCACAGGACGACGGCGACCCGCTCGCCCAGCGGCTCCGGCGCGGTCCGCAGGGCCGCCAGGGCGGTCGCGGCCCCGGCCTCGACCACGATGCGGTGTTCCTCCCACAGGGCCCGCCGGGCGGAGCCGATCGCCTCGTCCGGGACGAGCACCGACAGGGCGTTGCCGTGCCGGGCGGCGGCGTAGGCGTCGGCCGAGACCCGGGGGGCGCCGAGGGAGTCGGCCGCCACGGAGGACACGGGGACGTCCACGGGCCCGCCCGCCTCCAGGGCGGCGTTCAGGGCCCGGCAGTGTTCCGGTTCGGCCGCGACCACCCGGACGCCGTGTTCGCGGGCGGCGGTGGCGACGCCGGCGAACAGCCCGCCGCCGCCTACCGCGACGACGACGGTGTCCAGGCCGGGCAGCGCGGCCCGTACCTCGTCGAGCAGGGTCCCGGCGCCGGCGGCGACGAGGGGGTGGTCGTAGGCGTGGCTGCTGAGCGCGCCGCTCCGGTCGGCGAACTCCCGGCAGGCGGCGAGCGCTTCGGCGTACCGGTCGCCGACGAGCCGTACGTCGGCCCCGTAGCCGCGCAGCCGGTCGACCTTGACGCGCGGGGCGTTGGCGGGGAGGAACACGGTGGCGGGGACGCCCTGTGCGCGGGCCGCCCAGGCGCAGGCCAGGCCGGCGTTGCCGCCGGAGGCGATGGTGACCCCGGCGGCGGGGAGGCCGCCCGCCTCGCGGTGCGCGGCGAGGAAGTTGTGCGCGCCGCGGGCCTTGAAGGAGCCGGTGTGCTGGAGGTACTCCAGGGCGTACCAGACGCCTCCGGCGGCGGGTACCACGGCGGCGGGCCGGACGGCCCCGGCGGTACGGACGGCCGCGGCGCGGACGGCGGCGTAGTCGAGGTGCTGTTCCATGGGGCGGTCTGCCTTTCGCGGTTCAGGACGCGGGCCGCCGGCCGGCGGGCCGGGCTGCCTCGATGAGCTGGCGCAGGGCGCCGTAGTACACCTCGTGGTCGGTCAGCGGGGGCAGTACGTCGCCCAGCGCGCCCGTGAGGACCGGGAACGCGGCCGGGTCCAGCGCGGCGAGGGCGGCCCGGGAGGCGGCGGTGGCCCCGGCCGGGTCGCGGTGGTCGACGAAGGCGGCGCTGCCCAGGGTGAGCAGGTACATCCGCCGGTAGACGGTCATGGCCTCGGCCGGGCTCATCCCGGCGGCGACGCTGTCGGCGAGGGCGGGTTCCACGAGGCGGGCCAGCAGCTGCCGGCCGAGCCAGGGCCGTCCGCCGCGCAGGACGAGCAGTCCGGGGTGGGCGGTGAGCAGCCGGTAGAGGGCGCCGAAGCGCAGCTCGGCGGCCTCGGCCCAGTCGGTGCCGGCGGGGATCTCGGGCAGCTGCCCGGCGAGGTGCTCGGTGCACAGGTCGAGCAGGCCGGCGAGGTCGGTGCAGCGGCGCTGGACGGTGGCGTGGGAGACGTCCAGCCGCTCGGCGAGTGCGCGGAAGCTGAGGGCTCCGGGGCCTTCCTCGTCGAGGAGGCGCAGGGCGGCGGCGGCGATGGCCCCGGGGGTCGCGCGGTCCAGGGCGGCTGATGTCCTCGGCATGGGATACACCGTATCAGCCGGCGTATCAGCCGATGTATCAGCCGACGTCACCGTCCTGGTCCTCCCGCGCGTCCGCCACGGACGTGTGACATCGGCCGCGGCCATATTGCTGGTCATTGAGCCATAACCCTCGACTTATGTTGACAGCGGGTAGTCGCACCGCTGCACTGGGCACCCATGCCCGCCGGTACTTCCCCCACGCCAAGGAGGCCCCGTGCCGCCTCGCCCGCGCGCCTCGCTCCCCTGTCTGACCGCGGCCGCCCTACTCGCCCTCGCGCTCGGCCCCGCCCCGGCGGCGGCCGAGCCGACCGCGACCTGGGACACCCCGCTCGCCCTCACCCCTCCGATGGGGTGGAACAACTGGGCGCACTACATGTGCGACATCGACGAGGCCACCGTGGTCGCCAACGCCGACGCCCTCGTCTCCAGCGGCCTCGCCGCGAAGGGCTACGACACGGTGACCGTGGACGACTGCTGGATGCTCAAGGAGCGCGACGCGCAGGGGAACCTGGTCGTCGACACCCGGAAGTTCCCGCACGGCATGGCCTGGCTCGGGGAGTACCTGCACGCCAAGGGGCTCAAGTTCGGCATCTACGAGGACGCCGGCTCCCTCACCTGCGAGCGCTACCCGGGCAGCGGTTCGCCCGAGGGCGGCGGCCCGGACCACTACGCCCGCGACGCGCGGCAGTTCGCGGCGTGGAAGGTGGACTACGTCAAGATGGACGGCTGCAACCTGTGGATCCCGCCCGGGAAGACCAAGGAACAGGCCTACCGGGACGCCTACAACTCGGTGGCCCGGGCCCTGCGCGACAGCGGCCGGCCCATGGTGCTGTCGGCCTCCGCGCCCGCCTACTTCCAGCAGGGCGAATGGGGCGGCTCCGACTGGCACAAGGTCCTCGACTGGGTCGGGGAGACGGGCCAGTTGTGGCGCGAGGGCCGGGACATCAAGGTGTACGGCCCGAAGGCGCCCGCCACCTCCCGGTGGAGCTCGGTGCTCGGCAACTACGGCTACAACCGCTGGCTCGGCCGGTACGCGGGCCCCGGCAACTGGAACGACCCCGACTTCCTGATCGCGGGCGCCCCCGGCCTCACGGACGCGGAGAGCCGCAGCCAGGTCGGGCTGTGGGCGATGATGGCGGCCCCCTTCATCCTGTCCTCCGAGGTGTCCGCGCTCACCCCGGGCGGGCTCGCGGCACTCGGCAACACCCGTCTGATCGAGCTGGACCAGGACCCGATGGGCCGGCAGGGCGCCGTGGTCTCCTCCAACGCCACCTTCGAGGTGCTGGCCCGGCCGCTGGCGAACGGCGACCGTGCCGTGGCCGTGCTCAACCGCTCCGGCAGCACGCGCGACATCTCGGTGCCGCTCGCCGACATCGGACTGCCCGCACCCTGCGCGGTGGACGCCGAGGACCTGTGGAGCGGGCGGCGCGCCGAGGTGGCGGACTCGCTCACCGGACGGCTCGGCGCGCACGACACGATGGTGTGGCGGCTCACCCCGCGCGGCTGCGCCGCGGCGGTGCCGACGGGGCAGATCAACGGGCTCGGCGCCAAGTGCGCGGACGGGGCCAGTACCGCCGGAGCGGGCGCGGTGGTCCTGGGGACCTGCACCGCCGGGGCCGACCAGCGCTGGACCCTGGGCGGCGGCGGGCGGCTGCGGCTGGCCGGCGAGTGCCTCACGGCGCGCGCGGGCGGCCTGGTGGAGCTGGCCGACTGCGCGCCGGGCCGGCAGGCCGGGCAGAGCTGGAGCCACCGGCGCGACGGGAACCTGGCCGAGGAGACGAGCGGGCAGTGCCTGACGGCCCCGGCCTCGCCCGCGACCCCCGACGCCCCGGCCGAGCGGCTGCGGCTGACCGCCTGCGGCGACCACCGGGCGGACCAGGCCTGGTCCCTGCCGGTCTGAGGCTCCGGCCGCCCCGCCGGAGCGGCGGGGGGGGGGGCGGCTGCGCGAACGGCCGGCCGGGCGGGCCGAGAGGCTGACCGTCCCCCCGCCCAACCGCTGGTAGGCCGCGCCGATGCGGACGGTCCGGTAAGGGGGTGGGGCCTCCGCC
>NZ_JBVHWK010000002.1:66139-110244 GCF_055569445.1 Streptomyces sp. NPDC029122 | reverse complement strand
GAGGAGGGGGGTGGGTGGGGGCGATGGGGGGGAACCGAGGGGGGGACAGGCTTGGTTCCCTGCAGGGGGGGGTTTCGCCCCCCCCCGCGGGGGGGGGGGGGCGCCCGCCCGCACCGCGCCCCGCCCCTCACCCTTCCGGGGGAACCGGCGCCCGGCCGCGCCCGCCCGGCCGGCGCGCTGGGTTCACCGGCCCGGGCCGGGGGGCGGCCGCCGGAACGATTCGGCGGGCTGCCCCTCCCACGCCCCAGGGCCACGAGGCGACAGGAGTGCACCGACATGTCCGAGACCGCGCACGAGCTCACCCCGGCCCCCGCACCGGCCGCCGGCATCACCGACGGTGTCGTCGAGCTGCGCAAGCGCCGCCCGGCCGGCCTTGCCCCGGACGCGCGCGCCGGCAGCCCCGGCCGCGAGACCGCGCGGGCACAGCCTCCCGGAGCCACGCGCCGGTGAAGGCGCCGGCGCTACCGTGACAGGACGGGGGAGAGATGGCCGACCCGTCCCGGCGGAGGTGGCTCCGGATGACTCGTACGCGGCAGGAGCCGGGGCGCCGCCCGTCGGCGCGGGCGGGCGCCGTCGGCGGAATGGCCGCCGCGTTCGCCGGCCTGGCCGCCGCGTTCGCCGGCCTGGCGGCGGCGGAGCCGGCCGCCGCGCTCGTACGCCCCGAGGCGGCCCCGCTCACGGCGGTCGGCGGGGCCGTGGTGGACCGTACCCCGGCGGCCGTCAGGGAATGGGCCGTACGGGCCTTCGGCACCTCCGACAAGCTGGTGCTGACCCTGGGGACGCTGCTCCTGCTGGCCCTGCTGGCCGCCACGGCCGGGATCCTCGCGGTACGCCGTCCCCGCGCGGGCTGCGCGCTCGCCGCGTCCGTGGGGGCGGTCGGGGCGGTGGCCGCGCTCAGCCGCCCCGGGGCGGCCTGGCAGGACGCGCTGCCCTCGCTGGCGGGCGGGGCGGTGGCGGCCGGAGTGCTGTACGTACTGGCCGCCGCCCTGCGCCGGCCCCGCCCGGGCTCGGGCCGCTCCGGCGGCACCTGGCCACTGGACCGGCGCGGCTTCGGCCGGCTGCTGGCGGCCACCGTGGCCGCCTCGGCGGCGGCCGGATACGCGGGCCGGCGTCTCGGCGCCCACGGCTCGGCGGGGGCCACCTCCTCCCGGGCGGACCTGGTCCTGCCGCCCCCGGCCGTCCGCGCGGCGCCGGTACCCGCCGGGGCGGACCTGGGCGTGCCGGGCCTGGGGCCGTTCCTCACCCCCGCCCGGGACTTCTACCGCGTGGACACCGCCCTGGTGGTGCCCCGGGTGGACGCGGACACCTGGCAGCTGGACATCCGCGGGGACGGGGTCGCCAGACCGCTGACCCTGACCTTCGCGGAGCTGCTGGCCCGCCCGCTGACCGAGCACGACATCACCCTGTGCTGCGTCTCCAACGAGGTCGGCGGCCCCTACGTGGGGAACGCCCGCTGGCTCGGCGTACGCCTCGCTGACCTGCTGCGCGAGGCCGGGGTGCGCCCGCCGTCGCAGGGCGGCCCCGCCGACCAGCTGGTGGCCCGCTCGGTGGACGGGATGACGATCGGCACCCCCGTCGAGACGGTCATGGACGGCCGGGAGGCGCTGCTGGCCGTCGGGATGAACGGGGAGCCGCTCCCCTTCGCGCACGGCTTCCCGGTACGGATGGTCGTACCGGGCCTCTACGGGTACGTCTCCGCCTGCAAGTGGCTGCGCGAGCTGCGGCTGACCACCTTCGACGCGTACGACGCCTACTGGGTGCGGCGGTCCTGGGCGCGGCGGGCGCCGGTCAAGACGCAGTCCCGCATCGACACCCCGCGCCCCTTCTCGCGGCCGCCGGCCGGCCCGGTGGCCGTGGCCGGAGTGGCGTGGGCGCAGCACCGGGGGATCGCCCGGGTGGAGGTACGGGCCGATGGCGGGCCCTGGCGGGAGGCCCGGCTCGGCGCGGCGGACGGGGTGGACACCTGGCGGCAGTGGGTGTGGCCGTGGGAGGCGGCGCCCGGGCGGCACACCCTTCAGGTACGGGCCACCGACGGCCTGGGCGCGGTGCAGCCGGAGCGGCGCCGGGGCACCCTGCCCGACGGGGCGACGGGCCGGCACTCCGTCACGGTGGACGTGGGCCCGTAGAGCGGGCCGGGCCGCCTCAGGACGGGCCGCCGCCCTCGGGGCGGGCCAGGTGGAGCCGGGTGTGGAAGTGTCCCGCCGACTCCTTCCCTTCCGGATCCTCGCCGAGGGCGGTGACGGCTGCCTCGGCGAGGGCCTGCTCGCGGGGGTCGGTGAAGCGCCGCTGGGGATGGGTGTCCGGGGCGCGCCCGACGGCCAGGCCGTACGACTCCAGGCAGGCGGTGACGGCCCGGTAGTCGTGCGTGCGCAGGACGAAGGCCGCCACCGGGACGGGGGCGCCGATGGCGGTGAGCAGCCGGCCGAAGGTGCGCTCGGTGAGGAAGGTGGTACCGCCCGTGACGGTGATCAGGCCGACGCCGGAGAGGGACCGGCGCAGCGGCTCCCCCGGTCCGGCGGCCTCCAGGTCCTCCGCGTGGCCCTCGTCGAGCAGTCCGGCCGCCAGGGCGTACCGAACGGCGGGCCCCGAGATGTCGGTGCCGATGACCCGTACGGCGTCGGGGCGGCGGCGCTCGGCGTAGAAGTCCCGGTCGCGGCGGATGAGTTCGGCGGTGCTCAGGCGCGCGGCGGACGGTGAGGTGTAGTGCGCGTACAGCTCGTCCAGGGTCACGTCGTGGTTGAGGAGCGCCGCGTTGATCCCGTACGAGCAGCAGACGTCGAGCACCGCGCGCCGGCCCGGTGCGAGCTCGCCGGCCAGGGCGCGGAACACCGGCTGGGCGTGTGCGGGGGTCTGGTAGGCGTACGGCTGGAGCCGGGTGAAGTAGCCGCGCGGGTCGGGCAGTGCGTAGACCTCGTCGAAGCCGGTCATGGCGGGTGCGTTCATCGGACCGTGCCTTCCTGGGAGCGGGGGTGCGAGGGGCTTCGGGGGCCGGGGCTTCCCCGCCATCCAGCCGTACCCGCGCCGCGCCGGAAAGAGCGCCCATCCGGCCACGGCGCGCGGGGCGGCGGGCGTAGGGTCGCGGCATGCGGGACGACGAGCGGGATCTCGAAGGCAGGGTGGCCCTGGTGGCCGGGGCGACGCGGGGCGCGGGGCGCGGGATCGCGGTCCAGCTGGGGGCCCGGGGGGCGACGGTCTACGTGTCGGGGCGCAGCACCGCCGGGCGGCCCTCGGAGTACGGCCGTCCGGAGACGATCGAGGGGACGGCCGAGCTGGTGACGGCCGCCGGCGGGCGGGGCGTCGCGGTGGTCGCGGACCATCTGGTGCCGGACCAGGTCGAGGCGCTGGTGGGGCGGGTCGACGCCGAGCAGGGGCGTCTCGACGTGCTGGTGAACGACATCTGGGGCGCGGAGCACCTCTTCGAGTGGGAGAGCCCCGTCTGGGAGCACGACCTGGACCGGGGGCTCCGGCTGCTCCGGCTGGCGATCGACACCCATGCCGTGACCAGTCACTTCGCGCTGCCGCTGATGCTGCGCGAACGGGGCGGTCTGGTGGTGGAGATGACGGACGGTACGGCCGAGTACAACGCGACCCGCTACCGCAACTCCTTCTTCTACGACCTCGCCAAGTCGGCGGTGCTGCGGATGGCGTTCTCCCTCGGGCACGAGCTGGGTCCGCGCGGGGCGACGGCGGTGGCACTGACCCCGGGCTGGCTGCGTTCGGAGATCATGCTGGAGACCTTCGGGGTGACGGAGGACAACTGGCGGGACGCGCTGGAGAAGGTCCCGCACTTCGCGATCTCCGAGACCCCCTCCTACGTGGGCCGCGCGGTCGCGGCGCTGGCCGGCGACCCGGAGGCGTCCCGCTGGAACGGGCAGTCCCTCTCCAGCGGGCAGCTCGCGGGCGTCTACGGGTTCACGGACCTCGACGGGAGCCGGCCGGACGCCTGGCGGTACCTGGTCGAGGTCCAGGACCGGGGCCTGCCGGCGGACACCACCGGCTACCGCTGAGCCGCCGGCGGCCTCCGGAAGAGGCGGTCCGGAGGAGGCGCCCGCCGATGGCCGATGCGGTGGGGCGTCCCGGCTCCGGTCCGCACGGTCCACTGGACGGGCCTGGTGGGGGCGGCCCGGGGCGGGTTTTCGCGCACATGCTCGAAACGGGTGTACGCATGCTGCGTACACTGTCCGCACGGACAGCTAGGCTGAGGGCATGTCCTCTCCAGAGCAGCAGACCTCCGCGCCCGTGCCCTCCGTCTGGACCCGGCCGCGCCGCCAGAAGGAACAGCCCGCGCTCAGCCAGGAGCAGATCGTCGCGGCCGCGGTGCGGCTCCTGGACGCGGCGGGCATCGAGGCGCTGAGCATGCGCAGGCTCGGCGCCGAGATGGGCACGGCCGCCACCTCGCTGTACCGGCACGTGGCCAACAAGGACGAGCTGATCGAGCTGGTCGTGGACGAGGTGTACGGAGAGCTGGAGCTGCCCGCGGACGGCGGCCCGGACGGGTGGCGCGAGGCGCTGTCGCAGTGCGGGTACAGCCTGCGCGACATGGTGCTGCGCCACCCGTGGGTGGCCTCGGTCCTCGGCCAGGTCGGACTGGCGTACCTGGGACCGAACCTGATCCGGATGTCGGACCGGCTGCTGAGGCTGGCCCTGTCGGCCGGGTTCCCCGCGGCCGAGGCGGACCTGGCGGTGAAGGCCGTCATCTCCTACGTCATCGGCGCCACGACCAGCGAGGCCTCCTACCTCTCGCTGCTCGCCCGCAGCGGGAAGAGCGAGGCGGAGTGGCTGGATTCGCTGCTGCCCGCCGCCGAGGCGGCCCTGGAGGACCACCCGGTGGTGAGGGACCACGCCTACTCCAAGCACGGCAAGGATCCGGAGCGGCTGCGGGAGGAGAACTTCGACTACGGGCTCCAGCGGGTCCTCGACGGTCTTGCGGCCCGGCTCGAGCGGGGCTGAAGCGGAAGCCTCGCCCCGGCGGCCGGACGGGCCCGGCCGTCGGGGCGGGAACGCGGACCGGGCCCTCGGGCGCGGGCCCGCCGGGGCTGACACGGGAGGCCGGGTGGCCCGGGCCGGCGCACGGCCGCTCCGGGACGCCCGGTGACCCGGATCAGCCGCGGCCGGCCGGCCCGCGCTCCGGGAAGGTCAGCTCGCGGCCCTCGCCCAGCGGGGCGAAGTGCCGCTCCACCGAAGCCTGCCGGACCTGGAAGAGGGCGGCCGGGGACCAGCGCGGACGCCGGTCCTTGTCGATCACCTGGGCCCGGATCCCCTCCACCAGGTCGGGCGTGGACAGCGCGGCGGCGGAGACCCGGTACTCCTGCTCCAGCACGCGCTCCAGCGAGTCCAGTTCACGGGCGCGGCGCAGCGCGGCCAGGGTGACCTTGAGGGAGGTGGGCGACTTGGCGTGCAGAAGCTCGGAGGCCTCCCGCGCGGCCGACAGACCGGAGCCGCGCAGCCGGGAGTGGATCTCCTCGACGGTGTCGGCGGCGTAGCAGCGGTCGATCCACTCCCGTTCGGCGGCGAGCGGGGACCCGGGAAGGGTCGCACCGCCGAACTTGGGCAGCACCTCGGCCACGGGCGCGGCGGTCAGCTCCCGGGTGAACTCCTCCAGCCAGTCGGAGGGCAGGTAGTGGTCGGCGAGTCCGCACAGCATGGCGTCGCCGGGGCCGATCGCGGTGCCGGTCAGGGCCAGGTGGGTGCCGAGTTCGCCGGGGGCGCGGGAGAGCAGGTAGGTGCCGCCGACGTCGGGGACGAAGCCGATGCCGGTCTCGGGCATGGCCACGCGGGAGCGTTCGGTGACGATGCGGACGCCGCCGTGGGCCGAGAGCCCGACGCCGCCGCCCATCACGATCCCGTCCATGAGGGCCACGTACGGCTTGGGGTAGCGGGCGATGCGGGCGTTGAGGCGGTACTCGTCCCGCCAGAAGTCGAGGGAGCCGGTGGTGCCGGCCTTCGCGTCGGCGTGGATGGCCCTGATGTCCCCGCCCGCGCACAGGCCGCGCTCACCGGCCCCGCGCAGGAGGACCTGACTGACGGCCGGGTCCTGCTCCCAGGCCGTCAGGGCTTCGCCGATCCTCAGCACCATGGGATGGGTGAGTGCGTTGAGGGCCTGGGGACGGTTGAGGGTGATCAGCCCCGTACAACCGTCGGTCTCGATGAGAACGGTGTCTTCGGTCACGTCCGTCAGTATGTCTCTTCCGTCGCCATATGAAGATCGTTTCGGATGATCTTGTCAAGTCTGATCGGGTTTGGGGCGAACGGGCGCACGGGGCCCGGCGGTCCGGCGAACGTGTGCGCGGACCGGCCCGCCCCGGGGCTCAGGACGATCCCTGGGGAGGCATTTCCAGCCAGATGTGCGGGGACAGTGCGCGCAGGAAGCCGGCGGCGTCGAACATCCGGCCCGCGGAGGCGACGCCGACCGCGCGGGTGCGGCCGCCGAGGACGCGGTCGAGGGCTTCCACCACGAGGGGCGCGGTGACGGCGTAGATGTCCTGCCCGCCTGCGACGGCGCGCCGTTCGGTGCCGCCCGACCGCACGACGGCGTCGATGAGGAAGGTCTGGTCGGACCGGCCGCTCCCGTCGGCGGCGGTCGGCGCGGGCGTGTCGGGCGAGACGACGTCGCGGGCCGCCTCGGCGGTCATGTACGTGGTCACGTCCGGGATGGACAGGTGGCTGGGGATGGTCACGACGTCGGCCATGGTGAACTCCCCGATCACCCGGCGCGGTCCCATCGGCTCGGGGAAGGACCATTCCAGGGCGGGCGGGGCATCGGTGCGGCGCTCCCACCGGCCGCCGGTGTAGCGCAGGCGGTGGCCGCCCCGCCGCTCCCGGGAGACCGCGCCGGACAGGCGGGTGCCGGCGGTGGGGTGCCAGTGGCTCAGCCCGTAGGCGACGTGCGCCGAGTCGGCCCCGGTCCAGTCGCCCATCGCCGCTGTCGCCAGCAGGTCGCCCAGACCGCCGAAGAAGGCCATCGCCGGGACGATGAGCGCTCCCGCTTCGCGCGCCCGGTCGGAGAAGTGCGCGAACGTGTCGAGGTTGGCCTCGATCTCGGCCGCCACGTCCAGGTACGGAATCCGCGCCCTCAAGGCGGCCTCGATGACGGGGGCCGTCGTCGACGCGAACGGTCCGGCGCAGTTGATCACGGCGGACGTACCGGCCAGGGCGCGGTCGAGGGAGGCCGGGTCGCCGGCCGACGCCACGCGGGCGTCCAGGCCGGCCCCGTGCGCGAGCGCCTTCAGCTTGTCCGCGTCGCGGCCGCTGAGCACCGGGGCGTACCCGCGCCCGAGCAGCTCCGCCACGACGAACCGTCCGGTGTGCCCGTACGCGCCGAAAACCGCCACCTGCTGGTCCGACCCCATGAGTCGCTCCCCGTGTTCGCTGGTCCGCGGCTGCTCCGCGGTGATCCGTCATGGACATCCTGTCGTCGGACCGCACCTGCCACGAGCGTCCGGAACGACACGCCTCGTACACTTCCGGACATGCCCACCGTCGCGCTGGCCGTCACCGACGGCATGCTGCATTTCGAACTGTCCCTGGCGATCGAGGTGTTCGGCTCGGACCTGACCCACATCGTGGACCCCTGGTACGACTTCTTCCTCTGTGGCCCGGGCTCCGTGCGGATCGGCCGCTATGGCATGGACATGGACCACGGACTCGGCCATCTCCCGCACGCCGACACCGTGATCGTCCCCGGCTGGGCCGACACGGACGTGGAGCCGCCCGTGGAACTCCTCGACGCGGTGCGCGCGGCCCACGCGGCGGGCGCACGCGTGGTCTCCCTGTGCACGGGCGCGTTCGTGCTGGCCGCCGCCGGCCTGCTGGACGGCAAACGCGCCACGACGCACTGGGCGCACACGGGGGAACTCGCCCGGCGCCATCCCCGGGTCACGGTGGACCCGGACGTGCTCTACGTAGACAACGGCGACGTGCTCACTTCCGCCGGCAAGGCCGCCGCCATGGACCTGTGCCTCCACCTCGTCCGCCTCGACCACGGCTCGGCGAACGCCAACAAGATCGCCCGTCGGCTGGTCGTGGCACCCCATCGCGACGGCGGGCAGGCCCAGTTCATCTCCACCCCGGTTCCCGATCCCGGCAACCATCCCCTCGCCGGCCTCTTCCCCTGGGTCCTCCGGCGCCTGGACGAGCCGCTCACCGTGGAAGACCTGGCCCGGCAGGCACGGATGAGCTCGCGCCACCTGGCCCGCCACTTCACCTCGCTCACCGGCACCACGCCGCTGAAGTGGCTCCACGCCCAGCGGATCCGCCGTGCCCAGGAACTCCTGGAGACCACCGACGACACCGTCGAGGCCATCGCCGGCGCCACCGGCATGGGCACCTCCACCACCCTGCGACGGCACTTCCACCGGACCGTCGGCGTCCCCCCGGACACCTACCGCCGCACCTTCCGCTCCGGCACCCGCCCCCGGCCCGAGCGCCTCAGCGGCGGGTGACACCGCTCGGGCGGGGTCAGCTCCACCCGCGGGACCGTCGTGGCGCGGGAAGACCTCCCCCGAGGGCGGCGGGGCACGCCACCTCCAGCCAGACGCACTTGCCGATCACCCCGGGCCGCGAACCCCACCTCCGGGCCAGCCGGTCGACGATCATCAGCCCGTGCCCGCCCGGCTGCCGCGGGTCCCCGCCCTTGCGGTCGGCGGGCCGCCTGGGCGGCGTGGGACTGCTGTCGGTGACCTCGATCCGCAGCCGCTCGTCCGTCCAGTCCAGGACGAGGGCTCCGGGTCCACCGCCGTGCAGGCAGGCGTTGGCCACCACCTCCGACACCAGCAGCAGCACGTCCTCCGCCGCCTCCCGTGCGGCCTGCCCCTTCGCCGGCAGCCAGTGCCAGGCCGTCAGCGCCCGCCGGGTGAAGTCACGGCTGCGCAGGACCGGGTCGGGCATTCCCTCGAGAACCAGGAGCCAGTTGCGTCCGGCCGGGCCACGCTGCTCCACGGCTCCCGCCCCCTCTCATCGGCCCCGTACGGATCCCAGCGCCTGGTCGACGTCGGCGTGGACCGGGAAGACCCCGTCCGCGCCGGTGATGCGGAACATGCGCGCGACCGGGCCGCTCAGTCCGGCCAGCTCCAGGCTGCCGCCGGCCTCCTGGACGGCGAGGCGGCCGTGCAGGAGGGCGTTCAGGCCGGTCGAGTCGCAGAACTGCAGGCCCGCCATGTCCACCAGCAGCCGGCCGCCCCGGGCGGCCGCCGCGTCCAGGGCCTCGCGCAGCGGGGCCGCCGTGTCGTGGTCCAGCTCTCCGCCGAGGGTGAGCAGTACAGCGTCCTCCACCGCCCGCACCGCGACGGTGAACCGCTTGTCGTCCGTTCCGGAGACCATCCGGCATCACCTTCCGTCAGCTGCCCCCTACGCCTTCCCCGGCCCCGGCGCTCTATGCGGCGGCGCCGGACTCCCGGGGACCTTCCCGGCTCCCCGGCATTTCCGCCGGGGGGCACGCCCGCGCGGGAGCCGGGGGGCTCCGTCCGCCCGGGTGCTCCTCGCTCACGCTGGGTGACCGGGTGGGCGGGGCGGGCGGACGACGGTGGCACGGGTTGCCTCGCTGTCATTGTGCGTTCGCTCAGCGGAGGCTCAGATCCGGATAACGATGACATCACCGCGCAAGGGTCTTTGGGCCTGTCGCGGGCGAATGGCCGATTTGCCGGTGATGTTCGCCACGGTGCGGAGCCGGACACCGTGGTACATCTTCTCGACCGCCTGCCGGACCACCCACGTCCGGGCAGGGGCGCTGAAGTCGGCCGACCGCCGGCATGCAACTCCATCAGCATCCGGGGGATCGGAACCCGATCCGCAGCCGAGCACGGCGCGGATCGGCATGGAGCGGAAAGGCGCACCAGAGCATGACCTCGACGCAGGTCGAACACCACCACGGCGACGACAACGCCACCCCGGGCACCACGCCCGAGGAAGGCTACGAGCGCGGCCTCGGCAGCCGCCAGGTCCAGATGATCGCCATCGGCGGCGCCATCGGCGTCGGCCTCTTCCTGGGAGCCGGGGCGAACATCGCCAAGGCCGGGCCCAGCCTCATCCTCATGTACGCCCTCGCCGGCGTCATCGTCTTCTTCATCATGCGAGCACTCGGCGAGCTGCTCCTGTACCGCCCCGTCTCGGGCTCCTTCGCGGAGTACGCCCGCGAGTTCCTCAGCCCGTTCTTCGGGTTCGTGACGGGCTGGACGTACTGGCTCATGTGGGTGGTCACCGGCATGGCCGAGCTGACCGCCGCGGCGATCTACATGCACTACTGGTTCCCGAGCGTGCCCCAGTGGGTGACCGCCCTGATCTTCCTGGTGGTCCTGTACGTCGCCAACCTCATCTCGGTGAAGATCTTCGGCGAGATCGAGTTCTGGTTCTCGATGGTCAAGGTCACCGCCCTGATCGGCATGATCGTGATCGGCATCGGCGTCGTGACCTTCGGGTTCAGCGCGGCCGGTGACACCGCCGCGGTGTCCAACCTGTGGGCCTTCGACGGCATCTTCCCCAAGGGCGTCGGCTCCAGCCTGATGACGCTCCAGGGCGTCATGTTCGCCTACCTGGCCGTCGAGCTCGTCGGCGTCACCGCGGGCGAGTCCGAGAACCCGGAGAAGACCCTCCCGAAGGCCATCAACACCCTGCCGTGGCGCATCATCGTCTTCTACGTCGGTGCCCTCAGCGTGATCCTGATGGTCGTCAAGTGGACCGAGTTCCAGCCGGGCGTCAGCCCGTTCGTGGCGGCCTTCGCCAAGATCGGCATCCCGGCCGGCGCGGCCATCGTCAACTTCGTGGTGCTCACCGCGGCCCTGTCGTCCTGCAACTCCGGCATGTACTCCACCGGCCGCATGCTCCGCGACCTGGCCGCCAACTCCGAGGCGCCCAAGCTGCTGGGCAAGCTCAGCTCCACCAAGACCCCGGCCGTGGCCATCACCCTGTCCGCCGCCCTCATGGGCATCGGCGTGGTCCTGAACTACATCGTCCCGGAGAAGGCCTTCGGCTACGTCATGTCGGTGGCCACCACGGCCGGCATCTGGACCTGGCTGATGATCCTGGTCAGCCACATCCTGTACCGCCGCGCGGTGGTCGCGGGCAAGCTGCCCGCCTCCTCCTTCCCCGCGCCGGGCGGCACGATCTGCAGCTGGATCGCCGTGGCCTTCCTGCTGCTGGTCACCGTGATGATCGCCATCGACCCCGACAGCCGCGTCTCCCTGTACGTGGGCGCCGGCTGGGCGGTCTGCCTGGCCGTCGGCTGGGCCGTGCTGAAGTCGCGCAACCCGCAGATCGCGGCGCGTGCGGCGGCGGGCACCGCCGACGAGGCACTGGAGCCCGCGGCCCGGTCCTGACCGCTGACCGCATTCCCCCGGCGGGGGCGTGCCGGCCCACCCCCGGCCGGTGCGCCCCCGTCGGCGTACCCGGGCCCGGGGCGCTCAGGCGGCCTCGACGGCGAGGCTGCCCGTGGCGGCGTTCAGGCTGTCGACCACTGCCTCCAGGCTGCCCGTCGCCGCGTACACCGCCCGCTGGCGGCGGGCTCCGGTGCCGCGTCGGCGCAGTCCGGCCCACAGGGCTTCCACCGCGCCGAGGTCGCCGGCCTTCTCCAGCCCCGGCGCCGCCCGCTCCACCAGCCGGTCGACGAGCAGGCCGGCGTGCGCCGGGCCGCCGGCCCACACGTCCAGGCCGGGTCCGTCGATCCCGTGCCGCGCGGCCAGGCGGTGGGCCACCCGCAGCACGCGCTCGGGCGGCTCCGGCGGCGGCACGCCCGCGTCCGCCTCTTCGAGCAGCACCGAGGCGAGGCCGCGTACGAGGAGGGCCGTCACGACCACGGTGTCCAGGTCGGCGTTGACGTCGGAGATGCGGATCTCCAGCGTCGGCACGTGCTCCGAGGGGCGGGCGTGCCAGTAGATCATCTTGCGGTCGAGCAGCACCCCCGCGCTGATCAGCCCGTCCACGTGCGCGAGGTACTGGCGCTCGTCGAGCAGCGGCGGCGGCCCCACGGTCGGCCAGGAGGAGTAGGCCACCGAGCGCCAGCTGTCGAGGCCGGTGTCGCGGCCGCAGACGAACGGGGAATTGCCGGTGATCGACTGGAGCACCGGCAGCCAGGGCCGCATCTGGTTCGCCAGCGCGAGGGCGCGGCCCCGGTCCAGGGAGCCCACGTGGACGTGGCAGCCGCAGACGAGGCGGTCGGGGCCCACGAGCCCGGAGAACCGGCTCGCCATCAGGCGGTAGCGGGCGTTGTCGGTGATCGTGAGCGGCTCGTGCGGCATGATCACGGGGCTGCCGGAGGCGACCGCCAGGCAGCCGGCCCCGTCCGCCGCCGCGGCGACCGAGCTCCGCAGCCGCACCAGCTGCTCGCGCAGGTCCTCCCGCTCGACGGCGGGCCGGGTGCAGACCTCCACCTGTGTCGTGTAGAACTCGGCCTGGACCTGACCGCCCAGCTCCGGGACCAGCTCGCGAATCACCTGCGGGGCCCGGTTCACCGGTGCCCTGCTGCCGCGGTCGACGAGGTGGAACTCCTCCTCGACCCCCATGGTCAGTACGTCCATCGGGTCCTCCTTGCCGAGTGCCCCGTACCTACCCGCAGGCCGTGCCCCCATGCGGGGCCCGGTCAGAAGGACACGTCCGCGGCGTCGAGGACCTCCGCGTCCATGTTCGTCTCCATCAAGCGCAGTGCCGCGTCCGCCAGCTCCTCGTGGATGTGGGCCACGGCGTCACGGACGACGGTCACCTCCAGGTGGCGGATGTGTGCGTCCAGCGCGGAGTAGAGGACGCACTGTTCGGTCACCTGGCCGCACAGCACCAGCCGGCCGACGCCGAGCCGGCCGAGGAGGTAGGCGAGCGGGGTCTCGTAGAAGACCGAGTGGCGCGCCTTGACGACGAAGAGGGAGTCCTCGTCGGGCCGGACCGGCTCGACGAGGTCACCGTGCGGTCCGGCCAGGGCCATCTCCAGGATCTCCCCGTGGTGGGAGCGCCACAATCCGAAGTTGTCGTTCACGTAGATCACCGGGACCTCCCGCTCACGGGCGCGGCCGAGCAGGGTTCCGATGCCGGTCAGGGCGCGGCGCGCCGAGGGCAGCAGCAGTTCGGCGTCGGGGTACTCATACGTGTTGATCATGTCGATGACGATCAGGGCGCTGCCCGGCATGCCGCTCACCTCCTGGGTCCCCGGATCCGTGGGGCACCTGCCCTTGCGGCGGGCGAATACTCACGAAGGGCCCGGGAAGGCGCCGACTGTCGGTTACACCCCCCTTCGCACCCCTCATCTGACCCCTTCAGGGAGGCAGGGCCATGCGCGCGTTGACCTGGCAGGGCACGCGGGACGTCCGTGTGGAGACCGTCCCGGACCCCCGCATCGAGCAGCCCACGGACATCGTCGTCAAGGTGACGTCCAGCGGGATCTGCGGTTCCGACCTCCACCTCTACACGGTGCTGGGGCCGTTCATCGACCCCGGTGACATCCTCGGTCACGAGGCCATGGGCATCGTGGAGGAAGCCGGTCCCGAGGTGTCCGCACTGCGGCCCGGCGACCGGGTCGTGGTCCCGTTCAACGTCTCCTGCGGGCAGTGCTTCATGTGCGACCGGGGCCTGCACTCCCAGTGCGAGACCACCCAGGTCCACGCGTACGGCAAGGGAGCCGCGCTCTTCGGCTACACCCGCCTGTACGGCCAGGTCCCCGGCGGGCAGGCGCAGTACCTGCGGGTGCCGTTCGGGAACACCCTGCCCGTCAAGGTCCCCGCCGGGCCGCCCGACGAGCGGTACGTCTACCTCTCCGACGTCCTGCCGACCGCCTGGCAGGCGGTGGAGTACGCGGACGTCCCGCCGGGCGGCTCGGTCACCGTCCTGGGTCTCGGGCCCATCGGGCAGATGGCCGCCCGGGTCGCCCTGCACCGCGGCGCCGGGCTGGTGATCGGGGTCGACCTCGTGCCGGCGCGGCTGGGGCGGGCCCGCGCGCACGGCGTGCACACGCTGGACCTGCGGGAGTACGGCAAGGGCCTGGCGGACGAGGTCCGCGGGCTGACCGACGGCCGCGGCACGGACTCCGTGATCGACGCGGTGGGCATGGAGGCGCACGGGGCGCCCCTGGCCGCGGCGGCGCAGCGCATGACGGCGCGGCTGCCGGACGCTGTGGCCCGGCCGCTGATGGAGCGCGCCGGGATCGACCGGCTGGAGGCCCTGCACACCGCCGTCGACGTGGTGCGCCGGGGCGGCACCGTCTCCGTCTCCGGGGTCTACGGCGGCGCCGTGGACCCGATGCCCCTGATGACGATGTTCGACAAGCAGATCCAGCTGCGGATGGGCCAGGCCAACGTACGGGCCTGGGTGGACGACATCCTGCCGCTGCTGGACGACTCGGACCCGCTCGGGGTGGAGGGGTTCGCCACGCACACGATGGGGCTGGAGGAGGCCCCCCGGGCCTACGCGATGTTCCAGGCCCGGGAGGACGGCATGATCAAGACGCTGCTGAAGCCCTGAGCCGGTCGGGTGCGAGCGGGGCGGTGTCCATGCCCTCGCCTCCGCGCAGGCCGTCGAGGAACTCCCTGACGGCCTCCACGGAGGTGCGGCGCGGCTCCCAGGACAGTTCCTCCCGGGCCCGCGCGGGGTCCATGAGGGGCAGCCGCAGGACGGCGTCGAACAGGTCGGGGGAGGCGGGTACGAGGCGCAGCCACCAGGCCGCCGCGAGCGCCGCGCGTACCGGAGCCACGGGCACCGGCAGGCGCCGGGCGCCGAGGATCCGGCCGAGGACGGCGGCGTCCACCGGCGGGTCGGCGGCCAGGTTGAACGCTCCGCGCACCGGGAGCAGGACGGCCGCGCGGTACGCGGCGGCGGCGTCGTCGGTGTGCATGGCCTGGAAGCGCAGCCCGGGCAGGTCGGGCACGGCGGGCACCAGCCCGGGCCGCACCAGGCGGCCGGGCAGCAGCCGGCCCGCGAAGATGCGGCGCTGTTCGGAGGCGGATTCCCGCTTGAAGAGGAAGGCGGGCCGCATCCGCACCACGCGGATAGCGGGATGGGCGGCCTCATAGGCGTCCAGGACCCGTTCCAGGTAGGCCTTCTCGCGCGTGTACGCGGCCTGCGGCCAGCCGTGCGTGGGCCAGGACTCGTCCACCGCACGGTCCTTCGGGCCGGGCGAGTACGCCCCCACGGAGGAGGCGTGGACGAGGGCCGGGACGCCCGCGGCGGCGACGGCGTCGAAGACGCGCAGACCGCCCAGGACGTTGGTGCGCCACGTCTCGGCGGGGTCGTGGGTGGGCTGGAACTTCCAGGCGAGGTGGACGACCGCGTCCGCACCGTCGAAGAGCGGTTCGAGGGGGGTTCCCCCGGGCTGGACGTCCGCGGCCTCCCACCGCGTCTTCGGCGGCTGCCAGTGGGGCAGCCGGCGGGCCAGGCCCAGTACGGACTCCACGGCCGGGTCCTCCGCCAGGGCCCGCACCACGCTGGTGCCGACGTTTCCGGTGGCTCCCGTGACCACCACTCGGATCCCGGTCATCGGACCGCCTCCTCGTGTGCGAAGGGACTCTGGTCGAGGTGCGCGAGCAGGTCGGCCGGGTGCTGGTACACGGCGCGGGCGCCGGCCTCCTCCAGGTCGGCCCGGGGGATGCCCCCGCACAGCACCCCGACGCAGGCGACGTCGGCCCGGGTGCCGGCCCGCATGTCCCACACCGTGTCGCCGACGAGCACGGAGCCGCGGGCGGGGGCGTCCGCGAGGCGGAGCGCGTGGTGCACCGGGTCGGGGGCGGGCTTGCCCTCGTCGACGTCGTCGGAACTGGCCGTCGCGGTGATGGCGTCGTCGGCGTCGACGGCCCGCATCAGGGCCTCGAGTTCGGCGTCCTTGGCGGAGGTGACGAGCACCACCCGCCAGCCCCGGCGGTCCAGCTCGCGCAGCAGCCGGGCCGCCGAGTCCAGCGGGGGCAGCCGGTCGAAGTAGGTGCCGTAGAGGGTCTCGTGGGCGGCGGACAGCGCCTCGTCCTGGTTCCTGTCGCGGTCCTCGCCCAGCAGCCGCTCGATCAGGTCCTCGCCGGGGAGGCCGATCGCGCGGTGGATGTCGTGCATCGCGACGTCGTGGCCCGCCTGCCGCAGGGCCTCCCACCAGCAGGTGACGTGGAGGTGGTTGGTGTCGGCGAGGGTGCCGTCGACGTCGAACAGCGCGGCCCGGTTCATGCCGGCCTCCCGGGTTTCGGCGGTCAGTAGCCCAGCTCCCGCTTGAGTTCGGCCTTGTCCATCGAGGAACGGCCGTGCAGGTTGCGGCGCTTGGCCTCCGCGTAGAGCTGGTCGTACGTCGGCCCCTGCGCCCCGCTGTGGGAGTGGAGCCCGCCGCGCCGGGAGGAGGAGATGTCCTCGAGCGAGGTCCTGCTGGCCGTCTTGGACTCGCCCGCGCGGGCCCGTTCCTTGTTCACGGTGCGCGCGGCGATCTCCTTGGCCCGCTCGGGGCTCTCGCCGCGCTCTTCCGCGCTCTCCTTGATGTGCTCGTACTGCCGTTCACGCTTGGGACTGGAACCGCGGGGCATGGTCACTCCTCTGCCGGGACGGGACCGCCACGGTGAAACCGCTGCGCGGCCGTGTCGGGATGCGGTGGAGCGGGATCCTCAGGTCCTGCTCGGGGATGTCGGTGTCCAGGTCGGCCAGGGCGGAGGCGAACTCCGCGAGCAGACCGACGGTGACGTCCTCGCCGGGGCAGCGGTGGCCGGTGCGGGCGTCGCCGCCGCCCTGGGGGATGATCTCGCCCGGGCCGGGTTCCCGGCCGAGGAAGCGGAGCGGGTCGAAGCGGTAGGGGTCGGGCCACAGCTCCGGGTCGTGGTGGTGGCCGTACACGTCGAGGAGCACGAGGGTGCCCTCGGACACCGCCTCCCGGCCGAAGCGCAGGTCGCGGGCCGCGAGTCCGCCGACGAAGGGCACGAAGGGGTAGAAGCGGCGCACTTCGTGGGCGAAGGCCCTGGCGTACGCCCCGTCGTCCGCCCGCAGTCCGTCGGCGAGGCGGGGCCGTCGGTTCAGGGCGTGCGCGGCGAAGGCCACCAGCCAGGCGACGGCGACGGTGGGGCGGATGACGTTGAGCAGTTCCACGGCCGCCGTGCGGGCGTCGAGCAGACGTCCGTCCGCGTCGCGGTGCCGGGCGACCGTCTCCAGCGCGGTGTCGCCGCTCCCCGGGGGCAGCGCCTGGTGGAGGCGGGTCACTCCGCCGCGGAGCTCGTCGATGGTGCGCGCCAGGGACTCCTCCTGCCGGGCCCGGGCCCGGCGGGCCCGCCAGTGGCGCGGTCCGGGGGTCGCGAAACCGTCGACCATGGCCACGCAGTCCTCGGAGAACTCGCGGGCGGCGTCCTCGGGGACCGCCAGGCCCGTCCAGTCGCAGACGGCCCGGGCGAGCACCGCGGCCGCCTCGTCGAAGAGGACGGCCGGGCGGCCCCGCCAGCCGTCGACGGCGGCCGTCCAGTGCCGGCGTACGAGTGCGGCGAGCTCGTCCACCGAGCCGTCCCGCATCAGCAGCGAGACGAACATGGCCTTGCGGACGCGGTGGGTGTCCCCGTCCAGGGTGTGGACCGCGCCACGCCCGAACAGGGTGTCGAGTACGGGGCCGGGCAGGGCTCCGTGGCGCAGTACGTGCCGCTCGTCGTAGAAGAACTCCACGGCGGCCGGTCCGTGCAGCAGCAGCACGGGCCGACCCATCAGCCGGGTCCGGACGGCGGGCGGGTCGCCGTGGCGGCGCCGCAGGTCGGGGGCCCAGGCGTAGCCCTGGGCCAGCAGGGGGACCGTGCTGTCGATCAATGGGGGCATGCCGGGCGCCTACCCGCGGTGCCCCTGCGCACTCCTGGCACCCGGGGGGTTTCGGCGGGCCCCGAACCGGTTAGGCGGCATCCATGCCCGACCGTGACACCGCGCAGGCGGAACCAGGGAGGCGCCCCATGGCCGCTCGGACCTCCTCCCCCCTCGGAGGCGTCGCTCCGCCCGAGGGCCTGCGCCCTCCCGCGCCGGCCGAGGGCCCCCTGCCCAAGGACCACACCCAGGCGATCCTGGAGACCACCAAGCGGGTGGCGGCCCTCCTCAAGCGCGCCGGGCCGCCCTTCGCCCTCGCCGGCAGCGTGGCCGCCTTCGCCCACGGCCTGCCGGCGCGCTTCCAGCACGACACCGACTTCTGCGTGCGGCCCGAGGACGCCGACCAGGCCGTGAAGGCCCTGGAGGACGGCGGCATCTCCATGCGCCGCGCGCCGGAGGACTGGCTGGTCAAGGGCCGCTCGGGCGGGGAGGAGATCGACCTGATCTTCGAACTGGCCCGGCGTCCGGTCAGCACGGAGCTGCTGGAGCGGGCGACCGTCAAGGCGGTGGACTCGGTGTGGATGCCGGTCCTCTCCCCCACCGACCTCATGGACAGCCGGCTCGCCGCGCTGTGCGAGCACTACTGCGACTTCGGCGACCTGCTGCCCATGGCCCGCATGCTGCGGGAGCAGATCGACTGGGCCCGGCTGGAGCGCGACCACCGGGCGGCCCCGCTGCCCGACGCGTTCTTCCACCTGCTCGAAAGGCTCCACGTCATCGACCGCGCGGACGCGACGGGAGAAGGACCGACGGGAGAAAGCGCATGAGCGCCACCCGCATCATCGAGTACCGCATCGAGCACCTGCGCGAGCGGCTGGCCGGTGACGAGCTCTCCGAACTGGGCGTACGCGTCGAGCTGCACGGCGCCCGCGCGGTCGTCCGGGGCTGCGTCGGCGACGAGGAACGCAAGGCGGCCGTACTGCGGATCGCCGGGGAGGAGCTGTCCGGTCTCGACTGGTACGACGACATCACCCTGAGCCGCGCCCTCCCGCCCGACCACGCCGAGGAGCTGTCATGATCCGCGTCGCGGCCGTCGGCGACATCCACCTCGGCCCGGGCAGCGCCGGACTGCTGCGGCCCGCCTTCGACACCCTGGGCGAGTGCGCGGACCTGCTGCTCCTCGCGGGTGATCTGACCCGGCACGGCACCCTCGACGAGGCACGCGTGGTGGCCGCCGAGGCGGCCGGGCTGCCGGTGCCCGTGGTCGCGGTGCTCGGCAACCACGACTACCAGAGCGACCAGCAGGAGGCCGTCGCGGACGAGCTCCGCTCGGCGGGCCTGTACGTGCTCGAGGGCGACGGCGTCCTCCTCGACGTCGGCGGCACCCCGGTGGGGATCGCCGGGACCAAGGGCTTCTGCGGCGGATTCGCCGGGCGCAGCGCCAGCGAGTTCGGCGAACCGGAGATGAAGTCCTTCCTCCGCTCCACCCGCGCCAGCGCGGAGTCCCTCGGACGGGCCCTGCGCGAACTGCGCGAGGCCGGCAGCGCGGTGCGCATCGCGCTCACCCACTACTCCCCCGTGCCGGACACCCTGGCGGGCGAACCCCGGGAGATCTACCCCTTCCTCGGCAGCTACCTCCTCGCGGAGGCGATGGACGACGAGGGCGCCGACCTCGCCGTACACGGCCACGCCCACCTCGGTACCGAGCACGGCATGACGGCGGGCGGGATCCAGGTCCGCAACGTGGCCATGCCCGTCATCGGCCAGGCCTTCTCGGTGTACCACCTCTCCCCCCACGCCTCCCCCGACGGGAGCCCCAACGGTTCGCACCGGGGCGCGCCGCGCTGGGCTCCGGTCGCCGTCCGGGAGGCGAGCGGATGACCCGGTACCGCCACCGGCCGGGAGGAACCCGGATGATCAGGCGGCCCTCCTCCGCCCGCCCCGCCCAGGACCTGCTGCGGATCTACCTCAACGACCACCTCACCGCGGCGACCTCGGGCGTGGAGCTGCTGCGCCGCGCGGCCGGAGCCCGGCGCGGCACGGCGCTGGGACCGCCGCTGGCGGCACTGGCGCAGGAGGCCGCGCAGGACCGGGAGAGCCTGCGCCGGGTCATGGCCGCCCTGGGCGTTCCGGAGAAGCGGGGCGCGCCGCCCTCGGGCGGATCGCCGAGAGGATGGGGCGGCTCAAGCTCAACGGGCGCCTGTTCACCCGCTCCCCGCTCAGCGACGTCCTGGAGCTGGAGGCGATGCGCCTGGCCGTCGAGGGCAACGCGTGCGTGTGGCGCTCGCTGCGCGCCGTGGCGGCCGCCGACGGCCGGATCGACGGCGTACGCCTCCACGAGCTCCTGCGGCGGGCGGAACGCCAGCTGTGGATCCTGGAGACCCTGCGTGAGGAGCGTGCCGCCGAGGTGTTCGCCCCGGGGGCCGAGCGGACCGCGGCCGACCGGTCCTGACAGCCGGCCGGTCGCCGGGTGCCGGACGGATCAGTCGCCGGGGGCCAGGAGCATGGTCAGCCGGCCGGTGCCGGGCGCGACGTCCGCCCAGCCGCCGCGGAACTCCAGGACGGCGACGGCGCAGGTCGGCATCGACGCACCGATCCGCCGCAGGAGTTCCTCCGGGCCCTGGCCGGGCAGGGCGGCGGCCAGTTCGTGGATACCGGGGTTGTGGCCCACCAGCAGGAGCCCGGACACGCCTTCGTCCGTCGCGGTCACGGCGGCGAGCAGGGTGTCCATCTCCGCGTTGTAGAGCCTGTCCTCGTACACGACCGGCGGCTGGTCCGACAGCGACGGCCGCATCAGCTGCCACGTCTGCCGGGTGCGCGCGGCCGGGGAGCACAGTGCCAGGCCCACCCCGAGCGGGGACCCGCCCAGCCGGTGTCCCATCGCCTCCGCGTCCCCGCGTCCCCGGTCGGCCAGCGGCCGGTCGAAGTCCTCGATGCCGCCCTTGGGCACTGCCTTGGCGTGCCGTACCAGGACGAGTCGTCGCTCCTGCTTCGCGGACACCTCTGCCTCCTCCGGGCCGATGCGGGAGCCGGCCGTGTCAGCCGGTCGGCGCCGTGCCCCTGCCCCGGGACCCGCCGGCCAAACCCGCCCTCCGCACCCGGGGGCCGCGCCCGGGCCCCGGCCGGGACGGTCCTCCGCGTTCGCCACGGCACCGCGCGGGTAGGCGCACGGGGTGAGCTACGTGAATCCCGGCAAGGAGTACACCCGCGACAGCCGGTACATCGGCACGCGGATCACCGCCGACGGGCGCGAGGGTTTCCCCGTGGAGCCGGGACGGTACCGGCTGGTGGTGAGCCGGGCCTGTCCGTGGGCCAGCCGGGCGGTGGTGGTACGGCGGCTGCTCGGTCTGGAGAGCGCCCTGCCGATGGCCGTCGCCGGCCCGGTGCACGACGACGACAGCTGGACCTTCGACCTCGATCCGGGCGGCCGGGACCCGGTGCTCGGCATCGAACGCCTCCAGGAGGCCTATCTGGCCCGGGAGCCCGGCTACGACCGCGGCATCACGGTGCCCGCGATCGTCGACGTCCCGACCGGCGCGGTGGTGACCAACGACTTCGCGCGGATCACGATCGACCTGTCGCTGGAGTGGACCGCCCACCACCGTCCGGGCGCGCCCGCGCTGTACCCGCCGCGGCTGCGGCCGGAGATCGACGCGGTGAACGAGGTGGTCTACCGGGACGTGAACAACGGCGTCTACCGGGCCGGTTTCGCCGGGACCCAGGAGAAGTACGAGGAGGCGTACGAGCGGCTCTTCGCCCGGCTCGACCGGCTGTCCGACCGGCTCGCGAGCTCCCGCTACCTGGTCGGGGACACCATCACCGAGGCGGACGTACGGCTGTTCACCACGCTCGTGCGCTTCGACGCCGTCTACCACGGCCACTTCAAGTGCAACCGGAACAAGCTCGCCGAGATGCCGGTGCTCTGGGAGTACGCGCGGGACCTGTTCCAGACGCCCGGTTTCGGCGACACCGTCGACTTCGACCACATCAAACGGCACTACTACCTGGTGCACTCCGACATCAACCCCACCGGCATCGTGCCGGCCGGCCCCCGGGCGGAGGCCTGGCTGGCCCCGCACGACCGGGCCCGCCTGGGCGGCCGGCCCTTCGGCGACGGCACCCCGCCGGGGCCGCCGCCCCTGGCGGAGCGGGTGCCTGCGGACCGCGATCCGCTGCCGGCCCGGTCGTAGGCGCTCACCGGTTGACGACGGCGCGTACGTTCTCGACACTGCCGCAGTCGGACTCCAGCAGCCTCTGGCGTTCCTTCAGGAACGCGGCGCCGAGCTCGGCCCGGCGCTCGTGCGGGACGTTCTCCCGGGCACCGTTGAGGATCGTCCGCTCCTCCTCGTCCAGGTGGTGGGAGACGGCCTTGACCAGGTCCTCCAGCTTGGAGTCCCAGTCCTCGGAGCCGATGTCGTCCGCCTCCAGCAGCGCGAGCAGCGCCTGGTTGCCCTCGTCGTGCTCCTCCACTCCGTGCTCGACTTCGTCGTCGTCCACGTTCTTGAAGCGCTTGAGCGCGCCGTAGACCTCGGCTTCCTCCGCCTCGCCGTGGGCGATGAGCAGCGCCGAGAACCTCGCCAGCGCTGCCGCGCGGTCCGCCTCGACGCTCCGCATCTGCCGGAACAGCTCTTCCATGGTCCGGTGGTCCTTGAGGATCACCTCGACGACGTCCTGTTCCTTCGCTTCGGCGGCCATGGCCGTGCCTCCTTTGTCGGGGTCTGCGTCGTGTGGCAGGTGCTCGTTCGCGGGCGGTTGAAACCCCTGGTGGGGCCATTCGGCGGTCGGCCGGGCGGGGCGGGTCAGGCGGGGTGGCCGGCCTCCAGGTCGCGGACTCCGCCGAAGCGCATCGGCCCGGAGCCGGCGGATCCGTCGCTCTGTTCGACCGGGGACAGCACGAAGCCGACGTGGTCGCCGCCCACCGTGACGGTCTCTTCGACCAGGCCGGTGAACCAGACGCGTACGTCCGACAGCACGGGGCTGCCGTCCCGGCCGGGCCGCCAGGCGGTGCGGGCGAACTTGTCGACGCTGTCGCCCGTCTGCCCGCCGAACAGTTCCGCCAGGGCCCGCTGCTCCCGGCCCAGCACGTGCACGGTGAGGTGGCGGGCCGTGCGGGCGACGTCGTAGGTGTGGTTCGCGGTGGACAGCCACACCGTGAAGCGCGGCGGTTCGATCGAGCACTGCGAGGCGAAGCCGACCAGGCAGCCGGCCCGCCGCCCGCCCGAGGCGGCCGTGACCACGTACATCGTGCCGTCCACCGCTTCGGCGAAGGCGCCGAGGCCGGGGGCGGGACCGGGTCGGGGCTGGGGGTCCGTCACGGTGTCTCCAGGGAAGTGGGGCCGCGCCGGGCGGCGCGGGGTTCTTCGTCGCCCATCCTCCGCCGCCGTCCCACGAACGGGGGTGCTTGGGCGGCGCGTGTCCGGGCAGGGGCGGGGCGTACGCGCAATCCGTACGAGCCGAAGGAGGTGGATTCGGTGCGCATCGCCTTTCTGACCGCGCCCGAAGGCGTCGAGGAAGTGGAACTGACCGCGCCGTGGAAGGCCGTCGAGGGGGCCGGCTGGAACCCCCAGCTGGTGTCGACCGAGGCCGGGCAGGTGCAGGCGTTCGACCACTTCGACAAGGGGGGCCGCTTCACCGTCGACCACGTCCTCGCCGGGGACACGTCCGAGGCCTTCGACGCGCTCGTGCTTCCCGGTGGGGTCGCGAACCCCGACGCCCTGCGGACGGACGAGCGGGCCGTCGGCTTCGTCCGCAGCTTCTTCGCCGCGGGCAAGCCGGTCGCCGCGATCTGCCACGCCCCCTGGATGCTGGTGGAGGCCGATGTCGTACGCGGCCGGACCCTGACCTCGTGGCCGAGCCTGGCCACCGACATCCGCAACGCGGGCGGCACCTGGGTGGACGAGGAGGTGCGGGTCTGCCGGGCTGCGCCGTCGACGCTGGTCACCAGCCGCAAGCCGGACGACCTCGAGGCCTTCTGCGGCGCCGTCCTGCGGGAATTCGACCGGCATCTCCATCCCTAGGAACGTCCGGCCCCGGTTCACCCGGACGGCGGCGGGCACGCCCGGGGGGCCGCCGGATCGGCGGGCCCCCGGCCGATGCCATGGGTCGCGCTACCACCGGTACCAGCGCCCGCCGCTGCCCCGGGCGACGAACCCCACCAGCCACAGCACGAGCACCGCGATGGCGACCCACCAGAGGACCTTCACCGCGAAACCCGCGCCGAGGAGCAGCAGAATCAGCAACAGGACCAGAAGGAGCGGAACCATGACCCACCTCCGAATCGAACGGCCGGAAAGCGGCGCCCGGGGGCCGGGCGACCGCATGCAGCGCTTGCCCCCGCGCGCCCGCCTCATGCCCGGGCCGGCGTCCCCGGAAGAAAGGTGAACACCGTGACACGTCCCAGCCCGCCCCCGCCGGACGGCCCGGAGCCGGTCCCGTCCGGACCGCAGCCCGTCCCCCGCGAGCCGGAGCCGGCCGACCCCCCGTCGCGGCCCTCCGGTCCCCCGGACGGCAACCCCGAGGAGCCGGTGCCCGAACCCCCGGACTGAGCTCCCGGTACGCCCCCGTCAGCGCGTCCGGCCTCCCGGCTTGCCCAGGAACCGGCGCAGCTTCGCCAGGGGCCACGTGTTGATGACGTCGTCCGCCGTGAGCCAGCCGCGCTGCGCCGTGGCCACCCCGTACCGCATGTACGGCAGATGGGTGGTGGCGTGCGCGTCGGAGTTCACGGCGAACTTCACGCCGTACCGCTTCGCGCGCAGGATGTCCTCGTCGCACAGGTCGAGCCGCTCGGGACGCGCGTTGATCTCCAGCGCCGTGCCCGCCCGGGCGCAGGCCTTGAAGACCTCGTCGAAGTCGGCGTCGATGGGCGGTCGCCTGCCGATCCGGCGGGTCGTGGGGTGGCCGATGATGCCGACGTGCGGGTTCTCGCAGGCGCGGACGAGGCGGCGGGTGAGGTCCTCCCGGCTCTGGTCGAAGTGGGAGTGGACGGAGGCCACGCAGATGTCGAAGCCGGCGAGGAACTCGTCGGGCCAGTCCAGGGTGCCGTCGGGGCCGATGTTGAGTTCCGTGCCGTGCAGCAGCCGCATCGTGCGGTGCGCGTCGTCGAGGGCGCGCACCCGCTCTCGCTGGGCGAGGATCTTCTCGCTGGTCATGCGCTGCATGTAAAGGTCCGGGGCGTGGTCGGTCACCGCGTAGTACGCGTAGCCGCGGGCGGCAGCGGCGGCGGTCATCTCCTCCAGCGGGGCCAGCCCGTCGGTGAGGTCGGTGTGGGTGTGCAGATCTCCGCGGATGTCCTTCTCGGTGAGGAGATCGGGCAGCTCGCCGCGCAGGCCGGCCGCGATCTCGCCGCGGTCCTCGCGGAGCGTCGGCGGTATCCAGGGCAGTCCGAGCCGGGCGTAGACCGCCTCCTCCGTGCCGGAGGTGACGCTCTCGCCGGTCTCGGCGTCGAAGAGGCCGTACTCGGAGAGCTTGAGGCCTTGGCGTACGGCGAGCGCGCGGGTGCGGATGTTGTGCGCCCTGGACCCGGTGAAGTACTGGAGCCCGGCGCCCCAGGAGGCCGGGGGAAGGACCCGCAGGTCGACCTGGAGGCCGGCGGAGGTCCGTACGGAGGTCTTCTTCTCCCCCTGCGCGATGATCTCGGCGGTGTCCGGGAGGGCGGTGAGGGCGTCCATGAACGGGGCCGGCCGGCGTGCGGCGACCAGGATGTCGATGTCGCCGATGGTCTCCTTCATGCGGCGCAGGGATCCGGCGTACGTGCACCGGACGCAGCCGCGGACGTCCGACAGCTCGGCGACGAGCTGCTCGGCGAGGTCCATGGCGGCGCTGATCAGGATGCGGCCCTCGCCGGCCTTCCGCAGGAGGGCGACGCCGTGCAGGATCTTCTCCTCGGTCCGCTCCCCGAAGCCCTTCAGGTCGCGCAGCCGCTCCTGGTGGACGGCCTCGACCAGCTGGTCGACGGAGGTGATGCCGAGCTCCTCGTAGAGGAGCATCGCCCGGCGGGGTCCGAGCCCCGGAATCGCGACGAGCTCGCGCACTCCGGCCGGCACGGACGCCCGGGCCTCGTCGACGACCGACATGCGGCCGGTCCGCAGGTACTCCAGGATCTTGTCGGCGACGGACCTGCCGACGTTCGGGATCTCGCGCAGGCCTTTCGCGTCGAGGGTCGAGACGTCCTGCGGGTGCCCCCCGACGGCACGGGCCGCCTTTTCGTAGGCGCGGGCCTTGAAGGCCTCCCCGCCCCGGATGGCGATGAGGTCGGCGTACTCCTGGAGCATCGCCTCGACCCGGTCGTTGGCTCGGCCCATACCTCCAGGGTGCCCCGCACGACCGCGCCGGGCACTCCGGGCGCCCGTGCGGGACGGGAGCCCGGGCCCGGCCGCGGACGGCTGGGGAGGTGGTTCAGTGCTCGCAGAGGGAGAATTCCCGTTCGTAGAGCTGGTCGTTGTGTTCGTCGACGAAGAACTTGCGCTCCTGCATGAGCTGCTCGCGGTGCTCCTTGGCCTGCTCGAGCGTCATGGTGGAGGTATCGGACCACGGTTGCTGGGGAGGCACGTCCGAGGTCGAGACGATCCTCTGCGAGGGGTCGACCAGGAAGAACGCCAGGATCTTGCGGTGTCCCGGGCGGGTGGAATCCTTCAGGCGGAACGAGCCGACCCGGTGTTGCAGGACGTTCGGGAACGCCAGGCAGCGCCCCGCCGGCGTCGGTACCGATCCCAGCGTCTGGTTCAGCGCGTCTTCGTCCTCCAGGCCGTAGACCTCACGCATACCGTTGTCGTCGTTCTGTTCGTAGTCCGGGTCGTCGAGTGCCGCCCGGAAACCCAGCCGGCTTTCGGTGATGTTCTCGCTGTCCCAGTAATAGATGCCGGTCGAGACGATCCGCTCGTTCAGCATCCCCTCGACGTGCCAGGAACCGCCCGGGTACTCGGGCTTCTCCGGCGTGAGGTGAACGGTGGCGAGCTTGACGATGACCTGGAGACGGCGGCCGCGCAGGTCGACCCGCTCGGATTCGCCGGGCGGCTCGGGCGGGGTGAAGGCCGGGGCGTCCGGGATGACCGGCCGGCGGTTCTCCCACCACTCGCCATGGGCCACCGCCCATGCGCTGCGGGCCTCCGCGTAGGCCTCGTCGTCACCGTAGGAGGACTTGTCCGGGTACTCCGGCTCCGAGTCGTACCAGCCGTAGGGATCGGCCTCGATCCGCAGGGGCCGCGGATGGCGCAGATCGGTCAGTACGTTCTCCAGCAGCGGGCGCAGACGGGCGAACAAGTCCGGCAGGACGGCGGCCAGTTCGCGATGGGTCTCGGGGTGGACGTTGTTCACGTACGAGAGGAAGGTGGCCTCGCCGTCGTCACTGACGTCGACGTCCGTGGGGAGCCACTGGAACTTCTCCGAGAACTCGTACTTCGAGTAGCGGTCCGCCGGATTCCGCCACGCCTCCTCGGGCCCCCCGCTCACGCCCCGCACCAGGCAGAACAGCGAGGGGTGAACCAGGTCCAGCACCTGCCCGTCGGATCCGGGATGCCAGTCCCGGTCCGCCTCGGGGACCTGCTCCAGGACCCGGACCGCCTCGCGCAGCCGGGATCTCAGCTCCTCGCCGACCAGCGTGTCCGACTGCCAGACCCCGTCGACGGCGGACACCTCGATACCGGTCCGCGCGTCCCGCAGCGCGGCGTAGTGCACGAGCTCGTCGAGCACGTAGCGGACCTGCGCTTCGGTGAGGCCCTGGGCGACCGCTTCTCGGGTCCACCTGGCGACGATGCCGTCATCGCCCATCTTGTCGGACCAACCCGGCTTCGCCCGGATGTGCGCGCTGCACTCCATCATCTGGAGTTCCCGCAGCGTGCGGGGCGTGGCGAACGCTATGGAACGGGAAGCCTGGAAGGGCAGGGGGAAAGCGGGCAGGCCGGTCAATTCTCGTGGTCCCTACAGTCGGTGTGCGGTGGCGGGAAGAATAGCCCAGCACACCGACACCGCTGCCGTGGGCGTGCACGGGCCGGCTTGCGCGGAGCCGGCCCGTGTCACGTCGTCAGCGACGCAGCGTCAGCAGGCCCGGCCGGTAGGGCCACAGGCCGTAGTCGCCGCCGATGTTGGGGTCACGCCCCTGGTAGAGGAACTGCAGGTTGCAGGGGTCGACGGTGAAGGTCTGATCGGCGGTGGTGCGGATCAGCTCGCCATGGCTGATGTCGTTGGTCCAGGTGGCGCCGCTGTTGGCCTTGCCGGCGAAGGGGCTGCTCTCGCTGCCGGCCTGGGGCGTCCACGTGCCGCCCAGGCTGGTGGCCGTGAACGAACGGAAGTAGCGGCCCTGCGAGCCGTCCGCCTCGACGATCATGAGGTAGCGGTTCTGGCCCTGGAGCTTGTACACCTGAACGGCTTCGAACAGGTTCTTCGTCGTGTCGCTCATGATCACGGTCGAGTTCGAGCCGAAGCTGCCCGGGAAGTTCCCGATCGGCATGCTGGCCCGGTAGATCTTGCCGTTGTCACCGGCGAAGAACAGGTACATGTTCGTGCTGTCACCGATGATCGTCTGGTCGATCGGCCCTGTTCCGGAGTCGGCGATGCTTCCGGAGAAGAGCACCTGCTGCGGCGACCAGCCATGGGGGTTGGCGGGGTCGCTCGACGTCCGGTAGGAGAAGGCGCTCCCGCCGCCCCACTGGTAGGTGAGGACCCAGATGTTCTTGGGCGCGAAGTAGAAGAGCGTGGGCGCGACGGTGGACGCCGGCATCGCGTTCTGGCCGGCCGATGCCATCTCCGACCAGTTGGTGAACGGGCTGAAGTTCATCGAGCCCCAGCTCTTGCCCGTGTCGTGGGTCGTCGCGTAGACGAGGTGCCGCCCGTTGTAGGGGGCGACGGTGAAGTCCTTGAGCGAGGCCCACCCGGGCTCGGGCTGCGCCAGCGGGCCCGTCGACGTCCAGCGGTAGGCCGACGGAAGATCGCACGGGCCGGGGTTGCCGGCGCCGACCCGGACGAGCTGCCACTGCTGGTTGGTGCCGCCCCAGTCGTCGTACTGGACGATGTTCGCGTTGTCGGCGGTGGAGCCGCCCTGCACTTCGAGGGCCTTGTTGCTGTGGCGCGCGATGAACCTCACGTGGCCGTCCGGGCTGTCGGCGAGCCGCCACTGCTGGTTCGTACCGTTCGCGTCGGCCCACTGGACGATCGCGGCGCCGTTCGCGGTGGACCCGGTCCGGACGTCCAGAACCTTGCCGGAGTGGCGGGACGTGATGCGGTAGTAACCGCCGCCGGAGTCGACGAACTGCCACTGCTGCTGGAGCTGGTCGTTCCTGGTCCACTGGGTGATGCGGGCGCCGTCACCGGCCGCCAGGTTGTAGACGTCCAGGACCTTGCCGCTCTTGCGGTTGACCAGCACGTACGAGGCGTTGGGGTCGACGGCCGCGGCCGCGGCGGGCTGCGCACCGAGGAAGGCGACCAGGAGCAGCAGGGGCGCGAGGACGGCGAGCAGGCGTCGTCCCGGGTGGACCGGGGATGGATGGCGGGACCACATCAGAAGGGCTCCTTCGGGGGGTGGGGGCGGGGTGGCCCCGACGGACCGCGGGGCGGGCGCGTCGAGGGATCGGGTACGGGATAGGTGTGGAGGCGGCCGCACATGCCGAAGCCCTGGTGCCGCGGGCGCTCCAGCCGTGACACGTCGCCGTCGTCGAGGTGGGAGAGGTCTCCGGCCTTCAGCCGTTCCAGCTGACGGCCGGTCGTGACGGCCGCGGCGAGGGCGCCGTCGCGCCAGCGGATCCGCCAGGCGTCCAGGAGCTCGCTCTTCAGGCGGTGGGCCGCGATGTGGAACTCCCGCAGCCCGCCGTCGCGCAGGGCCAGGAAGCCCTCCAGGGCCAGGTCGCGGCGGCGGCGGGCTGCCGCGGAACGGTCGCCGCTCAGGCCGGCCGCCCTGCGGTAGGCGTGGGGATCGGCCAGCACGGGAGCGGGGAAGGTGAAGACGGCGTCGCCCGCCTCGGGCAGTCCGTCGTTCTGCATGAGCACGACGAGGCGCAGGTCTCCGTCGTTGACGAGGCGGTGGATCGTGCCGGGGGTGAACCAGACGACGTCGCCGGGGAGCAGCGGGGTCTCGTCGAAACCGGAGGTGGTGAGGGTCTGTACGCTGCCCGCGCCGGCGATGACGACGTAGGCCTCGGAGCAGACGAGGTGCATGTGGGGCGCACCGCCGCACAGACCGTCGGCGGCTTCCCAGTCGTAGACGGTGAGCCCGGAGATTCCCACGCCCCCGGGGAACGGGCTCACCACGGGTGGTCCGCGAGGTGGCGGGACAGGCGGCCGGCGGTCCGTGCGCCGTCGGGCACGACGATCCGGCGGCATGCTGTTAGCGCTAACAAAAATGGCGGCGCCAGTGCGGTGAGGCGTTTCACGATGTCTCCTCGGGAGGTGGGGGTCGCGCGGGACGGGTCAGCCCTTGGTGGCGCCCGCGGTGAGGCCGCCGATCAGCTGCCGCTCGGCGACGGCGTAGAACGCGAGGGCGGGGACCATGGCGAGCACGATGTAGGCGAGGACGAGCGCGTAGTCGGTCGCGTACTGGCCCTGGAACTGCTGGACTCCGACCGGGATCGTCTGCCATTTCGGGTCGTTGAACACCAGCAGTGGCAGGAAGAAGTTGTTCCAGCTCGCGACGATCGCCAGCACCGATACCGTGCCGAGCGCCGGACGTGCCATCGGCAGCAGGATCTTCCAGAAGAAGCGGAACTTGCCGCAGCCGTCCATGACGGCCGCCTCCTCGACCTCCGCCGGGACCGTCCGGAAGAAGCCGCGCAGAATGATGATCGTCATGGGGAGCCCGAAGGCCGCCTGCGGAAGGATCACTCCGAGCGGGTTGTCGAGCAGTTCGAAGGTGCGCAGCAGCAGGAACAACGGCAGCACGGCCACCGCGAACGGGAACATCAGCCCGATCGTGAACAGTGTGTAGAACAGCTCCCTGCCCCGGAAGGCGTAGCGGGCCAGCACGAACGCCGCCATCGCGGACGCCGCCACCGTGCAGCACGTCGTGCCGATCGCGATGCCCGCGCTGTTGGCGATCTGCCGCCAGAACATCCCGTCGCCGAGGATGCCGGTGTAGTTGGCGGTCTCCCAGTGCTCCGGAAGCCCGAACGGGTTGGTCGTCAGCTCGCGGGTGCTCTTGAACCCGGAGACCACCGCGTAGATCAGCGGCACGACGACGAACGCGCCGATCAGCCAGACCACGGCGTGCAGCGACAGGCCCCCTACCGTCCGGCGGGCGTTCATCGGCCGCCTCCCGAGGTGATGGCCCCGCTCAGGTCACGGCGGAGCACGTAGCGCTGGTAGAAGAGGGAGAAGACCAGACTGATCATGAACAGCACCACGCTGATCGCACTGGCGTAGCCGACCTGATAGCGCTTGAACCCGAACTGGAACATCGAGATGGCCATCGTCTCGGAGGAGTGGTTGGGCCCGCCCGCCGTCATGACCCAGACGAGGTCGAAGAGCTGGATGGCCCCGATGATCGAGAGGAAGACGCTGATCCGGACCGTCGGCCCGAGCAGCGGCAGCGTCACGTTCCGGAAGCGCCGCCAGGCGCCGGCGCCGTCGATGGAGGCGGCTTCGAGGATCTCGGCCGGAATGCTCTGCAGGCCGGCGAGGAAGAGCATCATGTGGAACCCGAAGTACTTCCAGGTCATGACCACGAACAGGGTCGGCATGACCGTCGAGGGGTCGGCGAGCCACGTGCCCCGCAGCCCCTCCAGGCCGAGGAGGCCGGCGAGGTGGTCGGCCATGCCGGCACCGGGAAGGAAGATCAGCGCGAAGAGGACCGCCGTGACCACCTCGGACAGGACGTACGGCGCGAAGAACAGCATCCGGTAGACGGCCCGGCCGCGCAGCCGCTGGTTGAGCAGGACCGCGGTGAACAGCGCGAAGGGCAACTGCACCGTGACCGACAGGACGATCAGGTACAGCCCGCGCCCCAGATCGCCGAGGAAGACCTGGTCGCCGAAGAGCTTGGCGTAGTTCTCGAAGCCGACGAAGTCGTCCATGGGGCCGGCCCCGCCCCACGTGAAGAAGCCGGTCCAGACGGCGACCGCGATCGGTGCGAGGACGAAGACGAGGAAGAGGACCAGAGCCGGGACGAGGAACCAGGCGACCGACGCCCAGCTGCCCAGTCCGCGCAGGAGCGACCGTGCCGGGGCGGGCGGGCGCACCGGCCCGGCGTCCCGCGTCCGCTCCTCGGTCAGGGTGGACACGGGGCTAGGCACCCTTCGCAGCCTCGGTGATCGACTTGGTGACCTGCGCGGGCGTCTTCTTGCCCGCCATGAGGTCGGCGACACTGTCGTTGACCTCCTGGCCCACCGCCGGCGGGTAGGCCTGGTCGAGGAAGAGCTGGAAGCCCGTCGCGTTCACCAGGCTGTCGGCCACCACCTTCCTGTTGGGCTCGGTGAGTTGGCTCTCCGCGCCCTTGACCACCGGCAGGTAGCCGTTGGAGGCCAGCAGTCTGGACTCGTTCTCCAGGACGAAGAACCTCAGGAAGTCCAGCGCCTCCTTCGGGGCGCCCTTGCGCAGCGCGAAACCGCTGCCACCGCCGAACACCTCGGTGACCTGGCCGATGCCGCCTTCGACCGTCGGGAAGGGGAAGAAGCCCAGGTCCGCTCCGAGGTCCGCGCCCGCGTCCTTCTGCACCGACGGCGCCCACTGCCCCATCAGCTCCATGGCGGCCTTGCCGTTGCCCATGGTCGCGGCCTGGCCGCCGGGGGTGGAGTAGCCGGCGCCGAGGAAACCCGTCTGGAACGGCTGGAGGTCGACCAGCTCCTTGAGGTGGGCGCCGGCCCGGACGAAGCCGGCGCCGGTGAAGTCCTTGGTGGTCGCCGCCTGCTGGAGGGCGGGGAGGCCCGCGACGCGCATCGCGAGGTAGGCCCAGTAGTAGTGGCCCGGCCATTTCTCCTTGCCCGCGAGGGCGATCGGAGTGACGCCCGCCGTCTTGAGCTTCCTGACGTCCTCGAGGAACTCGGCCCAGGTGGCCGGCGGAGCGGTGATCCCGGCCTGGGCGAAGAGCTTCTTGTTGTACCAGAAGCCGACCATGCCGATGTCGTACGGCACCCCGTAGGTCCGGCCCTCGAACTGGTAGGCCCGCAACGAGACCGGGGTGAGCTCGGACGACCAGCCGAACGCCTCGGTGAGGTCCTCGACCAGCCCCGCGTCGACCTGCTGCCGCAGAACGCCGCCGCCCCAGGTCTGGAAGACGTCGGGGAGCCTGCCCGATGAAGTGTTGGCCGTCAGCTTGGACTTGAAGGCCTCGTTCTCCAACGAGGTCGTCTTGATCGTGATGTTCGGGTGAGCGGCCGTGAACGCCGAGGAGATCTGCGGGAACAGGGACTTGCCCGGCTCCGTCGTGGCGATGTTCCACCACGCGAAGGACACCTTGCCGCCGGCCGCCGACCCCGGGCCGGAGCCCCCGCCGCCGCAGGCCGCGGTGAGCGGGACGGACAGAGCGGTCAGGCCGGAGAGCGCGAGGAAGGTTCGTCGACTCGGGGGTGTGCTGGCCATGGGACCTCCGGGGTGGGGAATGCCGGTTCGGTTCGCTCGGTACGGGTTCGCCGGTTCGAAAATCTTTCGTAACATTCTCGAATTGACGCTGCCACAAACTAGGAACGTGAAGGCCCACGGTCAAGCCTTCTCACTGAATTTCCCTCAGCAGCAAGCTTCTTGAGCCTTGACAACCCGGTCGCGCCGCCCGGAAACTCTTCGAAAGTTTGCGATACCTGTCGACGCCCCAAGGCGTCCGCGCGGAGGAGAGAAGTTGAGCGAGCAGCGCCCGACCCTGGCCGTCATCGCCGCCGAGGCGGGGGTCTCCCAGGCCACCGTCTCCAAGGTGGTCAACGGCCGCTCCGACGTCGCACCCGCGACGCGCGAACGTATCGAGAGCCTGCTGCGCTCACACAACTACCTCCATCCCGGCGCGCAGGCCAGGGCCCGCAGGTCCGGCCTGGTCGACCTGATCATCGGCGGCCTGGACAGCGCGTGGGCGGTGGAGATACTGCGCGGCGTCGAGGCCGAGTGCGCCCGGCGCGGCGTCGGCACCGTCGTATCGCTCGTCCCGCCGGGCGAGGCCACGCCTTCGAGCTGGGCCGCACTGCCGGTCCTGCACCACAGCGACGGCGTCATCCTCGTCACCGCCTCGGTCACCCAGGCCCAGCGCGCCCAGGTCGAACAGGCCGGGGTGGCGCTGGTCGTCATCGACCCGATCGACCTGCCGGGCAACGGTGTGCCGAGCATCGGCGCGACCAACTGGGCGGGCGGCCTCGCCGCCACCGAGCACCTGCTGGAGCTGGGGCACCGCCGGATCGCCGCGATCGGCGGGCGCAAGGAGATGCTCTGCAGCCAGGCCCGCATCGACGGGTACCGCGCCGCGCTGGAGCGGGCCGGGATCGAGGTCGACCGCGACCTGATCCGGTTCGGCGACTTCCAGCACGAGGGCGGGTTCCGGCGCGCCCGGGAACTGCTCGCCCTCCCCGAACCGCCGACCGCCGTCTTCGCCGGGAGCGACCAGCAGGCGATGGGCGTCTACGAAGCCGCCCGGCAGGCCGGGCTGAGCGTCCCGCGGGACCTCAGCGTGGTCGGCTTCGACGACCTGCCGATGTGCGAATGGCTGTCACCGCCGCTGACGACGGTGCGCCAGCCACTGGAGGAGATGGGCCGGCTCGCCGCCCGCAGCCTTTTCCAGCTCCTGGACGGCCAGCCCCTGGTCAGCCCCCGGATGGAGCTTTCGACCGAACTCAAGGTCCGGCTCTCCACCGCCCCGCCCCGTCCCTAGGAGAACTCCTTGACCGAGCCCTGGCGTGACCCCCTCCTGCCCGTGCCCGTACGCGTCGCCGATCTGCTGCAGCGGATGACGCTGGAGGAGAAGGCGGGTCAGCTCGCCGGCTTCTGGGCGCTGCCCTCGGATCCGGGCGCACCGGTCGCCCCGATGGAGGACGACTCCGGCGAGTCCGCGCCCGGCCTCGACGACATCGTCGCCCACGGCCTCGGCCAGCTCACCCGGGTGTACGGCACCGCGCCGATCACCGCGGAAGCCGGGATGGAGCGGCTCGCCTCGCTCCAGCGGCAGGTGACCGGAGCCGGCCGGTTCGGGATACCGGCGATCGCCCACGAAGAGTGCCTGACCGGGTTCATGACGTTCGGAGCGACGGTCTTCCCCGGGCCACTGGCCTGGGGCGCCTCCTTCGACCCCGGGCTCGTGCGCCGGATGGCCGCCGCCATCGGCGCGGGAATGCGGCGGGTCGGCGTCCATCAGGGGCTGGCTCCGGTGCTCGACGTGGTCCGCGACTACCGGTGGGGCAGGACCGAGGAGTGCATCGGCGAGGACCCCTACCTCGTCGGAGCGATCGGCACCGCCTACGTGCAGGGGCTGGAGGGCGCCGGGATCGTGGCGACCCTCAAGCACTTCGCCGGGTACTCGGCCTCGCGCGGCGGCCGGAACATGGCCCCCGTCGCCTCGGGACCGCGCGAGTTCGCCGACGTACTGGTCGAGCCCTTCGTACGGGCACTGCGCGAGGGGGGCGCCCGGTCGGTGATGAACAGTTACACCGACGTGGACGGCGTCCCGGTGGCCGCCGACCAGGGGCTGCTGACCGAACTGCTCAGGGGCGAGCTCGGGTTCGGCGGTGTGGTCGTCGCCGACTACTACGCCGTCTCCTTCCTGGAGACCCGGCACGGTGTCAGCGGATCGCGGGGCGCGGCCGGCGCGCTGGCGCTGACCGCCGGGATCGACGTCGAACTGCCCACGGCCCGGTGCTACGGCGAGCCGCTCACCGAACTCGTACGGGCGGGAAGAGTGCCCGAGGAGCTCGTCGACCGGGCCGCGGAACGGGTCCTGCTCCAGAAGGCCGGGCTCGGCCTGCTCGACCCCGACTGGGAACCCGTCACACCCGAGCCGGTCGACCTCGACCCGCCGGAGAACCGGGCACTGGCCAGGCTCCTGGCCGAACGGTCCACCGTACTGCTCGCCAACGACGGCATCCTGCCGCTGCGGCCGTGCCGGGTCGCGATCAGCGGGCCCTACGCCGACGACCCCCAGTCCTTCCTCGGCTGCTACTCCTTCCCCAACCACGTCGCGCTGCCCGGGGACCTCGGGCTGGAGATCCCGACGCTCGGCGAGGCGCTCACCGCCGCCGGGTTCACGGTCACCGCGGACGATCCGGACGTGAACCTGCTCGTGCTCGGGGACCGGGCGGGCATGTTCGGCCGGGGCACCTCCGGCGAGGGCTGCGACGCCGAGACCCTCGGCCTGCCCGGCGATCAGGCCGCACTCGCCTCCGCCGTCCTGGATTCGGAGGTGCCGGCCGTCCTGGTCCTCGTCTCCGGACGGCCCTACGCGCTCGGCACGCTGGCCGAGCGCGCATCGGCCGTGGTGCAGGCCTTCTTCCCCGGCGAGGAGGGCGGGACGGCGCTGGCCGGGATCCTCAGCGGCGCCGCGGAACCGTCCGGGCGGCTGCCCGTCTCCATCCCCCGCCAGGTCGGCGGCCAGCCCGGCACCTACCTGCACGCCAGGCTCGGCGGGCGCACGGACTGGAGCTCGGTGGACCCGACCCCGCTGTTCCCGTTCGGGCACGGGCTGAGCTGGACCAGCTTCACCTGCTCGGAGCTCTCCGTGGATCCCGTCGCCGCGACGGACGGGGCCGTCGCCGTTTCGGTCACCGTGCGCAACGTCGGCGAGGTGGCCGGGACCGAAGTGGTCCAGCTGTACCTCTCCGACCCCGTGGCGTCCGTCGTCCGGCCGCGGCGGTGGCTCGCCGGCTTCGCCCGGGTCGAGCTGCGGCCGGGCGCGGCCGCCCGGGTCACCTTCTCGGTCCATGCCGACCGGACCTCCTTCACCGGGCTCGACCTGCGCAGACGGGTGGAGCCCGGGGAGATCGGCGTGGCCGTCGGACGGTCCAGCGGCGATCTTCCGCTCCAGGGCTCCTTCACTCTGGAAGGCCCCGTACGCCACCCGGCGGCCGACCGGGTGCTGTCCGTGCCGGTCGAGATCGTCCCGGTGCCGTGACCGGCTTCTCCGGCGATCCCGTGCTGCCCGGGTTCCGGCCCGACCCGTCCGTCTGCCGGGCGGGGGCGGACTACTACCTGGTGACGTCCAGCTTCGAATGGTTCCCGGGCCTACCCGTGTTCCACAGCCGCGACCTCGTGAACTGGCGGCGCGTCGGCTCCGCGCTGGACCGGGCGTCCCAGCTCGACCTCGACGGGTGCGAGCCCTCTCGGGGCCTGTTCGCACCGACGATCCGGCACCATGACGGGGTCTTCCACCTCGTCTGCACGCTGATGGACGGCCCCGGCCATTTCGTCGTCACGGCGACCGACCCGGCGGGGCCGTGGTCGGAGCCCCACTGGCTGGACGGTGAGGGCTTCGATCCGTCGCTCTTCTTCGACGACGGGCCGGACGACGGGGACGGCGACGGGGACGGCGACGGGCACGGCCGGCGCCGGGGCCGGGCCTGGTTCACGGCCGCACGGGTCGTGGACGAAGCCGCGGGCCGCACCGAGATCTGGATGCGCGAGTACCTCCCGCACGAACGACGGCTGACGGGACCGGAGCACGTCCTGTGGTCGGGGAGCCGCCCCGGCGCCCGGTGGTCGGAAGCCCCGCACCTCTACAAGACCGGCGGCAGCTACCTCCTGGTCACCGCCGAGGGCGGCACCGATGTGGACCACAGCGTGGTGGCCGCCCGCGCCCTCCGGGTGACCGGCCCCTACGAGGGCGCCCCCGGCAACCCGGTGCTCCCGCCCGCCACGGGTGCGGTCACCTGCACCGGGCACGCCGACCTCGTCCGGACCCCGGACGGCGACTGGCGGGCCGTCCTCCTGGGCGTCCGCCCCGGCTCCGCCCTCGGCCGCGAGACCTTCCTCAGCCGGATCACCTGGGACGCGGGCTGGCCGGTCTTCTCCCCCGTCGTCCACACCGGCCCCCGCCGTCCCGTCCACGACGACTTCACCACGCTCTCCCCTGACTGGAGCTGCCTGCGCACACCGCCGGAGCGGTTCTGGACCACCGGCGACGGACTCCGCCTCCAGCTGCGCCCCGAGCGCCTCGGCGAACGCACCACCCCGTCGCTCCTGGCCCGCCCCCAGGAACAGCCCGACTGCGACGTCTCCACCGAACTGCGCTTCGCCCCCACCACACCGGGCGAAGAGGCGGGCCTCGCCGTCGTGGTGGACGACGACGCCCATCTCCTCTTCCTCCGCACCGCGGCAGGGCTCAGCCTCCGCCGCGGGGCCGAGGTCCTGGCCGAGGTTCCCGTCCCCCGGGCCCCCTCCGCCTGGGGATCCGCATCCGCGGCTTCAGCCACACCTTCGCCCACGCGGCACCCGACGGAACCTGGCAGGACCTCACCACCGTCGAAGCCGCCTTCCTCATCCCGCTGTTCACCAGCGTCCAGCTCGGGCTCTACGCCACTTCCAACGGCCGTCCCTCCACCAACCGGGCCCACTTCACGGGGTTCGACATCACGTATCCGAGCCCACAGGAACCGCCGGGCAGGCCCTGACGCCGTCGATGCCGTAGCAGGTATTGACACCCCAATTGTGAGCGTTAACACTCGTGCGCAGCGGGCGGCCTCCGCACCGGACCCACCGTCGCCGGCCGAAGCCCGACCGCCCTCGTGCGCGGCACCCCCACTCTCACGGACCATGGAGTTCGCCATGCCGGTTCCGCCCTTCAGCCGCCGCGCCATGATCAAGACCACCGGGGCCGCGGCCGCGGCCACGGCTGCCGGCCCCGTACTGAACACCGTGTCCGCCGCGGCCGACACGGCCCTGGCGGGATCCGGCGCGGCGGTATCGGTGCTCCCCTTCGACCTGGGTCAGGTCCGGCTCACCAGCAGCCGCTGGCTCGACAACCAGGACCGTACCCTGGCCTACCTCCGCTTCGTCGACGTCGACCGCCTGCTGTACAACTTCCGCGCCAACCACCGGCTCTCCACCAACGCCGCGGCCCCGCCGGGAGGCTGGGACGATCCGGCGTTCCCCTTCCGCACCCATGTGCAGGGCCACTTCCTGACGGCGTGGGCCCAGGCCTACGCCGCCCTGGGGGACGTAACCTGCCGCGACCAGGCCGACCGCATGGTGGCCGGACTCGCCCGGTGCCAGGCCAACAATTCCGCCGCGGGCTTCTCCGCCGGCTACCTCTCGGGCTTCCCCGAGTCCGACTTCACCAGCCTCGAAGCGGGCACACTGAAGAACGGCAACGTCCCCTACTACTGCCTCCACAAGACCATGGCCGGTCTGCTCGACGTGTGGCGCCTCATGGGCAGCACACAGGCCCGCGACGTGCTCCTCGCGCTCGCCGGCTGGGTCGACCGCCGCACCGCCGCGCTCAGCCCCAGCCGGATGCAGTCGGTGCTGGGCGTCGAGTTCGGCGGCATGAACGAGGTACTGGCCGACCTCTGCCTGCGGACCGGCGACGCACGCTGGCTGGCCACAGCCCAGCGGTTCGACCACGCGGCGGCCTTCGACCCCCTCGCCGCGAACCAGGACCGGCTGAGCGGTCTGCACGCCAATACGCAGGTGCCCAAGTGGACAGGAGCCGTCCGGGAGTACAGGGCGACCGGGGCGACGCGCTACCGCGACATCGCCGCCAACGCCTGGACGATCTGCACCACCGCGCACACCTACGCCATCGGCGGGAACAGCCAGGCGGAACACTTCCGGGCCCCGGACGCCATCTCCGGCTTCCTCGTCCCCGACACCTGCGAACTCTGCAACTCCTACAACATGCTCAAGCTGACCCGGGAACTGTGGCAGCTGGACCCCGGCAGGGCGTCGTACTTCGACTTCTACGAGAAGGCGCTGCTCAACCATGTCATCGGCGCCCAGAACCCGGCCGACCCGCACGGGCACGTCACCTACTTCACCCCCCTCAACCCGGGCGGCCGCCGCGGCGTCGGCCCGGCGTGGGGCGGCGGCACCTGGAGCACCGACTACGGCACGTTCTGGTGCTGCCAGGGAACGGGTGTGGAGTCCAACACCAAGCTGATGGACTCGATCTACTTCCACGAGGGCACAACCCTCACGGTGAACCTGTTCCTCCCCTCCGTCCTGACCTGGACCCAGCGGGGCATCACGGTCACCCAGAGCACCTCCTACCCGGCCGGCGACACCACGACCCTCAAGGTCACCGGCGGCGCCGGCGGGTCCTGGTCGATGCGCGTCCGCATCCCCGCCTGGGCCTCGGGCGCCACCGTCAGCGTCAACGGCGTCGCCCAGAGCGTCGCGGCCGCCCCGGGCACCTACGCCACGCTCACCCGGACCTGGGCCCCGGGGGACACCGTCACCGTGAAGCTCCCCATGCGCGTGGCCCTCCAGCCGGCCAACGACAACCCCGGTGTCGCGGCGATCGCCTACGGCCCCGTCGTCCTCGCCGGCGACTACGGCAGCACCAGGCTGTCCTCCCTCCCGGCCCTGGACCCCTCGTCGATCACCCGGACCAGCAGCACCGCCCTCGCCTTCACGGCCACCGCCAACGGAACGAGGGTCGGCCTCGGCCCGTTCCACGACGCCCAGGGCTTCAACTACACCGTCTACTGGCGGACCGACGGCCCCGGCGGCTTCCGGCTCGTCAACGCCACCGGCGGTCTCGTCCTCGGCATCCGGGACATGTCCACCGCCGACGGGGCACCCGCCCTGCAGTGGACCGACTCCGGCACCGCCGACCACAACTGGATCCTCCTCGTCGACGGCGGCGCGCTGCGGCTGCGCAACCTCCACAGCGGCAAGGTCCTCGGCGTGCAGGGCATGTCGGGCGCCGACGACGCCCCGGTCATCCAGTGGTCCGACAACGGCACCGCCGACCACCGGTGGACCGTCATCGACACCGGCGACGGCTACCACAAGCTCCGGAACGTCCACACCGGCAAGCTGCTCGGCATCGCCGACGGCTCCACCGCCAACGGCGCCGCGGCCGTACAGGTACCGGACACCGGCGCCCCCGCCGGCCAGTGGCAGTTCGTCCCCGACGGTGCCAGACGCATCCGGAACGCCGCCAGCGGACTCGTCCTCGGCATCCGGGACATGTCCACCGCGGACGGCGGCCTCGCCGTCCAGTGGGACGACAGCGGCACCGCCGACCACCTCTGGACGGCCGTCGCCGACACCGGCGGCCACGTGCGCCTGCGCAACTCCCACAGCGGCAAGGTCCTCGCCGTGGAGAACGGCGGCACCGCCAACGGCACCCGGATCGTCCAGTGGGCGGACGACGGCGCCCCCGGCCACCGGTGGCGCCTGCGCCACGGCGGCGGCGACACCTTCAGGATCGAGTGCGCCGGCAGCGGCCGCGTCCTCGGCGTCTCCGGCGCCTCCACCGCCCGGGGAGCCCAGGCCGTCCTCTGGGACGACAGCGGCACGGCCGACCACCTGTGGCGCTTCGTCTGAGCCGGCCCGGGGTCCCCGATCGCCGCAGGCGCCCGCGGCGACGGGAGAACGCGTGTTGGCCGGCAGCAGGATCAGTTCCCGTTCGGTCCGTCCCCCTGTCAAAACTGGAAGCGCTTCCGCTTCCCCACCCCCACCGGAGGAAGACCCATGCGCACGTCCGTCCGAGCCGCGTCCGCCCTGCTGGCCGGTGCGCTCACCGCCGCTCTCGCCCTGCTCAACGCGGGCCCGGCATACGCCGCCGACCCGACCACCATGACCAGCGGCTTCTACACCGACCCCGACAACTCCGCCCTGCGCTGGACCAACGCGAACCCCGGCGACGGGCGGGCGGCGGCGATCCGGACCTCCATCGCCAACACCCCGGCAGCCCGCTGGTTCGGCAACTGGAGCGGCGACATCGCCACCGCCGTCGGCGCCTACGCCGGCCGCGCGGACTCCTCCGACAAACTGCCGGTCCTGGTCGCGTACAACATCCCCCACCGCGACATCTGCGCCGGCCACTCCGGCGGCGGTGCCGGCAGCCGCGCCGCGTACGACGCCTGGATCGCCGCCTTCGCCGGCGGCATCGGCAGCCGCCCGGCCGTCGTGGTCCTCGAACCCGACGCGCTCGGCCACGAGAGCTGCATGACCCCCGCTCAGATCGCCGAGCGCAACGCCATGCTGAAGAACGCGATCGCCCAGTTCCGCGCCAAGGCACCGAACACCTGGGTCTACCTCGACGCGGGGAACCCCGGCTGGGTCGACGCCTCGACCATGGCGCGGCAGCTCGCCGCCGCCGGGATCGGCGGGGCGCGCGGCTTCGCGCTGAACGTCTCCAACTACTTCACCACCGACCAGAACACCTCCTACGGCAACGCGGTCAACTCCGCCCTGCGCGCCTACGGCCACACCAAGCCGTTCGTCGTCGACACCAGCCGCAACGGCAACGGCTCCGACGGCCAGTGGTGCAACCCCGCCGGCCGCCGGATCGGTACGCCCACCCAGCGCGGTGGCGGTGCCGAGATGCTGCTGTGGATCAAGATCCCGGGCGAGTCCGACGGCAACTGCGGCGCCGGGGCCGGCTCCACGGCCGGACAGTTCCTGCCGGAGGTCGCCTACAAGATGGTCTACGGCTACTGACCACCGTTCTGATGTGACCCGGGCTTTCAGCCGCAGCCCCGGTCGAGCGATCCTCATCGAAATGCTTTCGATGAGGATCGTTCCATGAAAAGCGGGAATTGAACTATTCGGAGGGACCCGGATTCTCGAAACAATTACGAAACTCTTGACATGTTTCGGCGGTGTTTCCAGACTGAGGCCGAGGCGATATCCCCCGTCTGCGTCCGGGTGCCGGGTGCCGGCCTCGGATATTTCACGCCGGTGAGCGTCCTCTGTCAATGGACGCGGGCGTCGTTCACGCGGATTCACTCTGCCGCACTCCCATCCTTCCGTGGAATTTCTCTCCTGGAGGCTCTTTCATGGGCTCGAATGCCATTCCCCCGTCCACCGTCCGCCGGAAGGCCGGCGTTCTCCGTACGGCGCTGGTCGCCGGCGTCCTCGGTTCGGCCGCCCTGCTGGTGGCTCCGCTGACCTCACACGCCGCCGAGAGCACGCTCGGTGCCGCGGCGGCGCAGAGCGGCCGCTACTTCGGCACCGCCGTCGCCTCGGGCAGGCTGGGCGACCCGGCGTACACCTCGATCGCGGCCCGCGAGTTCACCATGGTGACGCCCGAGAACGAGATGAAGATCGACGCCACCGAACCCCAGCAGGGCCGCTTCGACTTCGCCGCGGGCGACCGCGTCTACAACTGGGCGGTGCGGAACGGCAAGCAGGTACGCGGCCACACCCTGGCCTGGCACTCGCAGCAGCCCGGCTGGATGCAGAACCTGAGCGGCAGCACGCTGCGCCAGGCGATGACCCACCACATCAACGGCGTGATGGCCCACTACAAGGGCAAGATCGCCCAGTGGGACGTCGTGAACGAGGCCTTCGACGACGGCGGTTCCGGCGCCCGGCGCGACTCCAACCTGCAGCGCACCGGCAACGACTGGATCGAGGTCGCCTTCCGCACCGCCCGCGCCGCCGACCCGGCCGCCAAGCTCTGCTACAACGACTACAACGTCGAGAACTGGACCTGGGCCAAGACGCAGGCCGTGTACGCCATGGTCCGGGACTTCAAGCAGCGCGGCGTCCCGATCGACTGCGTCGGCTTCCAGGCCCACTTCAACAACGACAGCCCGTACAACAGCAACTTCCGCACCACCCTGCAGAGCTTCGCCGCGCTCGGCGTGGACGTGGCCGTCACCGAACTCGACATCCAGGGCGCCTCGGCCACGACCTACGCCAACGTGACCAAGGACTGCCTGGCCGTTCCGCGCTGCCTCGGCATCACCGTCTGGGGTGTGCGCGACACCGACTCCTGGCGGTCGGAGCAAACGCCGCTGCTGTTCGACGGCAACGGCAACAAGAAGCCCGCCCACACCTCCGTGCTGAACGCGCTCAACGCCGGCTCCTCCACCCCCACTCCGACCCCCACGCCCGGTACCGGACAGGTCAAGGGCATCGGTTCGGGCCGCTGCCTGGACGTCCCCGGTGCCAGTACCACCGACGGCACCCAGCTCAACCTGTGGGACTGCAACAACCGCGCCAACCAGCAGTGGTCGTACACCGCCGGGGGCGAGCTCAGGGTCTACGGCGACAAGTGCCTGGACGCCGCCGGCACCGGCAACGGCACCAAGGTCCAGATCTACACCTGCTGGGGCGGCGACAACCAGAAGTGGCGCCTCAACTCCGACGGATCCGTCGTCGGAGTCCAGTCCGGCCTCTGCCTGGACGCCGCCGGCAACGGCACCGCCAACGGCACCCTGATCCAGCTCTACTCCTGCTCGGGCGGCAGCAACCAGCGCTGGACGCGCACCTGACGACCCGCCACGGAGCACGGCCCGGGGGGGCCGGGGGGGGGGGGGGGGGGGGGGGGGGGGGGGGGGGGGGGGGGGGGGGGGGAGGGGGGGACTCTTCTCTGGGAGGGGATTCAGGGGGCGTGGTGTTGCCGA
>NZ_JBVHWK010000002.1:15214-66129 GCF_055569445.1 Streptomyces sp. NPDC029122 | reverse complement strand
CCCCCCCCCCCCCCCCCCTCCCCCCCCCCCCCCCCACCCCCCCCCACCCCCCCCCCCCCCCCCCCCCCCCTCCCCCCCCCCCCCGGCCCGGCAGGGCGTGGTGAGCGGTCAGGAGCAGAGTGCACCGTTCAGCGTGAAGCGCGCCGGGATGGCGTTGGTGCCCGAATACGTCGCCTGGAAGCCGAAGCCCGCGCTGCCGCCGGGCTCCAGCGTGCCGTTCCACCCGGCGTCCCGGGCGGTGACCGTGCTGCCCGACTGGGTCACCGTGGCGTTCCAGCCGTTGCTGATCCGCTGGTCACCCGCGAAGCTCCAGCCGAGGGTCCAGCCGGAGATCGCCGTGGTTCCGGTGTTCCTCACGGTCACCGTCGCGGTGAAACCGTCGCCCCAGGCGTTGTCGGTCCGGTACGCCACCGTGCAGGAGGCCGCCGACGCGTCGTCGTCCGCCTCCGTCGCCGTGAACGCCGCCGACCGCACGCCAGGACCACCGGCCGTGAACGTCGCGCTGCCCGGCGAGGTGTCGGCGTCCTGCGCGGCGAGGACCGGAACCTGCTGCGCGGTGGCCCAGTCGGCGGGGGTGAACACCAGGGTCGCGGCTGCCGACAGGTCCTCGTCGCCGGAGTTCCGGGCCACCGTCACCGTCACGTTCTGCGCGGGCGCGGCCGAGAGCCGCACGCGCACCGGCGCCGAGCCGCCCTCCGGGACCGTCACGGCTGCCGGGGTCACCTGGACCACGGGCGCCGCCGGGGCACCGCGCCGCTCGGCCGCGAAGGCCGCCAGCCAGGCCAGTGAGGCGTTCCAGTTGATGGCCACCTCGTTGGTGGAGTACGAGCCGATGTCGTCCACGTAGCACGCCGCCGGGGCGCAGCCCGCCAGCTTCTCCTTGGCCACCGGGTCCTCCAGCCCGGCGTTGGGCCCTCCGGCGAAGGAGCCGGCCGGCGGGTGCGGCAGCGAGGCGTCGTTCTGGTGCGCCCAGAACCGGTGGTGCTGGTTCTCGGAGTAGCGGTCGCCGTAGCCGGTGACGTAGGAGAGGCCGAGCGCGTTGCGGCCGAGCAGGTAGTCCAGGGATTCCAGCGCTCCGGCCCGGTAGCGCTGCTGCCCGGTGATCTCGTACGCGACGGCCAGCACCATCGCGTTGTTGGTGACGGAACTGTTGGAGCCCCACCCGTACCCGGTGGCGGGCAGCGGCACCGCGTAGCCCTGTCCGGCCATGGTGGACAGGTGGCCGTCGGCGGCCGCGGTCAGCAGGCCGCGCAGCCGGGTCACGTCGGCGGCGGGCAGGGGCACGCCGGGGACGGTGGCGAGGGTGATGCGGCCGAGCGTCGCGGTGCCGCCCCACCAGAACGGGTCGACGGGCTTGGTGTGGTGCGGGGAGGAGGTGACGGCGTCCCGGTACGGGGACTCGCCGGTGGTGGCCAGGAGTTCCGCCGCCGCCCAGTAGAACTCGTCGGAGACGTCGGCGTCCTCGTACGCACCGCCGCCGGTGTTGTCGCTCGCCGGGGCCAGCACGTTCGGATCCGCCCTGGCGGCCGTCCAGGCGCGGCGGGCCGCGTCCAGGCAGCGCGAGGAGAACGCGGCGTCGTACGGCGCGTACACGCGGGCGCACTGCGCGGCCGAGGCGGCCAGGTTCAGCGTCGCGGCGGTCGACGGCCTGTGCAGCTCACGCTGCTCGGCGTCCAGCTCCGGCCGGGTCGGCAGGGCGGTCCACTGGGCGTCGTGCATCTTGTGGAAGGCCATCCCGGCCATCGGCTTCCCGGCCGGGACCTGCATCCGCAGCAGGAACTCCAGCTCCCAACGGGCCTCGTCCAGCACGTCCGGCGTCCCGTTGCCGCGCTCCGGCACCCGCAGCGTCGCATCGCCGAGTGCCGCTTCGCCGCCCGAACGGCGGGCGCGCTCGTAGGAGTTGACCATCTCCCAGACCGAGATGCCGCCGTTGACCACGTACTTGCCCTGGTCGCCCGCGTCGTACCAGCCGCCGCGCACGTCCAGCTGGTAGTCGCACACCCCGGGTTGGCAGGGGACGCGGGTGTCACCCTTGTTCGGGGCGACGCCCAGGTGCCCGGCGGGGCGGGCGTACGCGCTGCCGCCCGCCAGGGCGGCGTCGATCGCGATGCCGCTGCGCTGCTGGTAGAAGAACGACATGCTGTCGGCGCGCAGCCCGTCGTACAGGGACGCGGCGATGTCGAAGGGGTGGCTGGTCCGGCCGTCGACGACCAGGGTGAAGGCGGTGCCGGTGCCGGTGTACGCGCCGAAGTCCACCAGGTGCGTGGACTGGCCGGAAGCCCGGTCGGCGCCGTGCACCGTGGTGGAGCCCGAGGCGGCCACCGCACCGGAGGCGTCGCGCAGTTGCCAGGCGAGCGGGGCCGTCGCGGAGCCGACCACGGTGGCCCGCTTGGGGCCGTCGGGCAGGTAGCCGAGCTGGTTGACCCTGACGGGCGAGTCGGCGGCGGCCGCGGTGGCGGCGGCCGCGACCGGAACGGTCAGGGCGGTCGCGGACAGGCCGCCGACCGCCAGCGCGAAGCCGGCGAGCACGGCGGCCGCGCGACGTGGCACGCGGCGGGCGGAGGTGACAGGAGACACGGTGGGTCCTTCCTCGTCGGGGGAGCTGTGGGAGCCGTCAAGCGACGGGTTTTCGCGTGTGGTCGGGGGAACCGGAGCCGGGGACGGGTGGGCCGCTCGGGCGGCGACGCCGCCCGGGTTCCCGGGAGGGCGTGGGACGGGCGGACGCGTAGGGGCCGGGCAGGCCCTGAGGGCCTGCCCGGCCTCGTCGTACGCGGAGCGGTCTCCGGGCGGGGCGCTCTGTTATTCGAGCAGCTCCGCGTACGAGCCCATGGCCAGGGCGATGTCGGCCTGGGCCCAGAACCGGTGGTAGGTGAAGACGGGCGCGGCGCCGCCCGCGAGGTAGGCCTCGACCTTCGGCCAGGCCGGGTCGTTCTTGTAGAAGCCGCGGATCGAGGCGAAGGTGGACGAGGAGTTCACCGTGTCGCCGTTCGGCATCTTTCCGGTCCACGTGCTGGGCACGTACACCGGGTCGTTGAAGCGCTTGTAGTCGGTCCGGGTCTCCTGGACGGAGAGGCCCAGCGGGTCCCGGTGGTGGGCCCACATGCCGTCGAGCAGGGCCTTGGCGACCCGCTTGGCCTCGGCGTTCCCGGACTTCGCGGCGTAGTAGGTCAAGGTCTTGGCGTACGCGGCGGCCACGCCCACGTCGTCGGTGTAGTCGGCGACGGTGACGTGCAGGCCCGCGTTGGCGCCGGGAGCCGCCGGGTTCCAGGTGTCGGGGGCGCCGGACCACTTGAGGGTGGAGGGGATCCGGTAGGTGCCGTCGGGGTTGATCGTGGTCTTCGACAGGGCCCAGCCCACCCACTTGTCGAGCAGGGCCTTGGCGCCCGCGTCGCCCGTCCGCTCGTAGAGCTCGGCGACCCGCTCCATGGACCAGGCCTGGAAGCCGAACCACTGGTTGGACGGCGGGTCCTGGTAGACCGGCTTCTCGTCGTAGAAGAGGCCGTGGAAGGTGGGGGTCCCGGCCGGGGGCTGTGCGTAGCGCCCCTGCCAGCTGTTGGTGGCGCCGCCCGCGATGGCGCCCTCGTCGGACTGGAGCCAGCGGTAGAACTCCAGCTGCCGGTCGAGGCTGGTCGCCCAGTCCGTGGCGCCGGACGGCGACTTGGGCTTCAGCGGGGCGTACTCGCTGAGCGCGTAGGCGGCGAGGGGGTTCTGGTACCCGCTGTGGGCGTGGCTGGAGCCGATCCGCCAGGACCAGCCGGCCGCGGTGTCGGTGGCGCCGCCCCAGGCGTAGTACCAGGACATCAGGTAGTGCGCGCTGTCCTTGCCGGTTCCGGCGGGGCAGGCGGTGGGGCCGACGCAGTTCCCGGCCTTCTTGAAGTACTTGTCGAACATGGAGTACCGCAGGTAGTCACCCATCTTCGCCGCCTTGGAGACGGTCGCGGCGATCTGGGTCCCCTTGCCCTGCTCCTTGGCCCAGAGGTCGGCCCAGTAGGCGGCCTGGATGGCACGCGCGTCGGCGTCGGGGGCGTTGGTGAACTTCCACTGCTTGGCGTAGGAGGCGTCCCCGGTGAAGAGGTCGAGGTAGCCGTTCCTGCCGCCGTAGGTGAAGTTGTCGCAGGTCGGGTGCGGCACGGTCTCCCAGACCGATTCCTCGGGTCCGCGCTGGAAGGTGTTGATGTACGAGGGTCCGGTCGCGGTCGGTCCGGCGGAGCACTTCCCGGGCTCGTTGCCGTAGCCGTAGACGTTGTCGACGTCCTGGAGCCAGTGCATGCCGTAGATGTCGTCCGTGCCGTACGCGCTCTTCAGCTCACCGGCGATCGGGTCCGCGCCGGCGGCGACTCCTCCGTCGAGCCTGGCCGGGTACTGGGAGGGGAGGTCGTGCTCGGGTGCGTAGGTGGCGGGTTTGGAGGCGTTGTAGGAGCCGGTGGTCGGCTGGTCGGCACGGGTGGGGATCATGAACTTCTCCATGGTCTCCCACGCGCCGTTGAACCTGGCCCAGTCCCCGGTGATCTTCCCGTACATCGCCTGCAGCCAGATCAGATAGCTGTAGGCCTCCGAGGTCGTCTGGTGGCCGTGGTCCGGTGCTTCCACGATCAGCGTCTCCACGGAGTGGTACGGGATGCCCTCGGGCGAGAAGTAGCCGTTGGCCGCGTTGGTGATCTTCCCGTAGAGGTCGAGGAAGCGGGCGTCGTACGTGGAGTCGGCGGCCAGCTCGGTGACCGTCACCTCGGCCTTCGCGTGGCCGGGGGCGGTCACGGTGAAAACGGCGGAGCCGCTGCCGGTGGTCCCGGCGGTGACCGTCACCTTCTGGGCGGTGTTCCAGTTCGCCGGGGTGTACGTGAGCGTGGCGGGTGCCGCGGCGAGGTCGGTGTTGCCCGAGGTGCGGGCCACGCCCACCGTGACGTTCGTGGCGGGCTGCTTGGAGAGCTTCACGTCGAAGGTGCCCGTCTCCCCGCGGCGCACGGACAGCTGCGCGGGGCTGGCGACGAGCGCGGGACCGGCGGCGACGGTGATGCCGACGGGGGCCGACTCGGCGGAGGCCCCGAGGCTGTCGTGCGCCTTCGCGTAGAGGGAGTGGGAACCGGCCGCGAGGCCGGTGGCATCCAGGGTGAAGGGTGCCGTGGTGTCCGTGCCCAGGAGCGTGGTGTCGCTGTAGAACTCGACCTTGTTCACGGTGGCGCCGTCGGCCGCGGCGGCGGTGGCGGCCAGCGGGACGGGAGTGCCCGCCGTGTAGACGGCGCCCGCGGTGGGGCTGGTCAGGACGGCGACCGGGGGCTGGTGGGCTCCGGTGCACGGGGTGCCGTTGACGGCGAAGGACGTGGGGGCGGTGTTGGTCCCGGTGTAGCTGAACTGGGCGCCGGTGGTGACGGCCGCGCCGGCGGCGACGGTCCTGCTCCACTCCGGGGCCACGACGCGGACGCTCTTGCCGGACTGCGTCCACACGCCGTTCCAGCCGTTGGTCAGCCGCTGGTCGCCGGAGTGGTCGTAGGTGAGGTTCCAGCCGTCGAGAGCGGTCGTCGAGCGGTTGGTGAGGGTGAGCTCGGCGGTGAAGCCCGAGCCCCAGTCGTTGGTCCTGTAGTCGACGCTGCACCGCACCGCCGCGGCCGCGGCGGTGGGGGCGCCGACGGCCGTGAAGCCGAGGGGGAGGGAGAGGGCCACGGCCGTGGCGGACGCGGTCAACAGTCTGCGCCGTCCGTGGAATCGGGGTGGGGGGTGTGACGACATGCGGATGGTTCTCCTCGCGGCTCGGGGAGACGGGATGGAGGAACGGCCACGCACAAGCTTTGAACCAATGGGAGCGCTCCCACTGTGCAGACGCGTTCGGGCGGCGTCAAGACGCGTGAAGAGTCGAAAGGAATCCGCGAGGAATTTACCCGCCCCCTCTTTTGCTTGGCAGCCCTTGACGCTACGGTCTGGCCCCAACCAGTGGGAGCGGTTCCATCGGTCGGCGCGCCGTCGAGGCGCACCGCGCTGCGAGGACCCGCTCATCGGCACCTCCCGCGCCTGTCGGCACCGCTCGGCGGAGCGGCGCCGACCTCGCGCGACAGCGGTACCCGCCGCCATCGGCCACGAGGCCGCAGGCACGCGGGACCTGGTGGAGGCCGTGCGTGCGACCGGGGCCCGCGGTTTCCCGCCGGTCCCCGGGATCGCCCACAACGACCCGAGCCAGTGGCTCACCCTGTCCCCGCCCTCGCCCCGGTCGCGGACCGGGCCCCCGGTCGGGGGCGAGAGCGGCGAGCACACCCCCCTGCGGACACGCGTTCATCGGCCGCGCCACGGCCCGGTTCCGACGACCGCACCCGCTCCGCACGACGGCACCCCTTCCGCACGACGGCACCCCTCCGCACGACGGCACTCCCCCATTCGGCACCGGGCGCGCTACCTCCGGCGCGTCCTGAACTGGAAGGCACCCCACGACATGAGCCGCACCATCCCCCGCACCGCCTTACTGGCGGCCCTCAGTCTCGTCACGGCCGCCGGCGCCACCGCCACGGCGTTCGGTACCAGCGCCGGCGCAGTCACCGCCGGCTGCAAGGTCGAGTACCAGATCTCGAACCAGTGGGGCACCGGCTTCGGCGCCAACGTGATCGTCACCAACACCGGTGACCCCGTCGCCTCCTGGACCCTGGAGTGGTCCTACGCGAACGGCCAGCAGGTCACCCAGGGCTGGAACGCCACCCTCACCCAGTCCGGGGCCGCGGTGACCGCGAAGAGCATGTCCTACAACGGAGCGCTGGCCACGGGCGGTTCGACCTCCTTCGGGTTCAACGGTTCGCACACCGGCACGAACGCCGTCCCCGCGACCTTCAAGCTCAACGGCGTCACCTGCAACGGCGCCACCGACCCGACCCAGCCCCCGACCACACCCCCCACGACCCCGCCCACCACACCGCCGACCACGCCTCCGCCCACCGGCGGCAGGGCCGACAACCCCTACGCCGGCGCCAAGATGTACGTGAACCCCGAGTGGTCCGCCAACGCCGCCGCCGAACCGGGCGGCAGCAGGGTGTCCAACCAGCCCACCGCCGTATGGCTGGACCGCATCGCCCTCGTCACGGGCACGAGCGGCAAGATGGGACTGCGCGACCACCTCGACGCGGCCCTGGCACAGAAGGGCAGCGGCGAACTCGTCGTCCAGCTGGTGATCTACAACCTGCCCGGACGGGACTGCTCCGCGCTCGCCTCCAACGGCGAACTGGGCCCCACCGAGATCGACAAGTACAAGACGCAGTACATCGACCCGATCGCCGCCATCCTCGCCGAACCCAAGTACGCGGGGCTGCGGATCGTCACCACCGTCGAGATCGACTCACTGCCGAACCTGGTCACCAACGTCTCCGGCCGCCCCACCGCGACCCCGAACTGCGACGTGATGAAGGCCAACGGCAATTACATCAAGGGCGTCGGCTACGCCCTGAACAAGCTCGGCTCGATCGCCAACGTCTACAACTACGTCGACGCCGGCCACCACGGCTGGCTCGGCTGGGACGACAACCTCGGCGCCTCCGCCGAGATGTTCAAACAGGCCGCGACCGCCGAGGGTTCCACGCTCGCCAAGGTGCACGGCTTCGTCGTCAACACCGCCAACTACAGCGCCCTGAAGGAGGACCACTTCAAGATCGACGACTCCGTCAACGGCACCTCCGTGCGCCAGTCGAAGTGGGTCGACTGGAACCGCTACACCGACGAACTGTCCTACGCCCAGGGCATGCGGACCAAGCTGGTCTCCCTGGGCTTCGACGCCAACATCGGCATGCTCATCGACACCTCCCGCAACGGCTGGGGCGGCACCGCCCGCCCGACCGGACCCGGCGCGCTGACGAGCGTGGACACCTACGTCAACGGCGGCCGCTACGACCGGCGCATCCACCTCGGCAACTGGTGCAACCAGTCCGGCGCGGGACTGGGCGAACGACCGAAGGCGGCCCCGGCCGCCGGCATCGACGCCTACGTGTGGATCAAGCCCCCGGGCGAGTCCGACGGGGCGAGCAAGGAGATCCCGAACAACGAGGGCAAGGGGTTCGACCGGATGTGCGACCCCACCTACACGGGCAACGTACGCAACGGCAACAGCATGTCGGGAGCCCTCCCGGACGCCCCGCTCGCCGGCCAGTGGTTCTCCGCCCAGTTCCAGGAGCTCATGAAGAACGCCCACCCGGCGCTGTGACCCAGGGCGGGTGACGAGCCCGGAGCCTTGCGGAAGCGCTCCCTTCCGCGGGGCTCCGGGCCTCGGCGCGCTCCGTGCGGGGCGGACGGCGGGCCACCGCCGGCGGAACGGCTCAGGAGGAGTCCCGCACGACCAGTTCCGTCGGGAGCACCCGGCGCGGCTCCTCGCCACCGCCCCGCCACGGGCCGGCGCCGGCTACGGGGTCCTCCGCGATCTTCTGGAGCAGGAGCCGGGTCATCGTGCGGCCCATCTCCTCGATGGGCTGGCGCACGCTGGTCAGGGGCGGGTCCATCAGACGGGCCACCGTGGAGTCGTCGACCCCGACGAGGGCGACGTCCTCCGGGACCCGCCGGCCGGCCTCGCGCAGCGCGCCGCGCGCGCCGGCCGCCATCACGTCGGAGGCGGCGAAGACGGCGTCCAGACCGGGGGCGCGCTCCAGGAGCTCGCGCATCGCCAGCCGGCCGCCCTCCTCGGTGAAGTCCGCGGTCGCCTCGAGCGACTCGTCGGGCTGGATCGCGGCCTCGGCGAGGCCCGCACGGTAGCCGCCCAGGCGGGCGCGGGCCACGTACATGTCCAGCGGCCCGCTGATGGTCGCGATCCTGGACCGGCCGCGCCCCGCGAGGTGGGCGACGGCCGCGCGTCCCGCACCGATGTTGTCGGAGTCCACGTAGGCCACCGGCTCGGCCTCCGAACGCCGCCCGTTCATGACGACCGGCAGGCCCAGCCTGGCGATCCGGTCGGGCAGCGGGTCGTTGCCGTGGACCGACGCCAGCAGGACGCCGTCGACCCGCTGGGCCGCCAGGTAGTGCTCGAACCGCTGCCGCTCGGCCTCGGTCCGGACGAGGGTGAGCAGCAGCTGCTTGTCGGCCTCGGCCAGCTCGGCGCTGACCCCGCGGATCAGGTCGAGGAAGTACGGCTCCGAGAACAGCCGGGCCTCGGTCTCCGGAATGACCAGGGCCACCGCGTCGGTGCGGCTGCCGGCCAGCGCCCTGGCCGCCTGATTGGGTACGTACCCCAGCTCCGCGACAGCCCGGGCCACGGCGTCCCTGGCCCGCTCGCTCACCCGCGGCGATCCGTTGATGACCCGGGAGACCGTGCCCCGGCCGACACCGGCCAGGGCCGCGACCTCTTCCAGAGTGGGCCTGGCGCCGCTCTGCCGTCCGCTCACGCTCGTGGACTCCCCTCGTGTTCCATCGCACTCCGCACCGGGCGCGGGCCCGGCCCGCCGATCAGGTCGGCAGGACGGCGCACCCGCCCCCGTAGCCGTGGGACACGTTACGCCGACGAGCGGGTGGGAGCGCTCCCACCGTACCGGCAATCCTCTGCCGCCACCACGCTCGCGTTCAGCACCTGACACCGGCCGCGCGCTCGCGAAGGAAGCCGCCCGGGCCCGAGGCCCCCTGTGTAATGAATTCGCGTTCCTCTCTTGACACTTGGACCCGCCAGGCAGCAACCTTCCGGCAACGACGTGGGAGCGCTCCCATCCACGGGTGCGGCAACGGCTTTCACATCAGGTCCGGGCGGGCCCTGGCCGAGCCGCGAACAGCCCGCCGGACCCCATGGCGCACAACCGGCAGCACCTTGGACGAGGAGAGTGGAATGCGCACTTCCAGCAGCAGGCACGGACGCGTACGCGGACGCCGCACCGTGATCAACGCGGTCGCCGCGGTCGCCGTCGTGGCGACCGGTACGGCCCTGCTCACCGGCTGCGGCGGTGACGGCGACCAGGGCAAGGGCGACGGCGCGGCCGGCGGCGAGCAGATCACGCTGCGGATCGGGACCTTCGGTTCCTTCGGCTACGACGACGCGACCGGAGCCAAGCTCTACGCCGAGTACATGAAGGCCCACCCGAACATCAAGATAGAAGAGTCGAACGTCGCGGACGGCCAGAAGTACTGGGACACCCTCAAGCTGCGCCTCTCCCGCAACAGCGGTCTCGCGGACATCCAGGCCCTGGAGGTCGGCTACATCGCGGAGGCGACCGGACCCGCCATGGCCGACAAGTGGACCGACCTCGGCAAGACGGGCGGCGCGGACCTCAGCGCGTTCCTCGACTGGAAGGTCAAGCAGGCCACGACGGGCGACGGCAAGGTGATCGGCCTCGGCACGGACATCGGCCCGATGGCCATCTGCTACAACAAGGACCTCTTCGCCAAGGCCGGCCTGCCGACCGACCGCACGGAAGTGGCCAAGCTCTGGGCGGGCGACTGGGCGAAGTTCATCCAGACCGGCGAGGCGTACAAGAAGAACGCCCCCGAGGGGACTTCCTTCCACGACTCCGCGAGCGGCCTGTTCAACGCCGTGATCGCCAGCGAGCCGGTGCAGTACGCCAACGCCAAGGGCGAGCTTGACTACGAGAACAGTCCGGGCGTGAGGAAGGCCTGGGACACCGCCGTGGCGGCGGCCAAGGGCGAAATGACCGCGAAGCTGCGCCAGTTCGACGAGAAGGGCACGTGGAACGCGGCCTTCAAGAACGCGAAGTTCGCCACCGTGGCCTGCCCGAGCTGGATGACCGGCATGATCAAGGACCAGGCGGGCGCGGAGAACCAGGGGAAGTGGGACATCGCCGCACCGCCCGTGGCCGGGAACTGGGGCGGCTCCTTCCTCGCCGTCCCGAAGTCGGGCAAGCACGCCAAGGAGGCGGCCGAACTCGCCGCCTGGCTCACCGCTCCGGCCCAGCACGCCAAGGTCTTCGGCGTGAACGGCAACATCCCCTCCTCCAAGGACACCCTCGGCTCCCCGGTGGTGCAGGGCGCGAAGCTGGCGTACTTCGGCGACACCCCGGTCGGCAAGATCTACTCGGATGCCGCGGCCGGCATCACGCCCGCCCCGATCAGCCGCTGGGACGGACAGGTGAAGACCTTCCTCACCGACAACGGCATCCTCGACATCGAGCAGCGCGGCACCGACCCGGCGAAGGCCTGGGAGAACGTCAGGAAGCTGGTCGCGGACAAGATCGACAAGTAGCGGGGCCCGCGGCGGCCCGCCCCCGCCCGCCTCCCACCGCCTCCCCGCGGGTGGCGGTGGGCCGCCGCCGTCCGCGCCACCGCGCCACCGCACGCATCGACCTGGAAGGACGCCCCCGTGGCCACCTCCGTACGGGCGACCAGTGGCGGCTCCCCGCCGCCCGCCGCGCAGCCCCCGGCCCCCAGCACCGGCTCCCGCAAGCAGCGGCCCTCCGGCCGGGGCGGACTGCGCAGCACGCTCTACCGCCTGGACCTGAAGGCGGTCCCCTACGTCTTCCTCGCCCCCTTCTTCCTCACCTTCGCGGCCTTCGGACTCTTCCCCCTGATCTACACGGGCTGGCTCTCGCTCCACCGGGTGGAACTCGGCGGCAGCGCGCGGTGGAAGGGGCTGGAGAACTACACCTCCCTGGCGGGCAGCGAGTTCTTCTGGAACGCCCTCGCCAACACCTTCACCATCGGCGTGATCTCCACCGTTCCCCAGCTGCTGATGGCCCTCGGCCTCGCCCACCTGCTCAACTACCGGCTCCGTGACCGCGGTTTCTTCCGCGTGGCGGTGCTCGCCCCGTACGCCACCTCGATCGCGGCGGCGACGCTCGTCTTCGCGCAGCTGTTCAACACCGACTACGGGCTGATCAACACGGTGCTGGGCTGGGCCGGCTTCGATCCGGTCGCCTGGGAATCCTCCAAGTGGCCCGCCCAGATCGCGATCTCGGTCATCGTGACGTGGCGCTGGACCGGCTACAACGCCCTCATCTACCTGGCCGCGATGCAGGCCGTACCCCAGGACCTCTACGAGGCCGCCGCGTTGGACGGGGCTTCGCGCTGGCGCCAGTTCCTCAGCGTGACCATCCCCTCGATCCGGCCGACGATCCTGTTCACGGTCGTCGTCTCGACCATCGGGGCCACCCAGCTCTTCGGCGAGCCGATGCTCTTCGGCGGCAGTGTCGGCATCAGCGGCGGCAGCGGCAACCAGTTCCAGACGCTGAGCCTGCTCATGTACGAGAAGGGCTGGACGACCGGCGCGCTGGGCCAGGCCTCCGCCATCGCCTGGGTCATGCTCCTGCTCCTCCTGCTCATCGGCGGCCTCCAGGCTCTGGTCGCCCGCTCGAACCGCAACCGCCGTACCCGCCCCCGCCCCGGCCGCACGCACACGAAGGCGGGGAGCTGAACCCATGAGCCGCACACTCGACACGACCCCCGCCGGCACGACCCCCGCCGGCACGCCGCGCGCCAGGCGCCTCCGCCCGTCGGCCGGCCGCCAGCACCACGCCGGACCGCTGACCTACGTCCTGCTCGGCCTCGCCGCCCTGGTCTCCCTCTTCCCCCTGTACTGGAACCTGGTCGCCGCCTCCCACACCGGCGAACGCGTGGTGGAGGCTCCGGCCCCGCTCCTGCCGGGCCCCCGGCTGTTCGACAACCTCTCCTTCGCCTGGAACCAGGTCGACATGGGCGAGGCACTGGTCAACACGACGGTCGTGGCCGGGCTCGTGGCCCTGTCCACCGTCCTGTTCTCCACCCTGGCCGGCTTCGCCTTCGCCAAACTGCCCTTCAGGGGCAAGGGCGCGCTGCTGGCGCTCGTGGTGGCCACCATGACGATCCCGCCGCAGCTCAGTGTGATCCCGCTCTACCAGATCATCACCGACCTCGGCTGGGTCGACCAGCTCCAGTCGGTCGTCCTGCCCTCCTTGGTCGCCGCCTTCGGCGTGTTCTTCATGCGCCAGTACCTCGTCGAGGCCTTGCCCGTGGAACTGGTGGAGGCGGCACGGATGGACGGCGCGCACAGCCTGCGCATCATCTGGCACGTGGTGTTCCCGGTGGCCCGGCCCGCGATGGCGGTCCTGGGCATGCTCGTCTTCGTGCAGGCGTGGAACGACTTCTTCTGGCCGTTCATCGCACTGACCCCCGACGGGAACCCCACCCTCCAGGTCGCCCTGGCCGGCCTCGGAGCGGGAAACCACACCGTCGACCAGGCCGTCGTACTGACCGGGGCGCTCATCTCCACCCTGCCGCTGCTGCTGGTCTTCGCCGTCCTCGGCAAGCACATCGTGGGCGGCATCACCGCCGGCGCCGTCAAGAACTGAGGACGTCCACCGAGGACGCCGACCCGGCTTCTTGCGGCCCCAGTTCATCCGGCACCCACGTCATCCGGCACCACTTCGTCCAAGCCCGCGTTGGGAGCGCTCTCCTATGACCGCGTCCGAGACCCGGCCGCTCACGGCCACCCGCACCTTCCCGCCCGACTTCCTCTGGGGCACGGCCACCGCCGCGTACCAGATCGAGGGCGCCGCCCGAGAGGACGGCCGGACCCCGTCCATCTGGGACACCTTCTCCCACACCCCCGGCAAGGTCTTCGAAGGCCACACCGGTGACGTGGCCGTGGACCACTACCACCGGTTCCCCGAGGACGTCCGTCTCATGTCGGAACTCGGCCTGGGTGCCTACCGGTTCTCCGTCTCCTGGTCACGCGTTCAGCCCACGGGCCGGGGCCCCGCCGTCCAGAAGGGCCTGGACTTCTACCGCCGGCTCGTCGACGAACTGCTCGCCGCCGGCATCACACCCGCCCTGACCCTCTACCACTGGGACCTCCCCCAGCACCTCGAGGACGCGGGCGGCTGGCCCGAGCGCGCGACCGCGGAGCGGTTCGCCGCGTACACGGGCCTGGTGGCCGACGCCCTCGGAGACCGGGTGAAACACTGGATCACCCTCAACGAGCCCTGGTGCAGCGCGTTCCTCGGCTACGCCTCCGGCGTCCACGCACCCGGCCGTACGGACCCGGTCGCCGCCCTGCGCGCCGCCCATCACCTCAACCTCGGTCACGGCCTCGCCGTCCAGGCCCTGCGCGCGGCGCTGCCCGGGGACGCTCAGGTCGCGGTCTCCCTCAACCTCCACGAGGTGCGCCCCCTGACCTCCTCGTCCGAGGACCGGGAGGCGGCCCGGCGCATCGACGCCGTCGGCAACCGGATCTGGCTCGGACCGATGCTGGAGGGCGCGTACCCCGAGGACCTCCTCGCGGACACCGCGCACCTGACCGACTGGTCCTTCGTCCGGGACGGCGACACCGCCGCCGTGCACCAGCGCCTGGACCTGCTCGCCGTGAACTACTACACCCCGACGGTCGTCTCCCACGCGGCGCGGGGCGGACCGGTGCCGCAGGACGACGGGCACGGCGACAGCGCGCACTCGCCGTGGCCCGGAGCGGAGGGCGTGGCCTTCCACCGGGCGCCTGGCGAGCGCACGGCGATGGACTGGCCGGTCGACGCCGGCGCCCTCTACGACCTGCTGACCCGGACCGCCGCCCGGTACCCCGGGCTGCCGCTCGTGATCAGCGAGAACGGGGCGGCGTACGAGGACGAGGTCGGCCCCGACGGCACGGTCCACGACCCGGAGCGCGCCGCCTACGTCCACGCCCACCTCGACGCGGTGCACCGGGCGATCAAGGACGGGGCGGACGTGCGCGGCTACTTCCTCTGGTCGCTGCTCGACAACTTCGAGTGGTCCTACGGCTACGCCAAGCGGTTCGGCGCCATCCACGTCGACTACGACACCCTGGAGCGCACACCCAAATCGAGCGCGCACTGGTACTCCCGCGTGGCCCGGACGGGCGAGCTGCGCCCTCCCGGCGGGGCGTAGCGGGCGTGCCGGTGGACTCGGCAGCGGTACGAGAGCCCACCGGCACGCGGTGCGTCATGCGCCGCGCTGCTGGCTCCCCGTCCTGACGGGCACGCGGGCGGGACGGACCCGTCTCAGGCCCCGGCCGCCGCGGGGCGGAGCGCCGCCAGTGCGCCGAGCATCAGTTCCAGGGCGAAGGGGTAGCCGCTGTCCCTCATGTCGGCGGCGAGCAGCGGGAAGACCTCGGCGATGTGCGGGTGGGTGTGGGCCGACAGCCTGCCGTAGACCGAGTTCCAGACCGCCGCGTCCGCCTCCCGGGCCGCCTTCGGCAGTGCGAGCGCGGCGGCGTCCTGGGCGGCGAACGCCAGGGCCTGGTCGACGAACGCGTGGTAGGCGCGGACGGCGAGGGGGTCCGGGAAGCCCGCCGAGCGGAGGATGCCGAGGATGCGCTCGACGGCCCGGGTCTCATGGGGGCGTCCCGTGGTGCGGTACGCGCCGAGGACGGCGGCCTGCGGGTGCGAGAGGTAGCAGGCGTGGATCCGCAGGCCCATCGACCGCAGGTCCTCCCGCCAGTCCCCGCTTGCCCGCCAGCCCTCCTGGGCCCTGCCGATCAGTTCGTCCGCGAGGGCGAGGAGGAGGGCGTCGGTGTTGCGGAAGTAGCGGTAGAGCGCGCTCGGATCGGCGCCGAGCGCGGCGCCCAGTCTCCGTACGGAGAGCGCTTCGGCGCCGTGCTGGGCCACCAGCCGCAGCGCCGTCTCGACGATGAGCCCCTCCGAGAGGACGGCGCCCTGCTTGGTGGGCCTGCGGCGCCGGCGTCCGCCTTCGGGGATGACACGTTCGGACATGGCCGGGACCTTACGTCAACACCATTGACGTGTAAACGGCCTTGCCGCTTCCATGGCGCCCACGCCCGTCGCCTCACGCTCAGGAGTTTTCGCATGGCCAAGGCCGATCTGGTCTTCACCCGCGGCCCCGTCTACACGGTGGATCCGGCCCGCACCCGGGCGACCTCGCTCGCCGTCACCGGCGACAGGATCACGGCGGTCGGCCACGACGAGGTACGGGAACTCGTGGGGCCCGGTACCGAGGTGGTCGACCTGACGGGGAAGCTGCTGCTCCCCGGCTTCCAGGACGCCCACATGCACCCGGTCTTCGCCGGGGCGGAACTGGCCGAGTGCGATCTGACCGAGACCGTCGGCGTGGAGGACTACCTGGCCCTGGTCCGCGCGTACGCGGACGCGCACCCCGACCGCGAGTGGATCACCGGTGGCGGCTGGTCCATGGAGAGCTTCGAGGGCGGGCTGCCGACCCGTCACCTGCTCGACTCCGTCGTCCGGGACCGCCCGGTGCTCCTGTCCAACCGGGACCACCACGGCGCCTGGGCCAACACCCGGGCGCTCGAACTCGCCGGGATCACGGCCGCCACTCCCGATCCCGCCGACGGCCGGATCGAGCGCGAGCCGGACGGCACTCCCAGCGGCATGCTCCAGGAGGGCGCCACCTCGCTGGTCGCCCGGCTGCTGCCGGCGAGCACGCCGGCGGAACTCCTCGCCGGGCTGCTCCGGGCCCAGGAGCTGCTGCACTCCCTCGGGATCACGGGCTGGCAGGACGCCATGCTGGGTGACCTCAACGGACGGCCCGACCCCTCGGACGCGTACATGACCGCCGCGGGGGACGGCTCGCTCACCGCCCGCGTGACCGGAGCGCTCTGGTGGGACCGGGCACGGGGCGCAGAGCAGATCCCCGAGCTGGTGGCCCGCCGCGAGAAGCTCCGGGCCGGACGGTTCCGCGCGACCTCGGTGAAGATCATGCAGGACGGTGTCGCGGAGAACTTCACCGCCGCCATGACCTCCCCCTATCTGGACGGCTGCGGCTGCGCCACCGCCAACAGCGGCCTGAGTTTCGTCGAGCCCGGAGCGCTGCGCGGGTACGTGACGGAGCTCGACGCCCTCGGCTTCCAGGTGCACTTCCACGCCCTCGGCGACCGGGCCGTGCGCGAGGCCCTGGACGCGATCGAGTCGGCGGTGGCGGCCAACGGACACCGTGGCAACCGGCACCACCTCGCCCATCTCCAGGTCGTCCACCCCGAGGACCTCTCCCGCTTCGCCCGGCTCGGCGCCCTGGCCAACATCCAGCCGCTGTGGGCGGCCCACGAGCCCCAGATGGACGACCTGACCATCCCGTTCCTGGGTCCGGAGCGTGCCGCCTGGCAGTACCCCTTCGCCGACCTGGTGCGCGCGGGCGCGACCCTCGTCGCGGGCAGCGACTGGCCCGTGAGCAGCCCCGATCCGCTGGCGGGCCTGCACGTGGCCGTGAACCGCCGGGATCCCGAGGCCGGCCACGACCGGGTCTTCTACCCCGAGCAGCGGCTCGACCTGCCGACCGCGCTGGCCGCCTACACCGCCGGTGCCGCCCATGTGAACGGTCACGACGACGCGGGCAGCCTGCGGGCCGGCAACCTCGCGGACCTCGTCGTCCTGGACCGCGACATCCTCACGGCGCCCGTGGAGGAGATCGCGGAGGCCCGGGTGGAGCGGACCTATGTCGGCGGCCGGCTCGTGTACGCGGGCTGAGCCGGCCGGACCGATGACGCCCGGACGTCGAGGCGGGTCGGGACGAGCGCCCCCGCCGCCTCCCGCTCGCCGTGTTCCAGGACCGCCACGAGCATGCCGATGCCCGCCTCCGCGATCGCCTCGGGCCGCAGGCTCAGGGTGGTCACGGGCGGCTCGGTGTGCTCGGCGGTGACGTCCTCGCTCACACAGACGAGGAGCAGGTCGCCGGGGACCTCGTAGCCGAGCCGGCGTGCCGCGTCCAGGACGAGGGGCGGACTCGCCTCGGCCACGACGAGGAGGGCGTCGGGCCTCGCCGAGCCGGCCGCCGGGTCACCCGCGAGGGCGGTCTCGACGGCGCGGACGACGGGACCGTTGCCCGGAGCCTCGACGCGTACCACCCGTTCCGGCAGGCCGTGGGCGGCGCACCACTCCCGGTGCGCGGCGAACACGTCGGTGTGGAAACGGGTGGTGCTGTCCGGCACCACGAGGACGGGCCGTCGGGCTCCCTGCTCCCGGAGGTGGTCGAGGGCCCCGCGCACGGCGCCGCCCGCGTCCACGTCCACCCAGTACGCCCCGGGCCGTCCCTCGACGGAGCGGTCGCTGAACAGGGGGATGCGGGCGGCGAGGAGGTCCTCGACGACCGGGTCGCCGGCGACCGGGTCGGCGACGACCACCGCGTCGAGCGCCAGGTCGGCCCACTCGCTCTGCAGGGACCCGGCGGGCAGCAGCACCATGGCGTAGCCGCGTCGCAGCGACGTCGCCGCGGTGGCCGCGGTCAGCCGGGCGAAGTACGGCGACTCCAGGAAGGTCCAGGGGGCGTCGGCGAACTCCCCGACCACGTATCCGATCAATCTGGCCCGTCCCGCGCGCAGCCGGCGCGCGGTGGCGTTGGGCCGGTAGCCCATTCTGCGCGCGGTCTCGCGGGCCCTCTGCCGGACTTCGGGAGAGAGCCTTCCGGTGCCGTTCAGTGCCGCCGAGACGGTCGTCTTGGACAGGCCCGCCTCGCGGGCCACGTCGACGAGGCGCACGCGTGGGAGGGGCTGCGAGGGCTGCCCGCCGTGCGGGGAGGCTTCGGTCATGCGACTGATGCTGCCACCCTCGTGACCTTTGCAAAACCGATCCCGCACAGCCTTGTGCGGGAACGTTCCCGCATCAATACTCGCTCCATCCCCAGCGCCCGTCACTACACCCGTAAAGGGGTGGGTCTGCATGCGCATGTCCCGAAGCATGGCGCTTCTCCTCTGCGCCGCCCTGGCGGCCACCACCGGTGCCTGTTCCGGCGCCACCACGCCCAGGACCGGCGGCGGCACCGACCACCAGGTGGCTCCGCTCTCGCCGGCCGCCCAGGGCCCGCTGGACTCCTTCACCTGGTCCCTGTACGCCGAGCCCTACACGCTCGACTACGCCCTCGCGTACGACTACCCGCCGAACACCGTGCTCGCCAACGTGTGCGAGCAGCTCATGCGGGTCACGCCCGACATGAGGATCGAGCCCGGCCTCGCGGTGAAGTACGACCGCCCCGACCCGCTCACGCTCGTCTACACCCTGCGCCCCGGCGTGAAGTTCCACGACGGCACGGCCATGACGGCCGACGACGCGGTCGCCTCCCTCCAGCGCCAGATGGACCCGGGGACCGGCTCCCCCTGGGCGTCGGCGTTCAAGAACGTCCGCTCCGTGGAGAAGACCGGACCGCTGGAGGTCACGCTCCGCCTCACCAAGCCCGACGTCCTGCTCCACGAGCTGATGGCCGCCTCCCCCGGCACCATCGAGAGCGCCGCCACCCTCGCCGAGGCGGGCAAGGACTACGGCACCCCCGCGGGCAAGGTCAACTGCACCGGTCCGTACGCCCTCGACACCTGGTCCCAGGGCGCCGGGATCACCCTGAAGAGGCACGACGCCTACTGGGACCCCCGGCTCGCCCCCAAGTCCGCCGCCGTGAGGTTCACCTTCATCGAGGACCCGGCCGCCCGCACCAACGCATTCCTATCCGGCACCGCCGACGGCGGATACATGGTGGCCCCCGCCACGATCGGACAGCTGCGCTCCAGCGGGAAGGGCAGCGTCCTCTTCGGTCCCAACACCGCCGCGTCGAACCTCGCCGTGCTCGACTTCGGCGGGCCGCTCGGCGACGTGAAGGTACGCGAGGCCCTCTCCCTGGCGCTCGACCGGAAGAACATCATCAAGGCCGCGGCCGGCGGCGTCGGCGTCCCCGCCAAGGCCCCCGCCGCGCGTGGCGCGTGGGCGCTGGCCCCGGAGAAGACCGCCGCGCTCTACGACACCCTGCCCGATCCCCGCTACGACCTCGACGCCGCGAAGAAGCTCGTCCAGGAGGCGGGCGCCGCCGGCCGCAAGATCACCCTGGTCACCAGCACGCTCGCCCCCGAGATCAGCGTCGTCGCCAACGCCGTGCAGGCCGCCGGCCGCGCGATCGGCCTCGACGTCGAGCTGAAGCCGGTGCCCCCCGAGGCGTACAGCAGCATCTTCGTCGACCCCGCCGCACGCGCCGGCCTGGACCTGGTCATCACCAACGGGTACGACAACACTCCGGACCCGCTGGAGTTCTACCAGTACCTGCGCACCGGCGACTTCGGGAACTACGGCAACTGGTCGAACGCCGCCTTCGACGCCGCCTTCGACCGGGCCAACGCCGAACCCGACGCGGGCGAGCGGGCGGAGCTGACCGCCGAACTCCAGCGGATCGCGATGCGCGAGCTGCCGGTCATCCCCCTCTACGAAGCGCCGTACGTGCTCTTCCTCGGCAAGCGCGCGACCGGCGCCCCGACCGGGATCGCCCAGCTGTACTACCCGTGGGCCGCTACGATCGGGGCCGCCGCCAAATGACGCGCTACCTCGTCGGACGAGTCCTCGGCCTGGCGGCGGTGCTGTTCGCGACCTCCCTCGTGGTCTTCGGCAGCGTCCACCTGGCCCCGGGCGACCCGGTGTCCTTCCTGCTCCACGGCCGCCCCGCGACCCCAGAGGCCGTGGCGGCCCTGCGCGCCCAGTACCACCTGGACGACCCGCTGACCGTGCAGTACGCCAAGTGGCTCGGCGGCGTCCTGCGGGGCGACTTCGGCAGCTCCGCCCAGTTCCACCAGGACGTCTCCGCGCTCATCGGATCCCGGCTGCCCGGCACGGCCCTGCTCGTGGGGTACGCGGCCCTGCTCGTCGCCCTCACCGGCATGGCGGCAGGCGTCCTCGCCGCACTGCGCCCCGGGCCGCTGGACCGGGCGGTGCTCCTCGGCAGCGGCCTCGCCACGGCCACCCCGCCCTTCGTGACCGCGATCGCGCTCGTGTCCCTGTTCTCCGTCCGTCTGGGCTGGTTCCCCGGCCCCGGCACCACGGCCGTCGGATTCTCCGAAAGGCTGTACCACCTGACCCTGCCGGCCGTCGCCCTGGCGCTGACCTTCGCGGGGCTGCTCGCCCGGGTGACCCGCTCGGCGATGCTCGACGAACTCGGCCGGGAACACGTCGAGGTGGCACGCGCCCGCGGCGTCCCGGGGCGGACCGTGGTCCGCCGCCACGTCCTGCGCAACGCGCTCGGCCCGGTCGTCACCGTCGGCGGAACGATGCTCGCCGGGCTCCTCATCAGCACCTCGATCGTCGAGACCGCCTTCGACGTGCCCGGCCTCGGCTCCCTGCTCGTCCAGTCGGTCACCGCCAAGGACTTCGCCGTCGTACAGGCGATCACCCTCCTCAGTGTGGGCGCCTTCGTCCTCGTCAACCTCGCGGTCGACCTGCTCGCACCCCTCATCGACCCCCGGCTGTCGCTCCACGGGGAAGGCTCCTCATGACCACCACCGCACCTCCGGAGCCCGCCGTCCTGCGCCGCAGGCCCGGGCTGCGCCCCCTGCGCCTCGTCGCCCAGGGCCCGTTGTTCACCGCTTCGGCCGCGGTGCTCGCCGCTCTCGCCCTGATCGCCGTACTCGCCCCCGTCCTCGCGCCGTACGACCCCGAGGCCCTCGACCTCTCGGCGAGCCTGGCCGGGACCACCGGCGAGCACCTCCTCGGCACCGACCAGTCCGGGCGGGACATCCTGTCGCGGCTGATGCACGGGGCCCTCACCGGGCTGCTCGGCCCGCTGCTCGTCGTCGGCGTCTCCACCCTGGCCGGCACCCTGCTCGGCGTGGCGGCGGCCTGGCGCGGCGGCTGGGCGGACTCGGTCCTGTCCCGCTCGATGGACATGGTGTTCGCGATACCCGGACTCCTGCTCGCGATCCTGCTCGTCTCCGTCGTCGGCCCGGGGATGACCGCGCCCGTGATCGCGATGGCGGTGGCCTACACCCCGTACGTGGGCCGCCTGGTCCGCGGCATCGCGCGCCAGGAGAAGGCCCGCCCGTACATCGAGTCCTACCGGGTGCAGGGCTGGTCCGGCTGGAACGTCTGCCTGCGCCACCTGCTGCCCAACATCGCCCCCACCGTCTTCGCCCAGTCCGCGATGAACTTCGGGTACGCGCTGATGGACCTGGCGGCGCTCTCCTACCTCGGCTTCGGCGTGCAGCCGCCGACCGCCGACTGGGGCGCCATGATCAACGAAGGCCAGTCGGCCGTCCAGCAGGGGGCGATGCTGCCCGCCCTCGCCCCCTCCGCGTGCATCGTGCTCGCCGTGGTGGCGTTCGGCATCGTCGGCGAGGGCCTCGCCGACCGGATCGCGAGGCGGAAGCGGTGAAGCGCGTGGAGGAACAGCGGGAACGGACGGACGTGACCGAGGTCCCGGCCGGAGGCGGGGATCCGGTACTGGAGATCGACGGGCTCGGGGTACGGCTGACCGCCGACCGGGCCGCGCGGCCGATCCTGGACGGAGTCGGCCTGCGGGTACGCCCCGGTGAGAGCGTCGGCCTCGTCGGCGAGTCGGGCTCCGGCAAGTCGGTCGCGTGCCGCAGCGTCCTCGGGCTGCTGCCCGCCGGAGCACGCGCCGACGGCGAGGTCCGGGTCGCCGGACGGGACGTACTCACCATGAACCGCGCCGAGCTGACCGGGCTCCGGGCCCGGCAGGTCGCCATGGTCCACCAGGATCCGCGCGCCTCCGTGAACCCGCTGCGCCGCGTCGGCGACTTCCTCACCGAAGGGCTGCGCGCGGCCGGCACCCCGGCCGCCACGGCGACCGCGCGGGCCCTCGAACTCCTCGACGCGGTCGGTATCCGAGACCCTCGCGGCGCCCTGCGCCGCCGTCCGCACGAGTTCTCCGGCGGCATGCTCCAACGGGTGGTCCTCGCCGCCGCGCTCGCGGCCGAACCCGCGCTGATCGTCGCCGACGAGCCGACCACCGCCCTGGACGTCACGACCCAGGCGGAGATCGTCGCACTCCTCGCCCGGCTGCGCGCCGAACGCGGCACCGGCCTGCTCTTCGTCACCCACGACCTGGAACTGGCCGCCACCGTCTGTGACCGGGTGTACGTGATGTACGCCGGCCGGATCGTGGAGACGCGCGGTACCGACGAGCTGTTCGACCGCCCGCGGCACCCGTACACCGCGGGGCTGCTCGCCTGCACGCCGAGCATCGAAGCGGGCGCGCCCGCCCCCCGCCCCATCCCCGGGCGTCCCGTCTCCCTGGCCGAGGCACCGCCGGGCTGCGCCTTCGCCGCGCGCTGCGCCCACGCGGTCCCGCGCTGCTCCGAGGAGAAGCCCGCACTCACCCGGCACGGCGACGGACTCGCCGCCTGCCACCGCGCCGACGAAGGGATCACGCTGTGACCGCCTCAGCGAAGGAGGAACCGGTCGTCGAGGGCCCGGCGGTCGAGGGGCTGGTCGTCGAAGGCCTGCGGAAGCGGTACGGGGACCACACGGCGGTCGACGGCGTGTCGTTCTCCCTGGCGCCCGGGGCCTGCCTCGCGATCGTCGGCGAGTCGGGCAGCGGCAAGACCACCACGGTGCGGATGCTCGTCGGCCTGGAGCGCCCGGACGGCGGGACCGTCCGCCTGGACGGCCGGGACCGCTCCGCGCGGCCCCGGCGGAGGGCGGAACGGCTGGCAAGGGCCCGGGAGATCCAGATGGTCTTCCAGGATCCGTACCTCTCGCTCGACCCGCGGGTGACCGTCTCCGGATGCCTGGACGAGGTACTGCGCCTCCACACGGCCCTCGACGCGCCGGGCCGCAGCGCCCGGGTCGCCCAGCTCCTGGACCAGGTGGGCCTCGGCACGCGCGAGGCCGCCGCCCTCCCCCGTGACCTCTCCGGCGGCCAGCGGCAGCGCGTGGCGATCGCGCGCGCCCTTGCCGTGGAGCCCCGGGTCCTCGTCCTCGACGAGGCCGTCGCCGCGCTCGACGTGTCGATCCAGGCCCAGATACTCGAACTCCTCGCCCGGATCCGCAGCACATCGGGGATCGGCTACCTGTTCGTCACGCACGACCTGGCGGTGGTCCGGCACATCGCCGACGAGGTCCTCGTGCTCAGGTCGGGTCGCGTCGTGGAGACGGGCCCGGTCTCCCGGGTCCTGGAGGCGCCGCAACACCCATACACCCGGCTCCTCCTGGACTCGGTGCCCCGGCGCGGCCGGTTCCCCGCAGGCCGGTGAACGCCACAGTCCGGTCCGGCCTCGGCACTCACCGGCCCGCCCCTCGCGGCGGGTGACCACCAGGTGGCCGCCCACGGCGCCGGGACCTCGGGATCCCCGAGCGGCGCAGGACCGCGAGCTGCTCGGACAGGGCGGAAGCCCCGGGCCTGGACCAAGGCCAGTGGCGCGGTCGAACTTGCCTTGGCCGCCGGTCTCGCGCTACCGGCGGCCCGAAGGGCCGGCGCCCGGGCCACCGCACCGTTCTTCGCCGGAGCGTTCCCGGCGAACGTACAAGTGCCCGGGTCGGCCGGTGCGACGGCCGAAGTCACCTCGTAGGCTGGCGCCATGACTGAGAAGATCCAGACGCCGTCGCCCCGCGAGGCTTTCGACCTGCTCATGGCCGGCAACAAGCGCTTCGTCACCGGCGCCCCCGAGCACCCGAACCAGGACGCCGCACGCCGCACCCAGACCGCACCGTCCCAGCAGCCCTTCGCCGTGCTGTTCGGGTGCTCCGACTCCCGGCTGGCCGCCGAGATCATCTTCGACCGGGGCCTGGGCGACCTGTTCGTGGTCCGCACCGCCGGGCACGTCGCCGGCACGGAAATCCTTGGTTCCATCGAGTTCGGCGTGGCCGTCCTCAACGCGCCGCTGGTCGTCGTCCTCGGTCACGACTCGTGCGGCGCCGTGGCCGCGGCCTGCTCCGCCCTGGAGAACGGGCAGACGCCGGGCGGCTTCGTCCGCGACGTGGTCGAACGGGTGACTCCCAGCGTGCTGGCGGCCCGCGCCGCCGGACGCGAGACGGCCGACGAGATCCTGGCCGAGCACATCGAGCACACGGTGGACCTGCTGCTCGACCGCTCCCGCGTCCTGGCCGAGGCAGTAGCAGCGGGCCGCCTCGGCGTGGTGGGCATGTCGTACCGGCTCGCCGACGGCAGCGCGCAGCTCGTCGCCGCTCGCGGCCTCGACGTGGAGGTTCCCACCGCGTCCTGACCACCCCCGTCCACCGGCCCGGTCACGCCCCCGGCCCGTGCCGTACCGGCGCGGAGCGCGAGCTGCGGGGTGTGGCCGGGGAACGGGCCGCGGCCGTCGCTGACGGCGGCACGAGCCGCGCGGCACATCCCTCAACGGGTGTGCCTCTCTCACCTGCCACCGGCCGGCCGGTCGTCGCCCCAGGTCCAGTCGGTGACTTCGGGCATGTCCGTGCCGTGTTCGCGGATCCAGGCGTGGTGGCGGACGCGGGCGTCCGCCATGGCCTGCCGTACGCCCACGGCCCGTACGGCGAGTCCCGGCACGCGGTCGATCACGTCCATCACGAGGCGGTAGCGGTCGAGGTCGTTGCGTACGACCATGTCGAAGGGGGTCGTGGTGGTGCCCATCTCCTTGTACCCGCGGACGTGCAGGTTCGGGTGGCCGGTGCGGCGGTAGGCCAGGCGGTGCACGAGCCAGGGGTAGCCGTGGTAGGCGAAGATCACCGGCTTGTCGGGGGTGAACAGGGCGTCGTATTCCAGGTCGGTCATGCCGTGGGGGTGCTCCTCGTGGGGCATGAGCCGGGTCATGTCCACGACGTTGACCACGCGTACGGCGAGCCGGGGCAGATGGTGCCGCAGGAGGCCGGCCGCCGCGAGGATCTCCTGGGTGGGGACGTCACCGGCGCAGGCGAGGACGACGTCCGGGTCGCGCGTGCCGTCCTCGGTGCCCGCCCATGCCCACAGGCCGGCCCCGCGGGCGCAGTGCGCGCGGGCCTCATCGAGGGAGAGCCAGTCGAAGCAGGGCTGTTTGCCGGCCACGATCACGTTCACGTAGTCACGGCTGCGCAGGACGTGGTCCGCCACGGACAGCAGGGTGTTGGCGTCCGGCGGCAGGTAGACGCGGACGACCTCCGGGCTCTTGTTGAGGACGTGGTCGACGAAGCCGGGGTCCTGGTGGGAGAAGCCGTTGTGGTCCTGGCGCCAGACATGGGAGGTGAGCAGGTAGTTGAGGGAGGCGACCGGTGCGCGCCAGTGCAGGGCGCGGGAGGTCCTGAGCCACTTGATGTGCTGGTTGACCATGGAGTCGACGATGTGGACGAAGGCTTCGTAGCAGGAGAACAGTCCGTGCCGCCCGGTCAGCAGGTAGCCCTCCAGCCAGCCCTGGCAGGTGTGCTCGGAGAGGATCTCCATGACCCGGCCGTGCCGGTCGAGGTGCTCATCGGTCTCCAGGACCGGCTCCTGCCACGCCTTGCCGCTCGCGGCGTACACGGCCTGGAGGCGGTTGGAGGCGGTCTCGTCGGGGCCGACGAGGCGGAAGTCGCGGCGCTCGCCGGTGGAGGCCATGACGCTTTCGAGCAGCTGCCCCAGCACCGCGGTCGGCTCGTGGCGGGTGGCGCCGGGCCGGTCCACGGGCACGGCGAACCGTTCGAGCGGAGGCAGGGGCAGGTCCCGCAGGAGCAGGCCGCCGTTGGCGTGCCGGGTCGCACCCAGCCTCCGCTCGCCCTCCGGCACGCATTCCAGCACCTGGGGGCTCGGCCGGCCGGTCTCGTCGAAGAGCTCCTCGGGGCGGTACGAGCGCAGCCACGCCTCCAGCTGGGCCCGGTGGCCGTCGTCGTCGCGGACTTCCGCCAGGGGCACCTGGTGGGAGCGCCAGGTTCCTTCGACGGGCAGGCCGTCGACCTCGGCCGGCCCGGTCCAGCCCTTCGGCGTGCGCATGACGATCACCGGCCAGCGCGGCCGTCCCGCGGGGGCGCCGGTACGGGCTCGCCGCTGGACGTGCCGGATGCGGTCGAGGGCCGTGTCCATCGCCGCGGCCATGGCCCGGTGGACCCGGTGCGGGTCGTCACCGGTGACGTGCAGCGGGTCGTGGCCGTAGCCCCGCAGCAGTTCGTCGAGCTCGGCCTCGGGCAGCCGCGCGAGCACGGTCGGGTTCGCGATCTTGTAACCGTTGAGGTGGAGGATCGGCAGGACCGCACCGTCGTGGACGGGGTCGAGGAACTTGTTGGAGTGCCAGGATGCGGCGAGCGGTCCCGTCTCCGCCTCGCCGTCGCCGATGACGCACGCCACCAGCAGGTCCGGGTTGTCCAGGGCCGCGCCGTAGGCGTGCGACAGGGAGTAGCCCAATTCACCGCCCTCGTGGATCGAGCCGGGGGTTTCGGGTGCCACGTGGCTCGGCACCCCGCCCGGGAAGGAGAACTGCCGGAACAGCCGGGTCATGCCGTCCTCGTCGCGGCTCACGTCCGGGTAGACCTCGCTGTAGCTGCCCTCCAGCCAGGAGTTGGCGAGAACGGCCGGCCCGCCGTGCCCGGGACCCCAGACGCACAGCGCGTCGATGCCGTGCCGCTTGATGATCCGGTTGAGGTGGGTGTGCACGAGGTTGAGGCCCGGGGAGGTGCCCCAGTGGCCCAGCAGCCGCGGCTTGATGTGCCCGGGTTCCAGCGGCTTCCTCAGCAGCGGGTTGTCCATCAGGTAGATCTGTCCGGCCGACAGGTAGTTGGCGGCCCTCCAGTGCGCGTCGAGCGCACCGAGTTCCTCGTCGGTCAGCGGTACGCCGGCCGGACGCTCGTCCTTGCGCATGCTTCCTCCGTCGTGTGGGGTCGCGGCGGGAGCCGGACCGGTGGAACCGGAGTCTCCGATGCCCCGCCACGGGAATGCGAACCGTCGCCACGGCGGCGGGGGCGGATCACCCCGCGGTCCACGGACACGTGGCCCCATGGTCCTCAGTGCACCTGCCCCCAACGACGCTGACACAGCGGAAACGTCGCGGTAGGGGCCGGATGGGCCACGCGCACACGCGCGGCGACCCAGCTCGTGCCCCCGGCGAGGCACCCGGGCGGGTGAGAGGCGTGCGACCCCGCACCACGACGGTTGCGAGGATCGACATGGGCACCGGGCTCGCACACACGGCAGGGTCCCGATCCCCGGTCCGGGGCACGGACTTTGGTCGCACACCTTTGCGGAGGCTAGGGTCTGACGCCGTAATGAGAAAGGTGGAAACGGGGCTCATGGACGCGGACCACGCGGGGCTGGTCGTCGCGGCGCAGGCCGGGGACGACCGGGCGCGCGAAGAACTGATCGCCGCCTACCTGCCCTTGATCTACAACATCGTCCGACGAGCGGTGAGCGGACATGCCGACGTCGATGACGTCGTCCAGGAAACCCTGTTGCGCGTGGTGCGTGATCTGCCCGCGCTGCGCGCCCCCGACAGCTTCCGCTCCTGGCTGGTGTCGATCACCCTGCGCCAGATACAGACCCATGGGCAGCGGCACCGCGTCCTGGCGAGCAGGACGGCGGTCATCGACGAGGCCGTCCACCTACCGGATGCGGGCCCCGAGCCCGCGGACGCGACGATCCTGCGTCTGCACGTGTCGGACGAGCGCCGTCAGATCGCCGAGGCCGGCCGGTGGCTCGACCCCGACCACCGGGTGCTGCTGTCACTGTGGTGGCAGGAACGCGCCGGACTGCTGAGCCGTGAGGACACGGCCGCCGCGACGGGCCTCACCGTCGCCCACGCCGGAGTGCGCCTGCAGCGCATGCGCGAGCAGCTGGACCTGAGCCGGACGATCGTCGCCGCGCTGGAGGCCCGCCCGCGCTGTCCGCGGCTGGACGAGACCGTCGCCGGCTGGGACGGTCTGCGGACATCGGTGTGGCGGAAGCGGATCGCGCGGCACACCCGCGACTGCCCGGTCTGCACGGCGACGGCGGCGAACCGGGTCCCTGCCGAGCTGCTGCTCCTCAGCTTCGCTCCCCTGGCCGTCCCCGCCGGACTCATCGCCGCGCTGACCGCCAAGGGCCTGTTGTCTGGTTCGGCCGCGAGCGCCGCCGGGCTGGCCACGGCCCCCGTCGCCGTCGGCACGGCGACGGCGAGCGCGACCGCGACGGCGGGAGGCGGTCTGCACGGCGCTCTGACCGGCAAACTCCACGTGGTGACCGCCCATCCGCTGGCGAGCCTCGCCGCCGGCGCGGTGCTCATCACCGGTGCCGCCACCTACGCGGCCTGGCCGGAACCGGCGCACCGGGCGCCCGGCGTCACCGCCGCTCCCCCGGCCGGCGATCCCACGGTCGCCGCTCCCCCGGCCGGCAGCCCCACGCCGGTCCCGTCGAGCACCCCCACGTCGGCCGGACCACCGTCCGCGAGTCCGTCCGCGGTCGCCGGCACGGTCCCGCTGGGCGCGCAATCACTGGAGTCCGTGGACGAACCCGACCTCTACCTGACGTATTCCGGCGACTTCGCGACGCTGGGCGGAGTGTCCGCGTCCAGCAGTGCGCAGGCACGGCAGCGCATCACGTTCACCGTGGTCCGGGGGCTGGCCGACACACGGTGTGTCACCTTCCGTGCGGCCGACGGCCGTTATCTGCGGCACCACTATCTGCGGCTGCGGCTGAGCACCGACGACGGCAGCGAACTGTTCCGCAAGGACGCCACCTTCTGTCCGCGCCCCGGGGCGGTCGCCGGGTCGGTGACCCTGCACTCCCACAACTACCCCGGATCGGTCATCCGCCACCGCGACGGCGGGATCTGGCTCGATGGCACCGATGGCACTCGGGCCTTCGCCGGCCAGGCCTCCTTCGTCGTCCGCAAGGCCCGGTCCTGAGAACCGCTCCCTGACCGTCCCTGACCGTCCCTGACCGTCCCGGGCCGCGCCGCGCCGTGACAGCCGGTGAGCCGGCACCCGGCCCCCGCATGCGCGGTTCACCACCCGGCAGTGAGCCGTCCGCGTGCCGCCGCGCCTCCGGGGCCGTCGGTCCCCACGCGCCGACCGGCACCCCGCCGAACCGAACGGCCTGAGGCCCGAGCACCGCGACCACCCCATCAGGGCCGTTGGACACACCACCGCCGAGCAGGACGGCCTTCCCTCCCCCACGGACGACCGGACCGCGGGACTCGGCGTAACACTTTTCGCCTGCGAGATCTATCACGGGGCGTTCGCCGGAGGTGGCGCCGCTTTTCCGTTACGCGGCCTCGCGTTCGGGAGCCTCCACTTCGTGGGGTCCTTTCCCGCCGCTCGCCTCACGAGCCGGCGTGGGCGGACCCCCACCTCCCCATCGCACATCCGCAGAGGAAAGCGCCCCATGACGCGACATCCCCGTGAACCCCGCAGGACCCGTACGCAGGATCGGCGTCTCGTCCTGCTCCGCACCCGCCTCGCGGCGGACCAGGCCGTACCGGCCGACGCACCCGCGATCACGCCCCCCGAGGCGACCCGAGTCCACCGAGGAGCAGCATGAAGGGCCTGCACCGGCGCGGCCAGCGCCGCCGGACACTGACGATCGGGCTGTCGGCCGCGGCTCTGGTGGCGGGTGTCGTGACGCTCCTCCCCGGCTCCGCCGGAGCCGCGACACCCCTGGGCACGCAGGCGGCGCCCTCGGGCAGGTACTTCGGCACCGCCGTGGCCGCCGGCAGGCTCGGCGACGCGAGGTACGCCGCCGTCCTGGACCGGGAGTTCAACATGATCACCCCGGAGAACGAGATGAAGTGGGACGCCGTCGAACCGTCCCGCGGCACGTTCGCCTTCGGCCCGGCCGATCAGATCGTCAACCGTGCCGCGGCGCACGGCCAGCGCCTGCGCGGCCACACCGCGGTCTGGCACTCGCAGCTCCCGTCCTGGGTCAACTCCATCGGCGACGCGAACACGCTGCGCGGTGTGATGAACAACCACATCACCACCTTGATGACCCGCTACAAGGGCAAGATCCACTCCTGGGACGTGGTCAACGAGGCGTTCGCCGACGGCTCCGGCCAGCACCGTGGCTCGGTGTTCCAGAACGTACTGGGCAACGGCTTCATCGAGGAAGCGTTCCGCACCGCCCGGGCGGCCGACTCCTCCGCCAAGCTCTGCTACAACGACTACAACATCGAGAACTGGTCGGACGCCAAGACCCAGGGCGTCTACAGCATGGTCAAGGACTTCACGTCCCGTGGCGTGCCGATCGACTGCGTCGGGTTCCAGAGCCACTTCGGCACCGGCGGCCCGCCGGCGAGCTTCCGGACCACCCTGGCCAACTTCGCCGCCTTGGGCGTCGACGTCCAGATCACCGAGCTGGACATCGCCCAGGCGTCGCCGGCCCACTACGCCGACACGGTGAAGGCCTGCCTGTCCGTGGCCCGGTGTACCGGCATCACGGTCTGGGGGATCCGCGACAGCGACTCCTGGCGCAAGGGTGAGAGCCCCCTGCTGTTCGACAACAACGGCAACCCCAAGGCCGCCTACACCGCCGTCGTGAACGCCTTCAAGACCTCCCCCGGAACCGGAACCGGCACCGGCACCGGCACGATCAAGGGTGTCGCCTCCGGCCGCTGCATCGACATCCAGGGCTCCACCACCGCCAACGGAACCCGGGCGCAGCTGTGGGACTGCCACGGACGGACCAACCAGCGCTGGACCCACACCTCCGGCAAGCAGCTGACGATCTACGGCAACAAGTGCCTGGCCGCCAGGGACAACGGCACCGGCAACGGCACCGCGGTGGTCATCGAGGACTGCGACGGCGGCGCCGGCCAGCAGTGGGACATCAACACCGACGGCACGATCTCCGGGGTCCGGTCCGGGCTGTGCCTCGACGCGGTCGGTGCGGCCACCGCCAACCGCACCAAGATCCAGCTGCACACCTGCTGGTCCGGCGGCAACCAGAAGTGGACCGGCCCGTCCGGGACGCCGACCCCGGCAACGCCCGCGCCGACGGGCACGTGTGCTCTTCCGTCGACGTACCGGTGGACGTCGACGGGTGCGCTGGCGCAGCCGGCGAACGGGTGGGCCTCGCTGAAGGACTTCACCCACGTGACGCACAACGGCAAGCACCTGGTCTACGGGTCGAACTTCTCGGGGTCCTCTTACGGCTCCATGATGTCCGGGCCCTTCACGAACTGGCCGGACATGGCATCGGCCCGCCAGACCGGGATGAGCCAGGCCGCGGTGGCTCCCACACTGTTCTACTTCGCGCCCAAGAAGGTCTGGGTGCTGGCGTACCAGTGGGGGCCGTGGCCCTTCATCTACCGCACGTCGAGCGACCCGGCCGACCCGGACGGCTGGTCCGCGCCTCAGCCGCTGTTCACCGGCAGCATCCCCCGCACCGATTCCCCCACCGGCCCGATCGACCAGACACTGATCGCCGACGACCGGAACATGTACCTCTTCTTCGCCGGTGACAACGGCAAGATCTACCGGACGAGCATGCCGATCGGGAACTTCCCGGGCAACTTCGGCTCCTCGTACACGACGGTCCTGAGCGACACGCCCGACAAGCTGTTCGAGGCACCGCAGGTCTACAGGGTTCAGGGCCAGAACCAGTACCTCATGATCGTCGAGGCGAAGGGCGCGAACCAGACGCGCTACTTCCGCTCGTTCACGGCCTCCAGCCTGAGCGGCTCGTGGACCCCGCAGGCGGGCAGCGAGAGCAGCCCCTTCGCGGGCAAGGCGAACAGCGGCGCCACCTGGACCAACGACATCAGCCACGGTGACCTGGTCCGCGACAACCCCGACCAGACGATGACCGTCGACCCCTGCAACCTGCGGTTCCTCTACCAGGGCAAGACGCCCACGGCAGGCGGCCCCTACGACCGGCTGCCCTACCGGCCGGGTCTCCTCACCCTGCAGCGCTGACCTGCCCCGATCCACAGTGATACGCAAGGAGAACAACTCCCCATGAAGAACCCCAATAGCGGCGAGCGCCGCGGACGTCACCGCCGTCGCCGGATCGGGACCGGAGTGCTGCTCGGTGTGCCCGCCGTCCTCGTGCCGTACCTCCTGTACGTGCAGGACGACTCGCAGGCCGCGACGGTCGACGGCAATGCCTACTACCGGCTGGTCTCCGTACGCAGCGGCAAGGCGCTGGACGTCAACGCCTTCTCCACCGCCGACGGCACCCGCATCCAGCAGTGGACCGACCAGGACACCGCCAACCAGCAGTGGAAGCTGCGCCCCACCGGTGACGGATACTACGAGCTGGTGAACCGCAACAGCGGCAAAGTGCTGGGCATAGCCGGCGACTCGACCTCCCAGGCGGCCGCCGCCGAGCAGCAGCCCGACGGTTCCTCCACCTCCCAGGAATGGCGGATCGACGACGTGAGCGGTTCCGACGCCGTCGTCCTCACCTCCCGCAGGAGCGGCCAGGTCCTGGACGTCGCCGGCGGTTCCTCGGCCGACGGCGCGGCAGTCGTCCAGTACCGCGCCCACGGCGGCACCAACCAGCAGTGGAAGCTGGTGAAGACGGCCGGGACCAAGGCGCCCGGATCCGGCCCGTACACGTGGCGGAACGCCCAGGTGGTGGGCGGCGGCTACGTCACCGGCCTGGTGTTCAACCCGCGGGAGAAGGGCCTGCTGTACGCGCGGACCGACATGGGCGGCGCCTACCGCTGGGACACCGGGGCCGAGCAGTGGATCCCGCTCACCGACTGGATCGGCGAGAAGGACTGGAACCTGCTGGGCATCGACGCGCTGGCCACCGATCCGGTCGACCCCAACCGGCTCTACCTCGCCGCCGGCACCTACACCAACGACTGGGCGGGCAACGGAGCGATCCTGCGCTCCGAGGACCGCGGCCGCACCTTCCGGCGCACCGACCTGCCCTTCAAGCTGGGCGGCAACGAGGACGGCCGCGGGGCGGGCGAGCGGCTGGCCGTCGATCCCTCGGACAACGGCACCCTGCTGCTGGGCACACGCAAGAACGGCCTGTGGCGCAGCACCGACCACGGCGCGACATGGAGCCAGGTCTCCTCGTTCCCCGTCAAGAACGGCACGGGCGTCTCCTTCGTGACGTACGGCCCGGCCGGCAGCAAGACGGTCTACGCCGGCGTCGCCGACACGTCCACCTCCCTCTACCGCTCCACCGACGGCGGCAGCACCTGGCAGGCGGTCCCCGGGCAGCCGGCCGGCCAGATGCCGCAGCACGGCGTGCTCTCCGGTGACGGCTCGCTGTACCTGACGTACACCAACGCCCTCGGCCCCAACGGCGTGACGGGGGGCTCGGTGTGGAAGCACACGCCGGCCGGCGGGGCGTGGAAGAACGTCTCCCCCTCCCAGGGCAACTACGGGTTCTCCGGTCTGGCCGTCGACCCGCGCAAGCCCTCCACGGTGATGGTCACGACCCTCGACCGCTGGTGGCCGGAGGACGAGGTCTACCGGACCACCGACGGCGGCACGACATGGAAGGCCCTGGCCGACAAGTCGGTGCGGGACGCCTCCGCCGCTCCGTACGTGGGTACCGGGACCGGGCACTGGATGACCGCCCTGGCCATCGATCCCTTCGACTCCGGGCACGTGCTGTACGGCACCGGGAGCGGCATCCTGCGCAGCAAGGACGCCAACGCCTCCGACAGCGGCGCCACCAGCCACTGGAGCGTGGGGGCCCGCGGGCTGGAGGAGACCGCACTGCTGGACGCGATCGCCCCGCCCGGCGGCGCCCAGGTCATCACGGCCATGGGCGACCTGGGCGGATTCCGCCACGACTCCCTGACCGAGGTGCCCGCCGGGCGGCTGAAGAACCCGATGATGACCAACAGCACCTCCATCGACTTCGCGCAGTCCAACCCTTCGATCATGGTCCGCGTCGGCCGTGGCGGTACGCAGGACGGCGCCTACTCCACCGACGGCGGGCGCAGCTGGAACGGCTTCGCGTCCGAACCGGTGGCCGGCGCCGACAGCGGCCGGGTGGCGCTCTCCGCCGACGGCTCGGCCATCGTCTGGACGCAGGCCGGCCAGGCCCCGTACCGCTCGACCGACAAGGGAGCGAGCTGGTCGAAGGTCCACGGCCTGGGCACCGGCGCCGTCGTCGTCGCCGACCGCTCCTCGGCCAGGACGTTCTACGCACTGGCCGGCGGCACGCTGTACGCCAGCACCGACGGCGGGGCGACCTTCCGCGCCCGCGCCGCCAACCTGCCCGCCGACGGCCGGCTCAAGGCCGTTCCCGGGGTCGAGGGGGACCTCTGGATCTCCGGCGGCGGCCAGGGGCTCCTGCACTCCACCGACGGTGGCCGCACCTTCACCAGGCTCGCCCCGGTGAAGTCCGCCTCCGCCCTCGGCTTCGGCAAGGCGGCACCGGGCACCTCCTACCAGGCCCTGTACCTGATCGGCACCGTCAAGGACGTCACCGGAGTCTTCCGCTCCACCGATAAGGGCGCCACCTGGCTCCGTGTCAACGACGACGCCCACCAGTGGGGCGGCATCGGCGGCACCGGCGTCATCACCGGCGACCCCGACGTCTTCGGCCGCGTGTACGTCGGCACCAACGGACGCGGCCTCCAGTACGGCGACCCGTCCTGACCCGACGCCCGGGCGGGACCGCGGGCACCACCGTGCCGGAGCGGCCCCGCCCGGGCGGCGGCGCCGTAACCGTCCGCGCGAGCGGCCCCGGACGCACGAAAGGCCGCCCTCTCATAAATGAGAGAACGACCTCCGACGTGCGTAAAGCACAGTCGGGACGACAGGATTTGAACCTGCGACCCCTTGACCCCCAGTCAAGTGCGCTACCAAGCTGCGCCACGTCCCGTTACCGCTTTGCGCCCTTCACCTGGGGTTTCCCCTCGTGCCGGGCACATGCAGAACATTACCCCACGCCGAGGGGTGTGTGTGCACGGGTGATCGGCGGCGGGCAGGATGGTTCGGTGAGCGAACGGGAACGGGACCGGGACGGTGAGGGGCGGGCGCGCAGCGCGCGGCCGCGGGACGGGTTGGGGCGGCCGCTGCCGTACGGGGCCGAGGGGGTGGAGCGGCAGCCCGAAGGGGTGGTGCGCACGCCGGCCGCGACGGTGGCGGAGGCGCAGCGGCTGCTGGACGGCGGGATGCCCTTCCACGCGCACGAGGTGTTCGAGGACGCGTGGAAGTCCCGTCCCGGGGCGGAAGAGGCCCTGTGGCGGGGGCTGGCGCAGCTGGCGGTGGGGCTGACGCACGCCGCGCGGGGGAACGCCGTCGGCGGGGCGCGGCTGCTGCGGCGCGGGGCCGGCGCCCTGGCCGGGTACGGGGAGGCGTACGGGATCGACGTGGCGGGGCTGGTCGGGTGGGCCCGGGCGCTGGCGGGGCGGGTGGAGGCCGGGGAGCGGATCGACGCGGCGGCCGAGGCACCCCGGCTGACCGGGCCGCCTGGTGCCGCTTAGGCGGGCTGGAGCAGGTCCCAGCGGTTGCCGTAGAGGTCCTCGAACACGGCGACGGAGCCGTACGGCTCGTGGCGCGGCTCCTCCAGGAAGCGGACGCCCTCCGCCGTCATCCGGGCGTGGTCGGCCGCGAAGTCGGCGGTGTGGAGGAAGAAGCCGACGCGGCCGCCGGTCTGGTCGCCGACGCGGGAGCGCTGGGCCCCGTCCTTGGCGCGGGCCAGCAGCAGGGCGGACTCCTTGGCGCCCGGCGGGCGGACCACGACCCAGCGGGAGCCGTCCGGCCGGGGGGTGTCCTCGGCGAGTTCGAAGCCGAGGGCGCGGGTGTAGAAGTCGATGGCCTCGTCGTAGTCGTGGACGACGAGGGCGGTCAGGGCGATGTGGGATGGCATGGGCCTATTGTGCGCCGAGGAGGACGACTTCCAGGGTGCGGGGGCCGTGCACGCCTTCCACCCGGTCCAGTTCGATGTCGCTGGTGGCCGAGGGTCCGGAGATCCAGGTCAGCGGGCGGGCGGGGTCGAGGCGTTCGAGGGCCTGCGGGACGGAGTCCACGACCTGGCCGGGGACGCGGACCACGCAGATGTGGTGGTCCGGGATGAGGGTGATGCGCCGCCGGCCCTGGTCGGGACCGCCGTCGAGGACGAGGGTGCCGGTCTCGGCGACGGCCAGGGCGCAGCCGGTGACCACGCTGTCGACGCGGTCCAGGTCGTACGGGGTGAAGTCCGCGCGGTCGTGGACGAGGGCCGGGTCCGCGGCGGACAGCCAGTGCGGGGGCAGGGCGGGCGGGACCAGGACCGTGCGGGAGCCGCGCAGGGCGAGCAGCCGCGCGAGCAGCGGCGGGAGGCCGTCCTCGTCGGTGCGGTGGACCCTCGCCCGGTACTCGGTGAGGTGGGCGGCGAGCAGGTCGGCGCTCTCGGCCGGGGTGCGGATGCCGTGGACGCGGAGGTAGTCGCGGGGGACGGCGGGGTCCGGGCCGGAGGCGGCCCTGCGGATGCGGGCCAGGATGCGGTCCTTGCTGCTCACGGTCGGCTCCCCCGTTCGCGGGTCCACCAGTCGCGGAAGGATTCCGCCGGGATCTCGGGCAGTTCACGGGTGTCGGTCCAGGCGCGGCCCGGCCCCGGCAGCCGGCGCGGGCGCAGCCGGCGGGCGCGGGACAGCAGCCGCTCCCCGGCCCGCAGCGCGCCGGGGCGGTCGAGGAGGAGCCGGGCGGCGCGCATGGCGGCCCGTTCGGCGGTGTGGCCGTGCGCGGGCCGGATCCGTACGCGGACGCCCTCGCGGGTCACGGGTCCGCCCTGGACCACGCGTTCGCGGAGGTGGACGAGGACCTCGGGGATGTCGATGGCGACGGGGCAGACCTCGTAGCAGGCCCCGCACAGGGTGGAGGCGTAGGGCAGGCTGGCGTCGATCGCGCTGCCGGTGCCGCGGAGTTGGGGGCTGAGGACGGCACCGATGGGGCCGGGGTACACGGAGCCGTAGGCGTGTCCTCCGGCGCGTTCGTAGACGGGGCAGACGTTCAGGCAGGCGGAGCAGCGGATGCAGCGCAGGACCTGGCGGCCGGTCTCGTCGGCGAGGGTGTCGGTGCGGCCGTTGTCGAGGAGGACGAGGTGGAAGGCGGAGGGGCCGTCGCCGTCGGCCCCCTTCGACGGCCCCAGTCCGGTCCACATGGTGGTGTACGGGTTCATCCGTTCGGCGGTGGACGAACGCGGCAGGGTCTGGAGGAAGACCTCCAGGTCGCGGAAGGTGGGGACGACCTTCTCGATGCCGACGACCGAGATGAGGGTGTCGGGCAGGGTCAGGCACATGCGGCCGTTGCCCTCGGATTCGAGGACGACCATGGTGCCGGTCTCGGCGACCATGAAGTTGGCGCCGGAGACGGCCACTTTGGCGCGCAGGAACTTCTCGCGCAGGTGGAGGCGGGCGGCTTCGGCGAGTTCGCGCGGGTCGTCGCCGAGTCCCTCGGGTGCCGGCCGGCCCCAGTCGGCCATCTCGGAGCGGAAGACGTCGCGGATCTCGCCGCGGTTGCGGTGGATGGCGGGGACCAGGATGTGCGAGGGCCGGTCGTGGGCCAGCTGGACGATGAGCTCGGCCAGGTCGGTCTCGTAGGCGGCGATCCCGGCGGCTTCCAGGGCTTCGTTGAGGCCGGTCTCCTGGGTGGCCATGGACTTGACCTTGACCACCTCCCGCTCCCCGGTGGCGCGGACCAGGCCGATGACGATCCGGTTGGCCTCGTCGGCGTCGACGGCCCAGTGCACGGTGCCGCCGGCCGCGGTGACGGCGGTCTCCAGCTGGAGCAGGTAGCGGTCGAGGTGGCGCAGGGTGTGGTCCTTGAGGGCCTTGCCCGCGGCCCGCAGACGGTCCCAGTCGGCGAGTTCGGCGACCGCGCGGGCCCGTTTGTCCCGGATGGTGTGGGTGGCGTGCCGGAGGTTGGCGCGCAGTACGCCGTCCCGTACGGCCTCGCGGGCGGCGGCGGGGAACGGCGGGAAGGCGGGCATGCCGAGGTGCGTACCGGTCATGGCAGGGGGTCCTCCTCCGTGGCGGCCAGGATCTCGGCGAGGTGCAGGGTGCGCATGGGGTCCCCGGCGCGGTGGAGGATGCCGCCGAGGTGGGCGAGGCAGGAGTTGTCGGCCCCGCACAGCACCTCGGCGCCGGTGGCCCGGGCGGCCGCGGTCTTGTCGGCGCCCATCGCGGCGGACACGTCCGGGTTCTTCACGGCGAAGGTGCCGCCGAAGCCGCAGCACTCCTCGGCACCGGGCAGCTCGACCAGTTCGAGGCCCTTGACGGCGGCCAGCAGCCGCCGGGGGCGTTCGCCGAGGCCGAGGGAGCGCAGGCCGTGGCAGGAGGGGTGGTAGGTGACGGTGTGCGGGAAGTACGCGCCGACGTCGGTGACCCCGAGGACGTCCACGAGGAACTCGGTCAGCTCGTGGACGCGCGGTACGAGACCTTCCGCGAGCTCCGCCAGCGCGCTCCCCCGCCCCTCCTCGACGGCCTTGCGGCCGATGCGGGGGTAGTGCTCGCGGATCATCGCGGCGCAGGAGCCGGAGGGGGTGACCACGTGGTCGTGGCCGGAGAAGGCCTCGGCGGTGCGGCGCAGCAGCGGCTCCGCCTCGTGGCGGTAGCCGGTGTTGTACTGGGGCTGGCCGCAGCAGCTCTGGGCGGCGGGGAAGTCCACTTCGACGCCGAGGCGCTCCAGCAGCCGTACGACGGCGATGCCGGTCCGCGGGTACAGCGCGTCGTTGACGCAGGTGACGAACAGGGCGGCGCGCATGATGGGCACAATAGCCCGGTGAAGAAGTTCTCAGTCATCGGCATAGGCGCGGGCGACCCTGACCACCTGACCCTCCAGGCGGTCCGGGCGATCGGCGCGGCGGACGCATTCCTCATCCTGGAGAAGGGGGAGGAGAAGTCGGACCTGACCGGTCTGCGGCGGGCGATGCTCGACGCGCACGCCCGTCCCGGCCACCGGCTCGTGGAGGGCCGCGATCCGGACCGGGACCGCACCCCGGCCGACTACACCCCGACGGTGGACGGCTGGCGCAGCGCGCGGGCCGAGATCTTCGAGCGGTTCATCGCGGAGGATCTGGCGGAGGGCGAGACGGGCGCCTTCCTGGTGTGGGGCGACCCCTCGCTGTACGACTCCACGCTGGCGATCCTCGACGAGGTGCTGGAGCACGGCCGGGTGGCCTTCGAGCACGAGGTGGTGCCCGGCATCAGCAGCGTGTCGGCGCTGCTGGCCAGGCACCGGACCAATCTGAACCGGGTCGGGCGGCCGGTCCAGATCACCACCGGCCGCCGGCTCGCGGAGGGCTGGCCGCAGGACGTCGACGACGTGGTGGTGATGCTGGACGCCCGGCACGCCTTCACCGCCCACCTGGACCAGGACCTCTACATCTACTGGGGTGCCTACGTCGGCACGCCGGACGAGATCCTGGTCCAGGGCAAGCTGGCCGAGGTCGCGGGCCGCATCGAGGAGCTGCGGACCGAGGCCCGGGCCCGCAAGGGCTGGATCATGGACACCTACCTGCTCAGGCGCCCCTGAGGAAGCCGGGCAGGGCCGCGGCGAGGCGCTCGTACTCCTCGGCCCGGTTGTAGAGCTGCCCGCAGACCCGGATGCCGCCGCCGCCCGGCCGTGCCCAGACCAGCACGCGGATACGGAGCTTCGCCGCGAGTTCCTCGCGCATGGCCGCGGCGGCGTCCTGGGTCTCGGCGGTGCCGGGCGGCAGCAGCAGCGAGCGCATGGCCACGCCCGGGGTGTGCGGGAGCGGGGTCAGGCCGGGGACCCCGGCCAGCAGCTCCGCCCCGTAGGCGGCGAGGGCGCTGTTGTGGGCGCGGACCCGGTCGGCGCCGAGCCGCTCGATGAGGTCGAGGCCCTCGGGGGCGGCCAGCCAGCCGGTGTAGTCGGCGGTCGCCCGGTACTCGACGGAGCGCGGGAAGCCGTGGTGGTCCTGCCAAGACGGGGAGAAGGAGCGGACCCGGGCCCGGTGGGCGGGGGCCACGGCGAGGAGGGCGGTGCCGGAGGGCGCGTACCCCCACTTGTGGAGGTTCCCGAACCAGAAGTCGGCGCCGGCGGGGACGGGCACGGCCAGCATGCCCGGGGTGTGGGCGCCGTCGACGACGGTGGTGATGCCGCGGGCGGAGAGCTCGGCGAGGAGCCGGGGTCCGGCGATGAGGCGGGCGGTGGGCGAGCTGACGTGGTCGAGCAGGGCCACCTTGGTGCGGGGCGTGAGCGCGGCCAGCACGGTCTCGCGTACGGCGTCCTCGTCGGGCAGGTGCGGGTCCAGGGCGACGGTGGTCACGCGGGCTCGGCGGGCGGCGGCCGCGGTGACGGTGGTGTAGCCGTGGTCGGTGGCGAGGACCTCGTCGCCGTCGGCCAGGGGGATGGCTTCGAACGCCAGGTTGGCGCCCTCGGTGGCGTTGGAGACGAACGCGAGGCCGTCGGGGTCGGTGCCCAGCCGGGCCGCGATCCGCGCGCGGGCGCCGGCCAGCCGGTCGGGGAGGCCGTGGAAGAAGGCGTCGGGGTCGGCGTGGGCCTCGGTCCGCAGGGCCTCCTGCGCCTCGAGGACGGGCAGCGCGACCGCTCCGTAGGAGCCGTGGTTGAGGTGGGCGACGGCGGGGTCCAGCCGGAAGAGGCCGGGGCCGCCGGGGAAGGCGGGCGGGGCGGAGGGGGCGGACGGCGCGGGCACGGGTACCTCCGGACGGGACGTGTCGGGTGCGGGCTCCGTGGCCCGCACCCGGAGCATGCGGGCTCGCGCGCGGGGGGCGGAAGGGCCGCCTGGGCCGAATTGGCCTGCCCGGCCGCGGTTCGGTCCCCCGGCCGTGCGCGGTCCCCGGCCCGGCGTCCGGTCACCCCGGGCGGCCGCTGGTCGCCGCGTAGTACTGGAGGTCCTGCACCGGTACCTCGTGGTCCACGGGGTACGGCAGTTCCACCCGTACGGCGGCCTTGCCGGCACGGGCCACCTCCGCCGCGCTGGTGCCGGGACGCAGCGGCAGCAGCTCGGCGTGGACGCCGGCCGGGGCCCGGTGCTCCCGCGCCGCGGAGCCGACGACGCTGCGGACGGTCGCGGGCTCCGTCAGGAAGCTGAGCACCTCCACCGTGTCCCGGGAGGCGGCGCTGCCCTTGCGCAGGGACATCACCAGCGACTGGTCGCCGGTCGGGTCGGCGGCCGCGAACTGGGTGCGGCCGGTGAGGTAGAGGGTGTCCCGGACGATCGGGGGCCAGCCGCCGGTCTTGAAGCGGGTCAGGTAGTAGGAGGTGAGGTCCAGGTACGCGTGGCCGTTGTTCCGGGACGGGGCGAACTGGCTGCCCTCGGAGTAGTCGTTCCAGGTGGTCAGCTGGACCCAGTCGGCGCCGTCCTCGATGGCGTGGGTCCATGTGGCGCGCAGGGTGGCCGTGTTGCCCGCCTCGTCGTAGACGCCCTGGTTCGGGCGGGCGTCCTGCACGGAGACGGGCTGCATCCAGATCTTGCCCTGGCCGTGCGCCCGCCGGACGTCGGCGGCGGTGCCCTCCTGGCCCGCGTAGCTGCGGCTGCCCCACTCGGAGAACCCGTGGCTGAGGGGTGCGAAGGCTTCGTGGTGCGGGCCGAAGTCGAGGAAGAGGGGGACGAAGGCGGTGCGGATCCCGTGCCCCGACCTCAGCCGGTCCAGGACGCGGCGCCACCAGTCGGCGCTCTTCTGCTCGGCCTTGAACGGCGAGACGACGAGCCGGCCGTCGTCGAGCCGGTGCGCGGCCGGGTGTCCGCCCAGGGCGGCCAGGGCCTCGGCGATCACGGCGGGGTCGTCGGTGTCCAGGGAGGTCATGTCCGGCATCAGCATGACCTTGAAGGCGGGGTCGACCGCGTGGGCGGCCCGCATCAGCAGGCCCGCGCGCTCCCAGTTCTTCCCGGAGAGGGAGAGCAGGTCGAGGGTGAAGCCGTCGATGCCCGCGTTCCGGGCGGTGCGGACCTCCTGCTGGAGGTTGGCGTACTCCCAGTCGCCGTCCTTCGGCGGGACGGGCAGCGGGCGGTCGCGGAGCAGGCCGCCGTACCGCTGGTGCTTGCCGTTCTCGCCCCGGGGGTCGAGGTAGTGACGGGTGTAGTAGTCGGTTTCGGCGCTCGCGTTGTCCAGGGAGAGCGGGTACGGGGTGAAGTAGTGGGCGAACACCAGCTTGCGGCCGCCGGCGGCGGAGCGCAGCGCGGCGGGCGCGGGCAGGTCGAAGGGCAGGGCCCCGGGCGGACGGGCCGCGCCGGCGGTCGCGCTCGGGGCCGTGGTCCCCGCGGGCGGCGGTGTCCGGTCCTCGTGCTCCGCGTCCGGGCCGGTGGCGGAGGGCATGGCGGCGGGTCCGGTGGAGGAGGGCCCGTCGGGGGCGGGCCGGGCGGCGTCCTGGCCGGCCGCGGCCGTGAAGGGGTTCCAGGCGACGCCGGCCGCGGCGCAGACGCCGGCGAGCAGGAAGGCGGTGACCAGCAGGGCGAGCCGGCGCCCGGGCGGACCCGAGCGGGGCCGGTGGGACGGGGGTCCGTACGGGTGCCCTGTCATCTGGATCCCTCCCCTGGACACGCCCCGCCGCCGGGGCTGTTCAGCAGTAGAGCGGATTACCGCCGCACGAACAACCGTTCACCGGGAGCCGGGCGCGGCGACGGGGGCCGGGATCCCCGGCCCCGGCGACGGAATACGACGTTCCCCTGGCCGCGCCACAGAATTGACGGATAATCATCTTCACGCGGCGCGAAACCACCCTCGCGCCGCACCGGGTCACGCATGCGACGGGGGGCATCGTGATGATGGGCGACTCCAGGCCTGCGCCACCGGGCGGAGCGACCGGAACGCTCCCGGCCACCTCCACCGAGCTCTCCCGGCTGCTCACCGCCGTGCGGCGGGGCCGGGTGATGACGGTGACGGGCCGTTTCCACGAGGCGCGGAGCCTGCTGGTGCGGGACGTCGCCCGGCGGCTCTCGTCCAACTTCTGCGACGGCGCCGCGGTGGTCACGGTCAGCCCGGACGGCGGCGTACGCGGCCTCGTGGCCGCGCTGGGCTGCGTACCGGGGATGCCCTTCCTGCCGTGCGGGACGGCCAATGCGGCCTCCTGGCTGGCGGAGCGGGACGTGCTGCTGGTCCTGGACGGCAGTGACCGGCTCGGCCCGGAGGCGCTGACCTGGCTGCGGGAGCTGCTCGCCGCCGCGCCCGGGCTGCGCATCCTGGCCGCCGGCCGGCATCCCCTCGCCGTGGGCCAGGGCCGGGTGCACCGGCTCTGACCCGCGCTGCCGGGCAGCGGGCCCCGCGCCCGGGCCCGGACACGGGTCCGCCCCGGCCGGGCACGGGGCCGGCCGGGGCGGAACGCGTACCGCCTGCTGCTGCGGGCGTCAGCCCAGGAGGGCGAGCGCCTGGTTCAGCGTCGCGGAGGGACGCATCACCTCGGCCGCCTTGACCGGGTCGGGCTGGTAGTAGCCGCCGATGTCGGCCGGGGAGCCCTGCACCGCGATGAGCTCGGAGACGATGGTCCGCTCCTGCTCGGCCAGCGTCTTGGCGAGCGGCTCGAAGGCGGCGGCCAGCTTCGGGTCGTCGATCTGGCGCGACAGCTCCTGCGCCCAGTACAGGGCGAGGTAGAAGTGGCTGCCGCGGTTGTCGATGCCGCCGAGGCGACGGGTCGGCGACTTGTCCTCGTTGAGGAAGGTGCCGGTGGCGCGGTCCAGGGTGTCGGCCAGGACCTGGGCGCGGGCGTTGCCGGTGGTGGTGGCGAGGTGCTCGAAGCTCGCGGCCAGGGCGAAGAACTCGCCGAGGCTGTCCCAGCGCAGGTAGTTCTCCTTGACCAGCTGCTGGACGTGCTTCGGGGCGGAGCCGCCGGCGCCGGTCTCGAAGAGGCCGCCGCCCGCCATCAGCGGGACGACCGACAGCATCTTGGCGCTGGTGCCCAGCTCCAGGATCGGGAAGAGGTCGGTCAGGTAGTCGCGCAGCACGTTGCCGGTCACCGAGATGGTGTCCTCGCCGCGGCGGATACGCTCCAGGGAGTACTTCGTGGCCTCGACCGGGGAGAGGATCTCGATGGTCAGGCCGTCGGTGTCGTGCTCCGCGAGGTACGTCTTGACCTTGGCGATCAGCTGCGCGTCGTGGGCGCGGGTCTCGTCGAGCCAGAAGACGGCCGGGGAGCCGGTGGCGCGGGCGCGGGTGACGGCGAGCTTGACCCAGTCCTGGATCGGCAGGTCCTTGGTCTGGCAGGCGCGGAAGATGTCGCCGGCGGCGACCTCCTGCTCGATGACGACGTTGCCCGCGGCGTCGACGACGCGGACGGTGCCCGCGGCGGCGATCTCGAAGGTCTTGTCGTGGCTGCCGTACTCCTCGGCCTTCTGGGCCATCAGGCCGACGTTCGGCACCGAGCCCATGGTGGCCGGGTCGAAGGCGCCGTGGGCGCGGCAGTCCTCGACGACGGCCTGGTAGACGCCCGCGTAGCTGCTGTCCGGGAGGACGGCGAGGGTGTCGGCCTCGGCGCCGTCCGGGCCCCACATGTGGCCGGAGGTGCGGATCATGGCCGGCATGGAGGCGTCGACGATGACGTCGGACGGCACGTGCAGGTTGGTGATGCCCTTGTCGGAGTCGACCATCGCGAGGGCGGGGCCCTCGGCGATCTCGGCGTCGAAGGAGGCCTTGATCGCGTCGCCGTCGGGGAGGGCGCCCAGGCCGTTCAGGATGGTGCCGAGGCCGTCGTTCGGGGACAGGCCGGCGGCGGCGAGGGTCTCGCCGTAGCGGGCGAAGGTCTTCGGGAAGAACGCGCGGACCACGTGGCCGAAGATGATCGGGTCGGAGACCTTCATCATCGTGGCCTTGAGGTGCACGGAGAACAGGACGTCCTCGGCCTTGGCGCGCTGGATCTGGTCGTTCAGGAAGGTGCGCAGGGCGTCGACGTGCATGACGGACGCGTCCACGACCTCACCGGCGAGGACCGGTACCGACTCGCGCAGGACCGTGGTGGCGCCGTCGGCGGCGACGTGCTCGATGCGCAGCGTGCCGGCCTCGGACATCACGGCGGACTTCTCGGTGGAGCGGAAGTCGTTCTCGCCCATGGTGGCGACGTTCGTCTTCGACTCGGGGCTCCAGGCGCCCATGCGGTGCGGGTGCGCCTTGGCGTAGTTCTTCACCGAGGCGGGGGCGCGGCGGTCGGAGTTGCCCTCGCGCAGGACCGGGTTGACGGCGCTGCCCTTGACCTTGTCGTAGCGGGCGCGGATCTCGCGCTCCTCGTCGGTCTTCGGGTCGTCCGGGTAGTCCGGAAGGGCGTAGCCCTGGCCCTGGAGCTCGGCGACGGCGGCCTTGAGCTGCGGGATGGAAGCCGAGATGTTCGGCAGCTTGATGATGTTGGCTTCGGGGGTCTTCGCCAGCTCGCCGAGCTCGGCGAGGGCGTCGGCGATCCGCTGGCTCTCCTCGAGGTACTCGGGGAAGACGGCGATGATCCGACCGGCCAGGGAGATGTCACGGGTCTCGACATTCACACCGGCCGTCGACGCGTACGCCTGCACCACGGGCAGGAAGGAATACGTCGCGAGGGCCGGGGCCTCGTCAGTGTGCGTGTAGATGATGGTCGAGTCAGTCACCGGATGCTCCGCTCCACAGTCTGCGTCTCTCGTCTGCAACATTGCTCGACATCAAGATATCTCGTGATCGGGGCTGTCCGGACAGCCCCCTCCCGCAAGACGTGGCGAGACACGCGTCACGGAACGCGAAAGGCGCCGCCGCCGGCCCCGTGGGCCGGGCGGCGGCGCCGCCGTGTCGCGCCTGTCAGGCGGTGAGCTGCTTGGGGTTCGCTCCGTACTGGTTCGGTCCGGCGTCACCCTCGATGGCCATCAGGACGATCATCCCGATCCAGCCGACGAAGGGGATGAGCCCGACCAGGTACCACCAGCCGGACCTGCCGGTGTCGTGGAGGCGGCGGACGCTGAGCCCCAGGGTGGGCAGGAGGACGCCGAGGTTGTAGAGGTAGAAGATGACCGGGTAGCTCCCGAGCGCGAAGTCGAGCGCGATCAGCACGGCCACGACCGGGATGCTGCACAGGACGAACATCCAGTATTCCTGGCGGCGCGCGCGGCCGGAGAAGTCCGCGTAGCGCTTGATGACGTCGACGTAGTAGTGCACGAGTCCCCCCTAAGGACGGCATCGACGGCCCCTCGGCCTGATAGGGGGCCGGGCCCGCTTTATGCCCTCCGACCGCCGCGTTCAAGCCACCACGGGACCCTTACATAAGGCCAACCGCGTTGGTTTCAAGGGGAGTTGAGCACGCCCGGGACGGGTGTGCCGGCAGGGGCGGGACTTGCGTCAGCCGATGCGGTCGGACACCCGGGACGCCAGCGCCCTCGCAGGGTTCCCACGGGGTTTCCCGTCGCGCACGGCCTCGCAGGGGACCGTCGTGGTGCCGGTGGCCCAGCGGTTCGAGCCGCACCCGCTCGCCGGTCAGATCCAGCCGTTGCGCCGGAATCCCCGGTGGATGAGGAAGCAGGCGACCGCCATCACGCAGAGGACCAGCGGGTACCCGTACGTCCAGCGCAGCTCGGGCATGTGGTCGAAGTTCATGCCGTAGACCCCGCAGACCATGGTGGGCACGGCCACTATGGCCGCCCACGCCGTGATCTTGCGCATGTCCTCGTTCTGGGCGACCGTCACCTGCGCGAGGTGGGCCTGGAGGACGGAGTCGAGGAGGCCGTCGTAGGCGCCGATCTGCTCGGTGGCCCGGGTCAGGTGGTCGGCGACGTCGCGGAAGTAGGCGCGGACCTCCGGCGGGATCACCGGTATCGGCTGCGTCGCCAGGTGCTGGAGCGGACGGCCGAGCGGGGCCACCGCCCGGCGCAGCTCGAGGAGTTCCCGCTTGAGCTGGTAGATCCGGCCCGCGTCGCCGCGTCCGCCGTGGTCGCTGAACACCGCCGTCTCCACGGCGTCCATGTCGCCCTGCACCGCCTCCGTGACGGCCACGTAGTCGTCGACCACGTGGTCCGCCATGGCGTGCAGCACGGCCGCCGGCCCCTTGGCCAGCTGCTCCGGCTCGGCTTCGAGGGCCTCGCGGACGGGGCCGAGGGTGCCGCGCCCTCCGTGCCGGATGGTGATGACGAAGTCCTGGCCGATGAAGGCCATCAGCTCGCCGGTCTCCACCACCTCGCTGGTCGCGGTCAGCTCCTCGTGCTCGACGTAGCGGACGGTCTTGAAGACGGCGAAGAGGGTCTCGTCGTAGCGCTCCACCTTGGGCCGCTGGTGCGCGTTGACGGCGTCCTCGACGGCGAGGGGGTGCAGGCCGAAGAGGTCGGCGAGTCCGGCGAGCTCCTGCTGCGAGGGTTCGTGCAGGCCGATCCAGACGAAGCCCCGGCCGGTCTTGCGGACCCTGCGCAGCGCCTCCTCGGCCTCGGCACACCCGTCCTGGCGCACGCCGTCCTGGTAGACCACGCAGTTGACGACGGCGCTGCCGAGCGGGGAGCGGGCGGGGTGGCTGAGGTCGACGGCCCGCCGGTAGCCGCGGCGCACGGCACGGCGCAGGTTGCTGAACATGGACACGGACGTACTCTCCTTCGGCGGATCAGCGGCCAGTCTGCCACCGCCCCGCCGACGGCTCGCCACGCGCCCGCCCCCGGGGTCCCCGCGCCGCCGCCTTCCGGCGGGTGCGGAGGCGGGCGGCGTCGGCCCGGCGCCGGCGGGGGTGTCCGGGCTCACGCCCGGTGGCCCGTGCGGCGCCGGCTAACAGGGCGGGGAGGAGCCCTTCTGGCGGGTGAGGTCGCGGTTGTACAGCCAGCCGGTGGTGTTGGTGCCGTCCACGCGCACGAACGTCCACTGGTTGCCGTACGAGTTGACGATGTAGCAGTGGTACCAGAGCTTCGTGCCGCTCTTGACCAGGGTGCCCTTCGCGCACTGCTGGTACGGCGCGGCCAGCAGGTGGTGGTCGCCGGAGATGTAGCCGTAGGTGCCCGGCGTCGGGTCCCGGTGGGTCCAGCCGGCGCAGCCCGTGGGCACGGGGCTGGGCTTGCCCGGGGCGGGCGAGGAGGACTTCCCGGAGGGCGACGGCGTGCCCGGCTTCTTCGAGGCGCTCGCGGACGGCTTGGCCTTGGCCGCCGAGCCGGAGGGCGAGGGGGCCGGGGAGTCCGAGCCCGGCTGCCCGCCGGGCGCAGCGGAGCCGCCGGGCGCCGGTGTGGGCGCCGCCGCGCTCCCCCGGCCCTGGCCGCCGCCGGAGGTCACGGCGTAGGTGACGCCCCCGGCGGCGAGTACGGCGACCACCGCGACGGCCATCGCCGCGCGGCCGCGGCGCCGCGCCCGGTCCACGGCCGCCGACCCGGGCCGGGTGGCCGTGAGGGGCTGGCCGGTCGGGGGGCCCTGCGGCGGGAAGCCGGGCTGGGGGGCGGGGCCGTACGGCTGCGGAAACGATACGGCGCCGAGGCCGGCCGCGGGCGGGGGCCCGAAGCCCGGAACCGGCGCGGGAGCGTACGGGGACGGCGGGGCGGCGGCCGGCGGCGCGGGGGCGGCCGGCTGCACGGGGGCGGCGCCGCCCGCCGCCACCCGCTCCAGCATCGCGCGGGCCCGCTCGGCGGTGGGCCGGTGCTCCGGCTCCTTCGCCATCAGCTCCCGCAGCACGGGAGCGAGCGGCCCCGCCCGCCGGGGCTCGGGCAGCGGGTCGCCGACGATCGCGGCCAGCGTGGACCACACCGAGGTACGGCGGAACGGCGACAGGCCCTCCACCGCCGCGTAGAGGGTCATCCCGAGCGACCAGATGTCCGAGGCCGGGCCGGGCTCCCTGCCCTGCGCGCGCTCCGGCGGCAGGTAGTCGAGCGAGCCGACCAGCTCGCCGCTGCGGGTCAGCTTCGCCAGGGCCTCGTCGCCGGAGGACTCGATCGTCGCGATGCCGAAGTCCGTGAGCACGACCCGGCCGCCCCGCTCCAGCAGGACGTTCCCCGGCTTCACGTCCCGGTGGAGGACGCCCGCCCGGTGCGCGGCGTCGAGCGCGTCCATCAGCTTGGCGCCGATCGCGGCGGCCTCGTACGGGTCGAGAGCACCATGCCGCGTCACCACCTCGTCGAGGGAGGGGCCGTCGACGAGTTCCATGACGATGACGGGCAGGCCCTGCTCGTGGGTCACGTCGTGGACGGTGACCACGCCTTCGTGCCGGATGCGGGCGGCGGCCTGCGCCTCGCGTTCCATCCGGGTGCGCAGGTCGGCCAGTTCGGCGTCGCTGGAGTCGGTGTAGGCCCGCAGGACCTTGACGGCGACCTCGCGGGCGAGCAGTTCGTCGACGGCCCGCGCGACCACGCCCATGCCGCCGCGGCCGACCACGGAGGTCACCCGGTAGCGCCCTCCGAGCACCTTGCCGACGAGGTCCCCGTCGTTCGCTTCCCCCGTTTGGCCCGCTGGCACCACATGCTCCGTTCCACGACCGGTCGTCCGTCTCGACGATCTACGGGGCACAAGCGTAGATGCACGACCGGCGGGCGGGCCGGGCGGCCGCCCCCTATCCGCCGGTGCGCGGCAGATGGGCCTTCGCTTCCCGGTAGCCGGCGCTGCCGGGCCGCTCGACGGGGGCGTAGAAGAGGTTGAGCACGCCGGTGCCGAAGGCTTCGCTGGAGAGCAGGTCGAGCGGGACCGCGGGACCGCCCTCCTCGAAGAGGCGCATGCCCTTGCCCAGCACGACCGGGTGGACGAGCAGCTGGAGGCGGTCCAGCAGCCCGGCGGCCAGCAGTTGGCGGACGACGGAGACGGATCCGCTCATCACGATCGGGTCCTCGCCCGGCTCGTTCTTCAACGCCGTGACGGCCTCGGTGAGTTCCCCGTCGAGGCGCTCGGAGTTGCGCCAGCCGAAGTCGAGCGGCTGCCGGGACACGACGATCTTCCGGGCGTCGCCGAGGCGCCGGGCGAAGTCGGCGTCCTCTCCCCCGGCCGCTTCCCGGCCGGGCCAGGCCCCCGCGAAGCTGTCGTACGTCCTGCGGCCGAGGAGCAGGGTGCCGGCCGATCCGACCACGGCGTCGACGGCCGCGCCCATCCGGTCGTCGAAGTAGGGGAAGTGCCACTCGTGGGGCGCCTCCACGACGCCGTCGAGCGAGATGAACAGCTCTGCCGTGATCTTCCTCATCCGGGCGCTCCAGGGGTCGGTCCTCCCCCTCCAGTAGACGCCCCGGCACGGACCGCCACACCCGGGCCGTCCCGTCCGTCCGGCGCACGGCCCCGCGGCCGAAGCGGGGCGGGTTCCCATCAGGCCGCCGCGGCTCGCCGTCCGGCGCACGGCCCCGCGGCCGAAGCCGGGCACATCCCCGTCAGGCCGGCCGCAGCTCCTCCATGGCCGTTTCGGCGACCACCCGGGCGACCAGCGCCAGCGCGGGCGAGTCCAGCTTCCACTGCTGCCAGTACAGCGGTACGTCCAGCCACCGCCCCGGCACCAGCGGTACCAGCACCCCGGCCTCCAGCAGCGGCTCCGCCTGCGGTTCGGGGACGAGCCCCCACCCGAGGCCGGCGGCCACCGCGTCCCGGAAGCCCTCCGAGGTCGGTACGAGGTGGGGGGGGGGGGGGGGGGGGGGGGGGGGGGGGGGGGGGGGGCGGGGGGAGGGGGGGGGGGGGGGGGGGGGGGGGGTGGGGGGGGGGGAGAGGGGATTCCTCTGTGTCGTCG